>JBKEAN010000213.1:0-13264 GCA_047972415.1 Mangrovibacterium sp.
TATCAAACGAAACCGAATAGTTCACATACGTTGTGCCTTGCTGCGGCCACTGGTTGCGGTAGCTCACCACTACCCTCCCCTGCCCGTTGGTTCCGGCAAAGCCGGGGTTCAGGTAAAGCGGGTTCGCATAAAACTGGGAATAACCGGCATCCTGGGCAATCGCCGCCCCAACCGGGATTAGCAGTGCAACGAGAAGTGTAATTTTTTTCAGCAGGTACACAAATTATAGGTTTCGGGTAAAGTTGGCCTGCTTAAAATTAGAGTTTATTCGGTTCGATACTGAAAAGAGTTGACTCTAATTTGAAAAAAGATGAATTAAACCCAAAGCCTAGCCTATGCCATATGGCATTCAACCTTTCAACAATTTAACCTTCTCAACAATTCCTAATATTCCTGCGGCTCGATTCCCGCTTCGAGCTCGGGTAAAAATTCAACAATTTCTTCGAGCAAACCACGTTTATCGTTGCCCACACCTGGCAGGGCCTGGTTAATTTTCAGCGTCTGTGTTTCGCTTTGTTCCCTCGAAATCCGGCCAGTCATGTTGGTAATTACTGTGTGCGCTTCAAAAGCCACCATAAAATTCTGCTCAATCATCAAATCCACAAACAAGGGCAGGTATTCCAGGTAGTCCAGTCCGTTTTCCCAACAAGCCGACACCAGAAATTGCAGTTCGCTGCTGTATTTTTTATTCCGGATAGCGTCTATAATCAATGGAACGGCATCACTGTGTTTTAACTCGGACAGTAAATTAGTGACCTGTTTTTTAATTTCGTGGTTTTGGGTTGAATGCAGCAAGTCCACCAAAGACGGGATATAGGCCGAATTTCCGTTCTCGCTGATTTGACTAAGGCTTTGAGAAACCACTTCGCTGTTTGCCGACTGCAAATTCTGAATGATTTCGGCATTAAGTTTTTTATCCAGTTTTGTTTCCATGATGTTCGTTTGCGTTAATACGGTTCTATGCCTGCAAATTTAGAATAAGAACACACAAAACCCGGTTATATGCCCCCGAATGTTTACTTTTGGCAGCAAACAATTAAGTTTGAATTTCGAATTGAATTTTCGCACCCGGAACACCGGAGCATGTTGGGCATAAGCTCAATTCACGTCAACCTAAACCGGAAAACACAAGCTACTGCATGGATAAAACCAAAGAATTGGCCGAACAACACATTGGTAAACTGATGCTGAAATTTTTCATTCCCTCGTTTATTGGTGTGTTTGTGAATGCCTTGTACAACATCGTCGACCGGATTTTTATCGGACAGGGTGTCGGGGCACTGGCTTTGAGCGGCATCTCTGTAATTTTTCCGGTGATGCTGGTAATGATTGCCTTTGGTATGCTGATTGGGATTGGCTCCAGTGTGCTGGTTTCCATCAACATGGGGCGGCGCGACATGGAAAAAGCGGAGCGCGTGCTCGGAAACAGTTTTGTACTGATGCTTGTTGCTTCGTTGTTGATAACCGGAATCGGCTTTTTAATAAAAACCCCTATGTTGCAGATGTTTGGTGCCACCACCGATACTTTGCAATACGCCAACGATTATTTAGACATTATCCTGATAGGGGTGATTTTTCAGGTGGTTGGTTTTTCGCTCAATAACGTTATCCGGGCCGAAGGAAATGCCCGCATTGCTATGTATTCGATGCTTATCAGCGCCGGAACCAACATTATTCTCGACCCTATTTTTATTTTTGGGTTGGGCTTAGGGGTAAAAGGTGCCGCCTATGCTACGGTTATTTCAATGATGGTACTGGCTGTTTGGGTTCTTTTACATTTCAGGAGCAAACGCTCGGTAGTTAAAATTAAGCCCAAGTATTTTAAACTGGAAACCAGCATTTTGAAAGAAATCTTAATCATTGGGATGGCTCCCTTTTTTATGCAAATTGCCAGCTCGGCTGTGCAAGGGCTTATCAACACGAAGCTCATCAGTTTTGGGGGCGATTTGGCCGTTGGAGCTATGGGAATTGTAAATTCAGTGGCCACGCTCATTATTATGGCGGTGGTCGCCATTAATATGGCATCACAACCAATTATCGGGTTTAATTACGGGGCCCAATCCTACGGGCGGGTCCGCGAAACCCTGCGCCTGGCCATTATCTCGTCTACTATTATTTCGGTGTTGGCATTTATTGCGGTACAAACGGCTCCCGGGCTCATTGTGCGTTTTTTCAATGCCAGCGACCCAACCCTGCTGGCTATTGGCAGCGAAGGACTGCGCATCGGACTGCTGGCTTTGCCCATTGTTGGGTTTCAGGTGGTGGCCGGAAACTTTTTTCAATCGGTTGGAAAGGCAAAAATTGCCACTTTACTCACGCTGCTACGGCAAGTCATTATTTTAATTCCCTTGCTCTTCATTTTACCCAACTATTTCCAATTGCACGGAATCTGGATGTCGATGCCCATTTCCGATGCTTGCTCTGCCCTGATTGTGGTGTATTTTTTGCGACGCGAACGGATTCTCCTAAACCGGGCTGAAGCCGAAAACAACCAAAAAGAACCGGATAGCCCGAACATGAAACAAAACGACGATAAAAATCTGTAAAAAAAAACAAGAACTCGATTAATGCCAAAAACCATGAAGCGATTACTGAGCCTGATTACTCTTTTCTGGATAGCAAGTTCGGCCACATTGAAAGCACAGCCGGACGATTACCGAGCAAAAAGCTGGAGAACCGTAGCCACCGCAATGCCTGCCGAATGGTACGGCACTGCCGATGCCAAAGCAGTAGCCGAAACAGTTGTACAATGCCAGAAGACAGTTGGCGGGTGGCCCAAAAACAAGCCCTACCATCACGAATTTACTTCGTCGGAAAAAGCAGAATTTGAACAGTCGAAAAATGAAATCGGTGCAACTATAGACAATGGCTCCACCACTATGGAAATGCGTTTCCTTGCCAATGTTTACAGCCGGCAAGGAGGCGAAAATTTCCGCGAATCCTTTCTGAGAGGACTGAACTACTTACTGGAAGCCCAGTACAACAATGGCGGATGGCCCCAGTTCTATCCCGTGCGCAAAAGTTCCAGTGTGGCTTATTCGGGCGACATTACCTTTAACGACAATGCCATGATTAATGTGATGCGCGTACTTGAGGATGTGTTTAAAAATGACGACCAACTCACGGCCCTCCAGCTTTCGGATGAACTGAAAGAAAAAGCCCGGCTGTCGTTTGATAACGGTGTTGAGTGCCTGCTGAACACTCAAATTCGTGTTGGCGGCAAGCCAACGGTGTGGTGTGCCCAGCATCATCCGCAAACCCTGCAACCAGCCAATGCCCGCAAATACGAACTGGCTTCGTTCAGCGGATCCGAATCGGTCGGCATTGTCGACTTGCTAATGGATTTAAAAAATCCATCTCCTACTGTTATCGCTGCGGTCGAAGGTGCAGTCAACTGGTTCGAATCACACAAAATTGAAGGAATCCGACTGGAAAAGCAAACCGATGCCGAAGGCAATAAGGATTTGGTGGTGAAATCCGACCCTGACGCCACACCGCTTTGGGCCCGCTTTTACGATCTGGAAACTGAACGGCCATTTTTCTGCGATCGTGACGGCATCAAGAAAAACAGCCTGGCCGAAATTGGCTACGAGCGCCGCAATGGCTACGGCTGGTACACCTCAAGCCCCTCAAAAATTTTGGCCAACTACCCCAAATGGAAAGCCAAATGGGTTGACAAGAACAACCAGAAATAAGGTGCTCCCTCAGATTTATTCTGATTTAGCTATTTCACCTAAAATATCAGCGTAACGGTTCCGGTTTGGGTTCGTTTTTTATCCAGCACATCGCGGTACGACAGCACCCAAACGTAAGTTCCGGCCGGAGCTACCGAACCGGTTTCCGTTTTGCCGTCCCAGCCTTGTGTTTTATCGGTTGACTCGAAAACTGTTCCCCCCCAGCGGTTGAAAATCTGCATCCGGTAGCCTTCAGACTGAACTGCCTCTGTTGCCAACAGGAAAATCCGGTTGTCAGGGTTCGAACTGTTCGGGTTGATGGCATTGGGCGGGAACAAATCTTCGGGCGCTACCAGCAATTGATAGCTAACCGTATCGGTGCAGCCAAACTCACTTTTGGCCAATAGGTTTACCTTAAACCAACCTATTTGCCGGTACCTGTATTCGGGGTTCAGCTCTTCAGACTGTGCGCCATCGCCAAAATCCCAGTTGTAAAAAACAGCCCCGCTACTTTCGTTGGTAAATTGAAAACGGGCATCCGAAATTAATTTCTCCGTTTTATCAACGCCGAAAGCGGCAACCGGGTTGGCATGTACGGTTATTGGTGTATCCAGTGTCAACGTGTCGGCACAACCCGTCAGTTCCGAGCTGGCAATTACCGTAACTGCGTAACTGCGGCCCTGCTCCGTGTAAGTTTCGGAAACCGGATTTCCGCTTATGTCGTTTTGCACGCCTGTATCCCAGAAGTAGCTCAACACATCAAGCGGATCGACTGGCTGAGCCGATAGTTTTACCGCCAGCGGCGCACATCCTCCCGCAGTATCGGCTCCCGCAATAAACCAAGGTTGACGTTTCAGCGTGTAATACTGAGCCACTCCCTCACAGCCTTTGTCCGACACGACTTGCAAACCGATTCTGACATTCGGCTGGTTTTTCAAACTAATTTCCAACGGCCCCAACGTCGTATCGGGATTGAGCAAAATCTCGTCCTCCCCTAAAGCCGACAAATCCCAATAGTAAGTGTCGGCAACTGTTCCGTTGCCTGTATAGTTGGCAATAAACTGGTGTGGGTAACAACGTTCCGGATCAATATCGAGCAATGCCGTTTTAAGCGGGTTTACTGTTACAAAATCCTTTAAAACACCGGTATTGCTGCATCCCTCGGCCGATACAACCGTCAAAGTCAGGTCGAAGGCCCCGGGCGACTGATAGTTGTGCCCGATTTCGGGACCCGAAGTCTCGCCGGTATTGCCATCACCAAAACCCCAATGGTAGCTGTTAATGGTTTCGGTGGGTAACGCGGTGAACCGGACCGGAAGCGGAAGACAGCCCTCACTGGTATCGACCGCCACAGACACGTTCGGCCGTACCCGGACTGGCACCCAGGCGATATCGCTTTTACATCCCGACCCGGTTACCTGCAAGCCCAGCTGCCGCTGGTTGGTTTGCTGAAAGCCCAATTGGATGGTGAGCTCCTGCAAACCCTGTCCTTCGGCATACAATGTATCGGGAAAATACCACGAATACAAAGCATCTGCACTTCCGGTACCCGTGTAATTCACATCCAGCGAGTAGCCCAAGCAAGCGAGGGAATCGATATTGATTTGAGTGGAAGGCGTATCGTAAAACTTCAGTTCCACCGAATCGCGGCTCTCGCAGTTCCAGGTATCGGTTACGATGAGAAAAGCACGAAAAACACCTGTATCAGCCGCTGTTACGATTGTCTCAAACTGATTCGATTCCGAAAAGCTGAGCCCGGCCGAGCCCCTCCAGGAAGCACTGCCTTTATTGGCCGAAGGGCTAAGTTGTACCGAGCGTGTGTCGTAACCGAGCAGACTGCTGTCGGCCAGTGTAATCTGCGGAAAATCGCGGACGGTTACCTGCACCGTATCAGTTGAAGAGCAACCGTGTAAATTGGTTACCCGGGCCCAATAGTTGCCCGAAGCATTAACCGGGATTTCGGAGGTGCTTGCTCCGGTGCTCCAGAGGTAACCAGAAGAAGCGCCACCGCTTTCGGGCGAGGCACTCAGCCAAACCGTATCGCCCGCACAAGGGTTTTTATCGTCGCCCAAGTCGAACACAGGAACCGGGCGAACATTCACCCGGAAGCTGGCCGTATCGGCACATCCATCGTAATTGGCAGTAACAAAAAAGCGGGTGGTGTCCAACGGCAATGCCCAGGGATTGGAAACCGTTGCATTGCCCAACGCAGCGGCTGGGCTCCAACTGTAAGTTCCGTTAAAGGTATGGTTTAGTTGAACCGAATCGTATTGGCAAATGGGTTTGTCGGCCTTCGACCCAAAAATGATTTTGCGGATTTTAATTGAAAACGAGGCCGAAATGTTCAACTGAGGATCGCCCACCATACCTCCAAACTCAACAATAAAACCCTTTGAATAAAAGAATTGCGAATTTGGCCCGTCGCTGTTATTACTTAAATCGTTCCACGAATATTGGGGCTGGCTGCGCTCTTGCGTTACGTGGGCATAATCTTCATCGGAGCCATCGCTTTTCAGCACATTATTCGGTTCTCCGTTCCCCCAAAACGAATAGGCACCATTCACCGCCCAGCCCGACGAGGCTGTTCCGCGCCAAAACAAGGTTCCGGCTTCGGGACCGGTCATCCATCGCCAGTAGCCCTCCTGTGCCGAATCGGAAGCGCCAATCCAGCCCACCCCGGTGGTTTTCAGCCCAATAAAATCATTCTCTTCTTTCGATGTAATCGTGGCCATGTAGCCTTGCAGCCCCCGGTACGTCATGGTATCAGCTGCTGCACGGGCTTCGGTCCATTTTATACCTTCTTTGTAAATGTATTTATAAAAGTGCCCGGTTGAAGGCAGAAAGTCGGCATCGATAAGGGTGACAGCAATTTGGCGGGTGGTAGTATCGGGAACTGCATTCAGGTTGATGTAGTGGGTATTGGCAATGGCCTGACGGTATTCTTCGGCTGTTGCTTTCCCCCGAATTTCCAGATAACCGGCCGACGGATTCCAATTTTCCGTTAGCGAGGCGCTATGGCTGGTACATTCCAAGCGTTCGGCATTCAACTTGTAATTGGCAATCGACACTTTCAGCCCGTCCAGGATAGAATCGCCGGTAACCGAAACCATGTTGCCAAAACGGATCGAATCCTTGCAAAAAACCAAAGCTGGCTCCCCGGTTGGTTTAATTTCCAGGTTTGCTGACTGGGCATACGCAAAGCCGGATGTGAACATCAGGACGATGAACAGTAACACCCGGCTTTGCTTCATTGGTCAATTTTTTGGTTAGGCTTTATTCGAAAAGTACTTCATAAACTGGGCCCGCTCGTACAACTGCGGGTCGTCGATTTTGGCGTACGACAAACGTCCGCGAAAATCGTCGATGCTGCTAAAGTTCCATTTTTGCATGAACTTTTCCAAATCCTTCAACATCCCGTCAATTACCTGTACCCCATTAATGTACACCACCGAACAAACCTGGGCCACCTGCGCACCCGCCAGCAATTGTTTTATTACGGCATCGCCATCGTGGATACCGGTAGATGCAGCAATTTCGAGCTTTGGCAGGGCGGCATTCACCAAACCCACCCAGCGCAGCGAACGCCGAATATCGGCCGGAGAGCTAAACACCTCGGAAGCACCTAATTCCAGCTTTTCGAGGTTAATATCGGGTTCGTAAAAGCGGTTGAACAGGGTAAGTGCCTGAGCCCCGTTGGCCATCAGCTTTTCGGCCATGCCAATAATATTGGTGAAGTAGAAACCTAATTTAACGGACACCGGAATAGATACGGCTGCTTTCACGCCCCGCAATACGTCGACGTAGCGCTGCTCAATTTCGGCGGCAGACTCGTTTCGGGAGGTGGGGACATAAAAAATATTCAATTCGAGGGCATCGGCACCAGCTTTTTCAAATTCGCGGGCAATGCTGGTCCACTCGGCTGCCGATACGCAGTTGATGCTGGCAATAACCGGAATGGCAACTTCGGCCTTTACCCGGCGCAATAAATTGAGATGCTCGCCCATGCTATGTTGACGGGTATAATTACGGATGTAATCTTCGGCCTCGGGATAGGAGTTTTGCGGATCTTTCCCGATTAAATGGCTCACTTCGCCCTGTATCTGTTCTTCGAAAATGGATTTAAGCACTACTGCTGCCGCACCGGCTTGTTCCAGCGCTTTAATTTTGTCAACACTGCCGGTGAGCCCCGAACTAGCCGCGACAATCGGATTTTTCAGTTTCAACCCCAAGTAGGTTGTTTCTAACTTTTTCATATGCTAAAAGGTTATGTATTTTTTATTTTTTTCTTTATCCGGAACCGGAACCACTCACGGATAATGCCGTTCGCCAAAAACAGCACTGCCCATTCGGATCATCGTACTTCCTTCTTCGACTGCCAGCAAGTAATCGCCCGACATTCCCATCGAAATTTCAGAAAAAGAAGCCTTGTCTCCAAAGAATTCGGTTTTTAATTGATCAAATATGTTTTTAAGCTGACGAAATTCGCGTCGAACTTGTTCCTGTTCGTCGGTAAAGGTGGCCATACCCATTACCCCGCAAAGTTGAACGTTGCGCATGGCAGCATAGTCGGCCGAGCGGAGCAGCTCGCGGGCTTCACCCAAATTGAGGCCGAACTTGCTTTCTTCGTCAGCCACATGAAACTGTAACAGACAGCGCAACACACGATCGTTTTTAGCAGCTTCTTTATCAATGGTTTTCAGCAACTTCAACGAGTCAATCCCATGAACCAGATCGATAAAAGGTGCGAGGTATTTCACCTTATTACTTTGCAGGTGGCCAATAAAATGCCAGCGGATGTCGTTGGGCAATTGTTCGTGTTTTTGGCAAAGTTCCTGTACTTTGTTTTCGCCAAATACCCGTTGTCCGGCGTTGTATGCTTCCATAATGGCCGTGGCTGGGTGTGTTTTCGATACCGCTACCAGGCAAACCCCATTGGGCAATCCGCTTTTTAGTTTCGATAAATTATCGGTTATGCTCATGTTGCTTCTTCAAATTGCAATACAAAACTATAAAAGCAGGTGAGAAACGGAACGTTGCATGTGGAGAAAGTTTATACTGGCCGAACCGAAATTCGAACTTTTTTGCGTTCAATTTGATATCAATTTTGTAATTTGTAATGGTTCAAAAAAAAGCAAATTATGCCAGCATTTAAAACCATAACATTAACCAACAACCAACACCGGGGCAAAAAGGTTGTTTGTTTTGGTTTTGAACGTGATACCGAATTGCTTGACCTGTTGCGTAAAACCTGTACAGTTCGCTGGAGCGCCACCAAAACATGTTGGTACACCGAGGCCGAAGGTTTCGACCTGAACAAGTTATTAAACGCATCCAGAGGCAAGGCCTGGCTTGATTACCAAGGCTTACGAAACAATCAACACGGCGCGTTTGCTTCATCTCAATTAGAGGCGTCGAAGCAGCAATACGATTTACCGTTACTTAAATCGGCTTTAACTGCTCAGGTTTGCACTCAGTTGGACGAATTCAGGGTGTGGATGGAACAAAAGCGTTATGCCGAAAACAGTATTAAAACATACCTTCATCAATTGGAGATATTTTTTGGTTTCTACGCGAACAAAGTTCCGGAACAGATTACCAATGATGACATTACCCGGTTTAATAGTGAGTTTATTCTAAAACACGGGCTTTCGGCAACATTTCAGAACCAAACGGTTAGTGCCTTAAAACTGTTTTACGAGAAACAGCAGCGACGATTACTGAGTATTGGTGAAATTGAACGTCCGCTGAAAGCCAAGCCACTTCCGAAAGTATTTAGTAAAGAAGACTTGGAGAAATTTTTCAGAGCTATAAAAAACCCCAAACACAAAATGGCAATGATGATGATTTATTCGTGCGGATTGCGGCGAAGCGAACTGATTAATATGCGTTTGGAGCACATGGACTCGAAACGCAAAACGTTGAGTATTATTAATTCGAAAGGGAAGAAGGACCGGGTAATCCCCTTAAGCGAAGGCACTTTGAAAAAAGTAAAAACATATTACCTGGAGTACCGTCCGAAGCAGTATTTTATAGAAGGACAGCAAGCAGGGAAACCCATAACGGCTTCGACGCTCCAGAAGGTTTTTGAACAGGCCATGGTTCGGGCTAACATCCGGAAGCCTTATACGATTCACTGTTTAAGACATAGCATTGCCACGCATCTCTTGGAGAATGGAACAGATTTACGTTATATACAGGAGCTTTTGGGCCACAAATCGTCGACAACAACCGAGATATACACGCATGTGAGCAACCAAAGTCTTCAGAACATTAAAAATCCGTTTGATGATCTGAATATATAAGAGAAAAAAGCTACACATAAAACACGAAATAGCATATTATTATGTAGTTTTAGCGAACAGATAACTAAGTTGTGCGTCATTTGAGAAAATTATCGTGAAAACAAAATTCATACATATAATTCCTTTTTTAATTCTGTTAATTAGTTGTAATCAAAAGCAGAAACAAATTAACACCTGGAATGAACGAATTGCGGAATATCAAACAGAAACGGGAAAAACTGAATCTGACTTAATTTTGGATACTTTAGTTTTTAATGAAAATTTGAACGGAAAAGAATTGACTGAAAAATATGATTTTGGTCAAACCGAATTAGACTTTTACAAAGAATTCATTTCTGACAAACAAATCTTGGAAAAACAAATATTGACTGACGAACATACTAAAACTGAAATTACATACTTGGGTAAATTAATGGATTTGGATAATCAGAATTTCTATCACGTGCTTACGAATTTTAAAATTATCGGAATTGGAGAAATGGAATCGCCTCGTGGAATAAGCAATATCGCATTCATTAATGAAAATATGGACAAGGCAATAATTTACAGAATGGGAATGCCTGATGAATTACCAAAAAAAATAGAAGATAAAATATTATATTTCAATCACGAATCTGAAAAAATCGGAATTTCAATACTTGTGGTTTACCGCCAATGTTATGTGTTCCAAAAATCGGATGTAATTAATAAAAAAACGAACGCACAACAATGGCTATAAGTAATTGCTTGTTCTCGCTTACTTCTGAAAATCCTCGCGGATTTTCAGTTTGGTGTGTACTTGCAAAGTTGAGTGCTAACACACGCAACTACTCATAGCCGAGACCGTTAGCTACCATTTGACAAAATCACGTAAATGACAGAACCAACAGCAGAAAATATTAAAAAGTTATTCGATAAATATTTTGAAGCTGAACTATCTGTTTGGGAAACATTTTCTTCTTATTTAACTTATAGAACATTTGAAAAAAACGAAGTAATTAAGGAGCATAATTCCACAGAAAAATTTATGAATATCATCATTAATGGCTCTGCTGGACTTTTTGTTTGGAATGGTCAAGACGATGTTTGCATAAACTTGTATTATGAAAATGATTTTTTTTGCGATTATCTTTCGTTTTTAAAACAAAAGGAAACGACAATAAAATCACAAGCACTTGAAAATTGTGAAGTTTGGTCAATAAGATATGATAAACTGCAAGAATTGTATCAAAAATCTGTGGTAGGAGTTCATATTGGCAAAGTAATTTCGGAAGAACTATTTATAAAGAAACAAACGGAGCAAATCAATCTATTAACACTTTCGCCAAAAGAACGGTATTTAAAATTGTTAGCTGAAAGACCTAAAATAATTCAAAGAACATCTTTAAAAATAATTGCTTCATATTTAGGCGTTTTACCAGAAAGTTTAAGCCGAATAAGAACTCGAATTTAATTTCTTAACCAAAGTCAATTTTTTCAAAAAACTAATGTGTTTTCTTTGTTGAAAATTAATATAATGAGCAGAAAATCAATTTTAGGAATAATTACTTTTTTTGTAATTGCAATAGCTTTTAGGTATTTAACAAACAAAACAGATTTAATACTGACGCATATAAACATCAAATTTTTTAAAATTATTATTACTGCAATCGGTCCCACAATTGGAGCTTTAATTGCAATAAAAGTATTTGACTTAAAATTTCCGATGAGCCTAAAAGGAAACTATAAAAAACTACTAATCCCTTTCCTTATATTTTGGATTGTGCCGTTAATTATTATTACCACAAAAGCATACTTTTTAAAAGGAAATTTTGCCATAACAACTGTTCTTGCAATCTTAGTTTACGGATTGTTAGAAGAAATTGGCTGGCGTGGATTTTTATATGAACAGTTAAAACCGTTGCCTAAATTTGCAAATATTTTAATCGTTACAGTTTTATGGTTTATTTGGCATTTGAATTTTGAATTAAGCCTATCAAATTTGATTTTCTTTTTAATCCTGCTTTTAGGAAGTTGGGGAATTGGGTTAGTTGCCGATAAAACAAAATCATTATTAGCCGTTGCTTCTTTCCATTCGCTTAACAACTTCTATTCCGAATGGAATACACTTAATCTATTAATTATCGGAACACTTGCGTTGATTTGGATTTTAGCAATTATTTATCATACCAAAATGGAATTAAAAAACGGTAGCTAACATCGTATAAAAGCAATAGCGGATTAAGTGCTTAATTCAAAGTTTCTGCATTTTTGGTCGCTACTTGCAATTTTCATTTTGTTTTACGAAATTTACAAAACAAAAATTGCAAGTAGCTTACGTTGGTGCTAAACCGAAACTTTTGGCTTCCAAATCCGCTACTGCTCTTATACGTAACCGTTATGCACAACCTTAAAACAGCTCCGATTGAACGGTGTGCGATTCAATCCGTTTCTTTGCCGTGTTGAAATAATCTTCATTTAATTCTATGCCGATAAAGTTGCGTTTTAAATTCTTGCAAGCAACGCCAGTCGTTCCGCTCCCCATAAATGGGTCTAAAACTGTCATTCCTTCATCGCTACTATGCAATAGTATTTTTTCAATCAATTCAACAGGTTTTTGAGTTTCGTGATACTCTTGTTTACATTTACCAATTTGCCAAACACTACCATCTCTTTTACCTCTTATTTGGTGTTTCCCATTTGTTGCAAACATTATACTTTCATAATTGTAGCTAAAATTACCTTTTAAATCTCCCATTCCGCCACCACCTTTAAACCACACAATTTGATTTTTAGCATCAAAGTGGTTTTTCAACTTAATCCACCAATAAGGCATAACATCAAATCGGGTAAAAATATAAAGTGCTGAATTTGGTTTTAAAACTCGTTTATATTCTCTCATAATATCGTCAAGAAAAAACATAACCGTAAATCCGTCATCGCCTTGTATTAGCTCATTTGAGCCACTTTTATATCCTTTAGTTAAGTTTATTCCGTATGGTGGGTCTGTAACTATTAAATCTACCGAATTATCAGGCAAAGATTTAATAAGTTGAAATCCATCTCCGAAAAGTAGATTAAAAAAAGTCGAGTAGGTAAAGGGGAATCTCACCCCTAAACCTCTCACAGAACCGTACGTGATGCTCTCACATCATACGGCTCTTCTTAACAAGCCTACGGCGTGAATCCATATTGCCAATGCACAAACAGATTAGGATAGTGCTTGGCAGTTTCCTGTAACCATTTATAGGCAAAGAACCAATGTTTTCGCCTAAACCTCCGATATTTGTTGCGTACCCATTTTGCAAGTCGTTTATTCAAGAAACGGAA
>JBKEAN010000214.1:0-15124 GCA_047972415.1 Mangrovibacterium sp.
CAAATTGAACCCAAAAGACCCGTCGGATGCCAATGGAGACATCAGCGGCGATGGTTATACCAACATCGAAAAATACATCAACGGAATTGATCCAGCCAAAAAAATCGATTGGACCAATAAGGAGAACGATTACGATACCTTGAACGATAAAAAAGGTCAACTTTGGTAATCGAATCAAATAAAAATTAACATGACGAAGGTGTTCAAGCGCAGCTGACTGTTCGCGGGCAGCGCGTTCAAACTGGCTTTTCTGCTTTTACTATCGATTGGCTTTGCAAGGCCAGTGTTTGCTCAGAAAATGCAAAAACCAACACCGCCGCTTCAACTGTCAAAGAACGGGACCCTGGTTTATACGCCGGAGGCGGCGGGGAACCGGGTTCCCGATTTTTCGTTTTGTGGCTACAAAGCTTCAAACCAAGCAATTCCAACTATTGCGGTAAAAGTGGTGGTAGAGCCAATTTCAGGGGATGCAACATCGAAGCTACAGCAAGCAATTGACTACGTTGCCAGCTTGCCGCTTGATGCGCATGGCTTTCGCGGAGCAATTTTGTTGAAGCCGGGCAACTATCAATTGAATGGCCGCCTCAGCATTTCGGCCTCGGGCATTGTGCTCCGTGGCTCGGGTTTTGGCGAGAATGGCACCACACTCACTGCCGCTGGCTTGAGCCGTGAAACCCTAATCCGGATTGAAGGAAAGCCGGTGAAGTTGAATGAAAAGCAAATTTCGCTTGCTCAGGATTACGTTCCGGTTGGTACATTTAAATTGAAGGTCGAAAACGCCTCAGTTTTCCATGTTGGAGATAAATTGGCGGTTACCCGCCCATCCACCCAGCAGTGGATTGACTTGCTGCAAATGAACGAATTTGGCGGCGAAACCGCTTGGCTTGGCTGGAAACCGGGTGAGCGCAACCTGCGCTGGGACCGCACGGTGACAGCTATTGTGGGCGACACACTGGTGCTTGATGCACCAATTACTACCGCTTTGGATAAAAATTACGGACAGTCCTATGTGCAAACTTATGCCGCCGATGACCGAATTCAACATGTTGGAATTGAGAGTTTAAGTATCGTTTCATCGTTTAGCGCTGAAAATCCGAAAGATGAAGAACACTGCTGGAACGGTATCAGCTTCGAAAACACAAGCGATAGCTGGGTGCGCCAAATTCAATTTAAGCACCTGGCTGGCTCGGCAGTGGCTGTCTTTGAATCTTCAGCAAGAATTACGGTAGAAGACTGTCTGTCGCGGGAGCCGGTTTCAGAAATTGGCGCTCTGCGTCGTAATACCTTTTTCACTTCCGGTCAGCAATGTTTGTTTCAGCGCTTGTATGCCGAGTTTGGCTACCACGATTTTGGTACGGGCTTTTGTGCTTCCGGACCCAATGCTTTTGTACAATGCGAATCGCATTTGCCTTTCAGTTTTAGCGGAGCCATTGATAGCTGGACTTCGGGCCTTTTGTTCGATATTGTGGCTGTTGACGGGCAAGCCATCAGCCTGAAGAACCGCGAATTTCGCGACTACGGCGCGGGTTGGACAGCCGCCAGCTCTATGTTGTGGCAATGCTCAGCCGCGCTAATTGAATGTGATGCGCCACCCGGAGCAACAAACTGGGCTTTTGGAGCTTGGGGGCAATTCGCCGGAAATGGCTGGTGGGAGAGTGCCAACGAACACGTCAATCCGCGCAGCTTGTTCTACGCGCAATTGGGCGAACGCATTGGCGCGGATAAGTTAGCTGAATCGCCCGTGATAGAAGTGACCACCAATGCAACCAGCAGCCCCACAGCAGAAATGGCTGCCGAGTTAACGAAATATGCCGAAAATCCGGCGATTACCTTAACGGAATTTATTCAGCAATCGGTGAGGCGGAACCCGATTCCAACAGATGCAGGAAATGCTCCCTTGCTGAGCCAGCTAAAACTGGTTCAAGCCAAGGTGCAGTTGGCACAAATGGCGGCACCCATGAGGCTCACCAATGGCTGGCTGCTGCGCGGTTCCACCGTACTCACCGGTAATCGGCAGGATGTACCTTGGTGGAGCGGAAGCCTTCGGCCAAAAGGTTTGTCGAATGCCAAACCGGCGCTCACGCGCTATGTTCCGGGTCGCCAGGGTTTGGGCTACACGGATAAACTCGCCGATGTAATTAATTGGATGAAGGTCGAGAACCTGGTGGGACTCGAGCAGCATTACGCGCTTTGGTACGACCGCCGCCGCGACGATCATGAGCGCATTCGCCGCATGGATGGCGAAGCCTGGGCGCCCTACTACGAGCTGCCTTTTGCACGCACGGGCAAAGAATTGGCTTGGGACGGACTGAGCAAGTACGACCTCAACCAATACAATCCCTGGTATTGGAGCCGCCTGAAGCAGTTTGCCGATATGGCCGACCAACAGGGCTTACTACTGATTAATCAGAATTATTTTCAACATAACATTATTGAGGCTGGCGCCCATTGGGTGGACTCGCCCTGGCGCACGGTAAATAACATCAACAACACGGGTTTTCCCGAGCCGGTGCCTTTTGCAGGCGATAAGCGCGTGTTTATGGATCAGCATTTTTACGATGTAACAAACCCGATCAGGAGCGAGTTGCACCGTCAGTTTATCCGGCAGAATTTAGAGAATTTCAAAAGCAACAGCGGTGTCATTCAATTACTGAGCGAAGAATACACCGGCCCGCTTCACTTTATGCAGTTTTGGTTGGATGTAATTGCCGAATGGGAAAAGGAAACCGGGCTTGACGCCATGATTGGACTTAGTGCCACCAAAGATGTGCAGGATTCAATTCTGGCTGACCCCGTTCGTTCTATAATTGTTGACCTGATTGACATCCGCTACTGGAGCAGCCGCGACGACGGTACACTGTTTGCCCCGCTTGGCGGACAACACCTGGCTCCGCGCCAGCACATGCGCCTCGAAAAAATTGGCAAACGCTCCTTTGATCAGGTTTATGCGGATGTGCGCAACTACCGCCAATCCTTTCCCGATAAAGCTGTTATGTACTCGTTCGATCAATCAAGCAGCTGGGGATGGGCTATTTTTATGGCAGGTGGTTCGCTGGCCAACATGCCGAAGCTTCAGGTTGAAGGCTTTTTGAAAGATGCGGCTACCATGAAGCCGGTGGATAGTACACCAGCTGGCTCTTATGTGCTGGCTGATGCGAAAGAAAGTGCCATCGTTTATTTGGATGAACGTTGCCCCGAATTCAGCATGGAACCGCAAGCAGGGAATTACGAATTGATTCAACTCGACCCGTCAACAGGCGGACAAGTTGGAAAAACACAGAAAGTGAAAGGCGGAAAAGCGCTTCAATTGGCAACCGCCGGAAAATCGAAAGTCGTTTTCTGGCTAAAACGCCTTTAATCAAACTTCAAACTAAAAAGAAATGAGACAAAATTGGAACAAGATACTGTTGATGTTGTTGGCAGCGCTGCTGGCTTTTGGGCCTTTAGCCGGAGCAAGCAGCAAAAAGGAACAACGCTACAAAATAGGGGCTATCGACCTGATGTTGCTGAAACGGCAAAAGCTCAGCGCTTTCCCGCTGGCCAAAGAAATTGGCGCCGACGGTTTGGAACTCGATATGGGGGGCTTGGGACAACGGCCCAGCTTCGACAATAAACTGGCAAACGACACGCTGCTTGCCGAGTTCTTACAGGCTTCGAAAGACAATGGGATAGAGATTTGTGCCCTCGCCATGACGGGCTTTTACGCCCAATCGTTTCCCGAAAAGGAAACTGCCGTACAGGCCGTGGGCGACTGTATTGCCAGCATGAAACGGGTTGGCACCCGGATTGGCTTTTTGCCGCTGGGAATTGAAGGCGATTTGGTGCAGCACCCCGAACGGCGCCCGGCCATTGTGGAACGCCTGAAAGAAGTGGGACACATGGCCGAAAAGGCAGGCGTGGTTATCGCCATTGAAACCGCTTTGGATGCTCAGGGCGAGCTGGACTTGCTGAACGAAGTGGGTAGCCCGGCGATAAAAATTAGCTTCAATTTTTCGAACGCAACCAATGGCAAGCGCGATATTTGCAAGGAACTAACGATTTTGGGGAAAGAAAGGATTGCACAAATCCATGCCACGAACCGCGATGGGGTGTGGCTGCAAAACGACCCGGAAATAGACATGAAAAAGGTGAAAAAGACCCTGGATAAAATGAAATGGAGCGGCTGGCTGATTGTGGAACGCTCGCGCGATGCCAGCAAACCAACGGATGTTCGGGGGAATTATGGCGCCAATGTGGCTTACCTGAAGTCAGTTTTCCAATAGGGAAAAGGCTATCAGATGGTCAATAGATCGTTCCAGCGAAGGACGTATGAATCATAAGCAGGGAATGACAATAGTTTAACGATTAAAACTTCAACATAAAATGAAACGAATAAGCGTATTAGTGGCGTTTGCTGTGCTGGCTCTCAGCCTCACGGTAACGGCGCAAAAAAGAGGGAAAGACGAATTTCCAAACAAAGAATACTGGCAAACAGTGTCGGAGCGCGCTGCTAAAATTGTGGATACGATGAACTTGGAAGTACCCCAAAAACAGCAGGTGCAGGATTTGATTGCTGCCCAGTATTACCGGCTGAATGGCATTCACGATGGCACGGATGCCGAAATTAAGAAAGTAAAAGAAACCCTGGCAGATAAGGCAGAAGCAGAGAAAGCCGTGGCCAAATTGAACGCCGGGCGAGATAAGCAGTTGGCTAAATTGCACAAATCTTATCTCAAAGACCTGTCAAAAGAATTGACGCCGGAACAGGTAGAAGCGGTGAAAGATGGCATGACCTACAGCGTTTGTCCCAACACCTACGCCGCCTACCTGGATATGCTGCCCAGCCTCACCGCCGAGCAAAAGAAGTACATTCTGGATGCCCTCACCGAAGCCCGCGAAAAAGCGATGGATGCCGGCTCGAGCAAGGATAAACACGCATGGTTTGGTAAATACAAAGGTCGTATCAATAATTACCTTTCAAAAGCGGGCTACGATATGAACAAGGAAAGCAAAGCCTGGCAGGAGCGACTGAAAGCCAAGGGTGTTGAGCTGTAGTAAATTACCAGACAGAGTTTAATTTACACTCCCGCCTCTCACAAAATAGTCAGTGAGCGGCTTTTTTTCCAAACCCTCAAGCTGTTTTGTAAGCTTTCTTATTTACCACTTTAGGTTATCGGGATTTTCATTTCAATTTTAGCACCATGTTGATTATTCGTAAAAAAGATGGTGCCTCCGTGTGCTTCTATTGCAAGTTTACAAAAATATAATTCAAGCCCGGGGTTTTCATCAATATACTTTTCGTTAGCGAAGGGGGTTGGTCCGTAGTTTACAATGGATTTCGGTAGCCCTGGCCCTTCGTCTTGGATAGTTATGGCGTAAACTCCACCTTTTTGTTGACCGGTAACCAATATATTCCGATTTTCCGACGAATGCTTGATTACATTGTTTATTATTATTGAAAGAGTTTTGCTGAAAAAATTAACATCTGCAAAAATTAGTACATCTTCGCAAGAGATGGACAGCTCGAGTCTTTTTTGTGTCAATTTTTGCTGAACTGATTCGGTGCAACGAGCAAGGTGTTGCTTAAAGCGTGTTGGCTCCAGTTTTAAAGCATCTTTTCCCTTTGTTTTCAGAAGTGAAATTTCTAAACTGAGTAGCGAAAACTTCTCCAGTCGTTTGCACGAAGCATTAAATAAATCGAAAAATTCATATTCTTCCTTGCTATCCATCATTTCTTTGAAGACTTCGAGTAAGCCGATAATGCCGTTTAATGGAGTTCTTATTTCGTGACTGATAATTTGTAGAAATTCGCTTTTGGCAGAATCTAAGTTCCCGATGTTTGCCGTTATCTCTTCTAGTTTTTGTTGGGTAGCTGCAAGATTTTTATGGGTTTCTTTCAGGCTGCCCTCAAGGGCTATGTTTAGTTCTTTTAGTTTGTCTTTACTTTTTTTCAGGGTTATATGAGTTTCAATCCTCGATAGTAGTTCGGCTGCATTGAACGGTTTTGTAATGTAATCAACACATCCTGCTTTAAAGCCCTTTGTAATATGCTCTTCTTCCGTTTTTGCGGTAATAAATATTAAAGGTGTTTTGGCATTTATGTCTATCTTTTTTATGTCTATGCAAGCTTCGAAGCCATCCTTCTGCGGCATCATTACATCCATAAGGATTAGATCAAACTTTTGAGACTTGACAATTTCTATTGCCTCTTCGCCATCTTGCCCGTATTCTATTTCAAAATCAAAATCTTTAAGAATATTGGCAATCAGTTGTATGTTTTTGGGATTATCGTCCACAATTAAGATTCTGTTCATGGTCTTTGCCTTTTAATGGTCATTTATAAGCGCCCCTACTTTGTTAAGAAGTATGTTTGTTCTGGCAACGTCAAACTCAAAGATTGCTTCGAGTAAATTTGTGCCAATTTTTTCGAGCTGTTTGTTGTCTGTTGTTTTTGCAATTTCAATTACTTTTTTGGCGAGGTTGATTTTCGAATTTTTGATTTTTGTAGTTTTAAAACTGTCCCATGCGGGCCTGATTTCATGTTTGAATTTTTCTTGTATTTCTTTTTCCGGAATGATTTTTATTTCATCGTTGTGGGTAATGTCTGTTAAGTGTTTTGATAATTCTTCAATCAGGTCTTTTTTCAGAATTGGCTTTCTGAGATAGCCTTTAAAGCCTGCTTGAAGGATGTGGTCTTCGACTTGCGAGAAAGCGAAAGCAGTACAGGCAATGATTGGGATATGTGCAGTCGTTTCATTATTGAAAATTAATTTTGCTGCCTGATATCCGTCCATTATCGGCATTTTTATATCCATCAGTATTAGATGGGGCTTCCGGGTAATTGCTTGCTCTGTTGCCTCTAAGCCATTTTTAGCGAGCAATATTTGAGCATTTAATTCTTTGAGGTGTTCTTCCATCAGGTTTCGGTTGTCATTATTGTCATCAACAACCAAAATGCAGTAGTTGCTAAGATCTATCACTTTGGAAGGAGAGTGGCTGGAAAGTATTGATGTATTGGACGATGTTTTTATTTCAGGAAGTATAACCTCAAAAGTACTTCCAATTCCAACGTTGCTGTTGACTGATATTTTTCCGTTAAATAGGTTTACTAATCGGTGTGTGATACTAAGCCCTAATCCGGTACCGCCAAAGTTCTTACTTACTTCTTCGTTTTCCTGGCAAAAATCATCAAATATTTCACTGAGTTTGTCGTGACTAATTCCTTTCCCCGTGTCTTCTACAGTTAGTTGTAATGATATTGTTTCTTCGGCAATGCATTTAGCATCAATTACTACCGTTACATGCCCTTTGTGTGTGAACTTAATTGCATTGCTGATGAGGTTGAATAGGATTTGGCGCAACCTTAGCTCGTCAATCAAGATGTATCTGGGAGTATTGGATGTTAATTTTATTTCCAATTTCAAATTTTTTTCTGATGCCTTGAGTATAAATAGGGACTTTAGTTCTTTCTTGAATTGATGAAGATCAACAAGTTCATTGGTTAAACTGATTTTTCCGGCTTCAATTTTTGCAAGATCGAGGATGTCGTTGATAAGACTTGATAGGTTTTTTCCTGCTGCCTGGATGGTTGAAACGTAATGTTTCAATTGTTTATCTTTAATTTTTGCATCTAATAATTCGGCAAAGCCAATAATCGCCAGCAATGGGGTTCTTATCTCGTGACTCATATTTGACAAGAACTGGCTTTTTGACCTGTTTGCTTTCTCTGCTTGATCCTTTGCGTGTATTATTTCTTGTTCAATGCGTTTATTGTTAGTAATATCCGAATAAATAAGAATACCTCCACCTCCGTATTCTTCAGAAATAACCGTTGCATTGCAATTAAACCAAAGAAGTGATCCGTCGGCAGTGCGAGTGGCTATTTCCTGATTCTTAACTGGTTTTCGTTGGCTGAGGGTTTTTGCAATCGGAAATTCTTCGGGAGGTAAAGGATTTAAGTTTTTATCTAAACCAATCCATTCTTCCAACTTCTGTGTAGTAATCTCCTCGTTCGTCATTTTTAGGAGTTTACTTGTAATCGGGTTTGTTTCTACAACCTGGCCATCTTTATTAAATAATGTTACACCAAGAGGAAGTTCTTTGAAAAGCGCATTTAGTAAATCGTTAGAATACATCAATTCTTTTGTTTTTTTCTGGACCATGTTTTCCAGATAGATTTTGTATTCATTTAATTCCTCGTTAATCAATTGCAGCTCTTTTTCTTTTTGCAGAAGTTGAATATTGAAATTCAGTTGTTTGCGATGACTGTTCTCTATTTTAATAGCTGCATTTTTTAGTTCGGTAACATCTTTTATTACACCGGTTAAAAAAGTATTCCCGTTATTCTGAATGGCTTCTATTGTTGCATTAATATGTTTAATTTCTCCATTTTTTAATTTTAAACGATAATTTAAGTGGAGGGTATGGAATTGCTCACGCTGTTTGTCTATGGTTTGTATTAAGAGTTCTCTGTCATCAGGATGAACAAAGTCCATAAAGTAAAAGAGATTTTCGGTGTTTTTGGGCGAGTAATTATTTCGGGCAATGTCGGAGTTTGATGGCCAAAGTGTTAGTTCTGCTGTAATATCCAGGCCAAGTATTAATAAAACTTGCTCAGACCAAATTATTTCTTCTTTTTCAAAATCGTATTCCCAGCTACCAAAATTAGCAAGGCGCTGTGCATTTATATGATTGATTTGGCTTTTTAATAATTTTTGTTCTACCTTTTTACGTTCAGCAATTTCCGATTGCAGTTCTTTTAGTTTGTTTAGTTTTGCCTGTATTACAGTGATTATGATTCGGATAAAGATGTAGATATTGATAAGGAGTAAACTAATTAGGAGTAAAATTAGGTTACTGTTTCCTCTTTTCAGATTGGTCAAGTCAATATTGTACGAACTGGTTCCCTGGGTGAAAAATTGATCAATTTTTTTAACAATTTGAAACTTAATAATGCTTCCCTCAGAAAATGGATCTATGAGCAATTTTGTGGCCTCCTGCGAATTAAGCGTTCCGTTTTCCAGCTGAAAAAATAATGCTGTTTCAAATGCGGATAGTGAGTCCAACAGCAATTCGGCCTTTTGTAATGACTCGTATTGCTCATTGCTGATACCTGAGCTGACAAGACGATGATGATATGAGCCATTCGTGGTTTCTTTCACCAGCGTATCCAGGGTTTCAATAAAATAGGAGGTTTCCCAGTGACCTCCCCGATATCTTTGCGGATATGGCATATCGCCTCTCCGTAATTGTTGCTCTTGCACATAACGCTCTTTAAAAAATGAGTCACCGGTTGAAAGGTACGACAGGGCAAAGCGTGAAAGGTTGTCAGAACTACGTTTTAATTCCTCTGCTAATCTCATTGCCCTAAGGTAATTCTGACTTCGCTGGTTTATCAGTTTTTCTTCATTTATTAGCACACAGAGTGTTCCTAGAAATATTAAGAAAAACAATGAAAGAATTGCTACTAAGCTGTTTAACCTTTTATTGAATTTACGACTTAATTTTTTAATCATGGTTTATCGATTCCTAAGCGCTTTAATTTCGATTCAAGAGTTGTTGGCTTTAATTGTAATAATTTTGCAGCCCCTTTATTACCACGTATTCTCCAGGTGGTATGCTCTAGTACTCTTTTTAAATATTCTCTTTCGTGTTCATCCCATGGTTTAAACCTCAGTCCTGGTTTAGTGATCTCTGGTTCAACAGTCAAACGTTCTGTGAATTCTAACCGGCTTCCTTTGGATGATAGAACTGCTCGTTCAATCAAGCTTCTCAATTCGCTAATGTTACCGGGCCATTCGTAATTTATTAATTTGGTAATTAACCTCGTGGCTATTTTTGATATTTTGTAATTGTATTTTTTGTTGTATTTGGCTGTGAAGTGATTGATTAGTAGTGGAATATCTTCCTTTCGTTCTCTTAGCGGGGGAAGATGCATTGGAAAGATACAGAGCCTGTAATAGAGCTCTTCAGAAAACTGGTTCGTTTCAACTAATTTAGATAATGGTTCTGTACTTGATATAATTATTCTGATATCGAGAGGTTTTTGCTCTCGTTCTCTTTTGGGCGCCAGGTAGTCTTGCTGCAAAGCCTCTAGTATCCTAATTTGCAAAGGAGGAGAGAGTTTGTTGATGTGTTGGAGGTAAAGTGTGCCCCCGTTGGCAATCTCCAGTTTCCCGATTTTATTTTTTTTGAATGGAATATCTTCCTGGTCGCCAAATAATTCCTGGCTTAGCATGTTCGGTAAAATAGTATCGCAGTTGATTTTTACAAAGGGTTTATGCTGCCGCTTGCTTAGCCGATGAATAAGCCTGCTGGTTAATTCTTTTCCCGTTCCGTTTTCGCCAATAATGTATATCGGGGCATCAGTAATTGCTACTTGCTTTATATTGTAAAGTATGTCAGTCATCGCTTTATTTTGAGTGATGACCTCTTTGAACTCAGAGTTCTCGAAAACTTCTTCACGCAGGTAGGTGTTTTCTCGCTCCAACTCGCTCGTTAACTGGTGAAGGCTTGATAGTGCTTTTTGTAATTCTACTTCTGATTTTGACCTGACAGAGATATCCTGAAGTTCGCCTACTCCATACATTACCCCTTGGTGGGTAATCCTGTTCATGGCCATAAAATACCTTCTTTTTCTCTTCTGGTTTGTGTTTGATTCAATTTCGGTTTCAGAATAGCCAAAGTCAATAGCCGTATTTATAAGTAACGAGATTTTTTCTCTTTCTTCTTCCGGAAAATGGCTAAAAATATATTGCGCCTCGTCAGTGTTCTGCGAGCCGGTGTAGTCAGTGAATACTTTGTTTTGAAAAATAAGCAGGCCTTCATTATTGATAGCGAAAATAGCAGTTGAAAGCTGTTCTATCACCAAATGAAGAAAATGGTCGATGTTTGAGTTGACTTTATTCATCTTAAGTTCCTGTATTCTAAGTTCACTTTCTGTCATCTATATTATACAATCCTAAATACGATGTAATTATACGAAATAAAGTAGTCCGATGAAATGCAAATTGTTTCTTTTTCGTGTTTCAACAACGATTTGATCGTATTGCATTCGTATTAAAATAGAGGAATGGCAAACATTGAAAGTACGCAAGTCACTACCCCCCCCAAAAAAAAGCACTTGTAAATGAATATGATGGCTTGTTTATTTAATAATTAATTAATATTTGAATTTTGTATGTAAAATTTACCTCGTAGTGCATAGTGCTAGCGGTTTTTGTGAGTTTTACGACCTGTAAGTTTTATTATCTAAAAAATACGAAATAAAGTATAAAATACGAAATAAAGTATAAATGTGTTTTGTGGAGGAATTCAAGTGATTTGGGATGGATTTGCTTCAGGTATTTAAACCGTTATTTGTAACTATTATTCACGGCGAAGATAGATGAACTATTCTGTTGCTGGTGCAAAATATCATTTAGTTGTATTGCCTGGCAATATCCCCGTAGGAGGCTTCTCTTCGTCTTTGCCAAGGGTAGTTCATAAATGGATTGAATAAACGTAAAGAAACATGTCCCAATTTTTACAGCGTTTTAGTGCTTTAATATTTTTTGTGATTGTCTTTATTTCTGGTAATGCACAAAGTCCTTCTAACGTTAAATTTTTAACGACCAACCCTGACGGCAAATATAGTACTGGTGATGAAATAAAATTGGAATGTGAATTTGACGAGTGGCTGGGCTTAGGAAGTACTGTTGATGTACTACTGAATACCGGGGACACGGTTCGGCTCGAATTCAACCCCAAGTTAGCAGAGGATATTATTGACCCGAATTGGGGAGTGCCGGGCGTTAGAAATGCTACGCTCGGCGCTCACGTAAGAACCTACGGTGTGTATTGTATAGCCGAGCTAAATAACCATCCCGATACCAAGGGGCATTTTGTTTTGGCCGGAGGTTTTAATAACTATGAAGGATCAGATCAGAACGATATTGTTGTTGTCGACCATGACGGAAAATTAGTGCAAGGTTTCGACGGCACTTTCAATCAGCAAGTTCATTGGGTTGAAGAAACTCTGGATGGTGGCATTCTTGTAGGGGGGATGTTTACAAATTATGCCAACAATAGTAATTATGATTATTTAGTAAAGTTTAAATACGATGCCGGACAGCATAAATTTGTTGTAGATACAAACTTTATGGATAACCTGACGGCAAATAATACTCAGCCGGGGCTTAATGGTTATGTATCAGGGAGTGTAGATACGTATGGGAAACCAGACCGAGGTGTGTTGCAAGATGTTGATGGTAGCATTTATGTTGCAGGTACGTTTACCAGAGTTAGTGGACAAACGCGGAATAGTATTGCAAAGCTTAATTCTGATGGAACATTGAATGAGGTCTTTAACTACTTTTCGGTGTATAGTTCTACCGGAGAAACCACTAGCGTTAATCCAGGATATGGGTTTACAATGAGCGCCGATCCCGACTATCCCACTGATTTTTGGTTTGGAGCCGGGCGGAGTGTTTATCGTTTGAGTAAAACAACCGGGCGCCCAACGGTCGATTGTAGTACAACATATAATACGTATCCGGCATACGGAACATTTAATGTCTATGACCGTTACGAGGGTGGCCCTTCGGTTGGTATATTAGCCATAACGGTAATGCCAAATGAAACAGAAATTGATCAGGCAGGGAAGAGAGGCCCGGGAGGGATTATAGTAACAGGTAGAGGGCCTACTACCGATGGATGGACGAATATAGTCGCTTTGCAAGACGATCTTTCCCCGACGCCTCGAAGCAAATTTAGCTTAGGCAGGCTAAATGATAACCCTAACGACAACGGAACAAATCTTGCAAATTATTGGGGGGTAGACGGAGCTGCATTTATGAAAGGGAAAATGTGGATTGGTTTGCATGAGGCTGGAGTTCAGTCTGGGTATTACCCAACTCCTTGGGATAACCCAAACTATTACGAAGGTGGTTTATTGGTGCTTAACTACGACGGTTCTTTGAATTCCCCGTTTAATCAGATGCTGGCAGCAACCAATCATAACAAAGGACAGAACAATGCTTTTGTTCAATATAATCGGCCAGATGGTAATGGGTACTATTACAGCGATGGGATTGGAGGAGCTTACAGTGGTGGTACCGGAACAGATATTATCTCCCTCTATGTTACTTCTGAAGATGATTTGATAGTAGGCGGTAGTTATGCTTCTGCCATGCAATACACGGATGACAACTTTGGAACCAGTACTGCGTCATCGGCAAATCCGGATGACCAATTTGTCATTCGTTTAAAACTAAACCGGGCCTCGGGCGTGTATGTGGTAAGCGAAAACGACCTTGTAGAGGAGCTCAGAATTGTTGACATTGTAGATGCCAATGTGACCGGTTCTTTTGGCGACCCAGCCGGAACTATTTCGATGGACAACATCGCGGAGGCGAACAAGTTTGATAACAATCACACCATATCTATTAATATGCCCCATGTATCCCAGGGGAGCAAGTTTATTACGACTTGGGAAACTAGTCAGGCAAACGAAGAAATTGTTATTCCACTATCTGGTTTAGGGTATGATTTTTATGTAGACTGGGGAACTACACAGGATAATGATGGTGATGGTAGTCCGGATGGATACATACCAATAATAACCCATCATTCTGATGCTGGGAATGGAACAAATCCCCCGAGTTTTAAATATCCACTTGCCGGTACTTATACAATAGAGATTATGGGCGGTATCGATGCCGACAATAACGACATTGCCGACGGTACGGGTTTTCCGCGTATTTACTTTAATGGCGGAGCCGAAGGGCAACAGGTTGATAAAATTAGAACCATTGAACAATGGGGAAATATAAAGTGGAAAAGCATGGATAGTGCTTTCGAAGGCTGTCGGAATTTAAACTCGGTGGCGACTGATGTTCCAGATTTATCAGGTACAACCAGCCTCTCCCAAATTTTTAAAGATGCAATTTCTGTCAACTTTAATATAAACGCTTGGGATGTGTCAACTATAATTGACATGAGCGAAATGTTTTCGGGGGCAAGTGCATTCAACAATGGCGATGCCGGGAACAATGGTACAAAACCACTTAACTGGGAAGGTAAAACTGTCAACGTTGAAACGATGGCAAAAATGTTTTGCAAGGCTTCAGCTTTTAATCAATCGGTTAATGGTTGGTACGCAGGGAAGGTCAAAAGCATGGAGTCTATGTTTGAACATGCAACTCTATTTAATAACGGTGAAATTTCAAATAATGCATCAAGTCCACTAGCCTGGAATTTGGAAACCATACCTGCATTAACAGAGGTGAAGAGTATGTTTAGCAATGCGAGTGCTTTTAATCAATCAGTAGCTGCGGTGAAGGTTGATAACGTAACGGATCTTTCGTCTTTGTTTTCTGGTGCCATGAGGTTTAATCAGCCGGTTGAAAGTTGGAATGTAAGCAAGGCAGAAACAATGAACAACATGTTTCAGGGCGCTATCGCCTTCGACCAGGACTTGTCGTTATGGAAGATAAAGTCATTAACAAGCGCACAAGATATGTTTAAACAGGCCACGCTGTCATTAGACAATTATAATGCGCTGCTTATAAGTTGGTGGGAACAGGTGAGCAAAGGTACTGCAAAACCAAATGTTGTTTTCCATGGCGGGAATAGTACATGGTGTATGGGTGAAGCCGCGCGTGAACGATTAATTGATAATGGTTGGGGAGATGGTATCGCGGGAGGTAGCTACAGTAATAATTCAAATGAAGGAATAATTGATGGGGGAACAACCTGTAATGGTTTGTTTATTACCCAATGGGTTCTACCCGAGAGTAAAACAATTACGATTCAGCGCGAAGGAAATATTGGGCAATCTATGGATATTTCCTGGGGTGACGGTACTGTACAAATCGGAGTAGTTGGTGAGCCAACACATACTTACGGGGCAGCATATAGCCCTGGTGATACGGTTACCATGAGGATGAATGGTGGCGTAAGTATGCATTGGAAATACGGAGAGGATAGCCCAAGCTTGGTAAAGGTGCTTCAGTTTGGCGATATTAGATGGCACAGCATGGAGCTTATGTTTGCGTTTGCCAATAAAATGGAATTTGCCGATACCATTGATACGCCCATTCTTGATGATGTAACAAACATGGGTGCTACTTTTTGGGACTGTCAAAAATTTAACAGTTCGCTCACC
>JBKEAN010000215.1:0-21988 GCA_047972415.1 Mangrovibacterium sp.
CATCCGAAAACGCGGTTAAAATCCAAGTTTACGCTGCAATTATCTCGTACTGCTTAGTGTCGATTGTTGGTCATGACCTCAAAATCGACCGTTCGACCTACGAAATATTACAGGTACTGGGAATATCCCTGCTCGACAAAACACCTGTAAAAGAGCTGTTTGCAAATATAGATTACAATAATGTCAAAGAACTGAATTATAAACAACTGTCACTCAGCTTAATCTAAGTGGACAGTAGTGAGTTGTAATACAAACTTAATTGGGCGTTGCTGCCATTTAAACCGGAGAAGTTTTCAAGGGCATAGGTAGCCTGAGTAGTCAGATCGTCACCCGGAAGACTCCACACGGGGGCTACATTGTTGTTTGCACCTCCCCTGAACGCATAGAAATAGGCAAGTTTCTGATAGATCCCCATGACTGCCGCTTCCATTTGTGCTTCGTTTTGGTAGTAAGCGGCTTCCGTATCACCTACCGGAATAATATCTACAGTTGATTCATCGCATGAAGTCAATGTGACCAGGAAGAACGCCAATAGGCTGAATGATATTTTTAGAGTTTTCATATTGAATTCTTATTTAGCGTTAGAAACTTAGATTGACACCCGCCACAAATGTGGTTGGTGTTGTAATATCTTCCGGGTCAAGATCGGAATAGCCAGAGATGACAAAAAGATTTGATCCTGAAAAATAGCATCTCAAGTTGCTAATTCCCATTCGTTCAATCATTGCACCTCTAAAATTGTAGCCCAATTGGAAGTTCTGGAAACGCAAGAACCCAGCGTCTTCCACATGCCTGTCTGCAATCCTGTTGTTCCCGGGTACATCTCCTTGCATCGCTCTTGGGATGGTGTTGGACGGATTCGTCGTTGTCCATCTGTCGGCATAGTCCGTCAAGAAGTTAGTCCCAAACCCGCTAATTGTTTGTTTCCCAAGGGTATTTATTTTCTGTACATCACCTACTCCAACGAAGTTGAGGTTCATATCCCAGTGTTTGTAGTCAAAATTGAAACTGAAACCATAGTAGTATCCAGGAATTGTTTTTCCGAGGTAAGTCTGATCAAACGCATCAATTTTGCCATCTGGTTCTTGGTGTACGTAAGTCCCTTTGGGATCGGTGGCAAGCGGCGCCCCGTTCAGATCCACAAAACGGATATCGCCCGGAGCTTTGACAGCATTGCCTACTGCATCTGTAATTGTTGCTTTGTACTCGGTTACTTCAGCATCAGTCTGAAAAATTCCATTGGTTTTGTATCCATAAATGTAATTCATCGAGTATCCTTCTTCGATTCTGGAATTGGCAGCGGGCGTAGTGGGTTGGCCGTTATACATTTTCGTCACCCTGTTTCGGGTTGTTGTCAGGTTGGCGCTTACACTGTAGTTCAAATCCCCGATCTTGTTGGTATAAGAGGTCTGAAATTCCACGCCGGAATTGACTACGTTTGCCAGGTTCGTTACCGGATTACTCAATGCCCCAATCACTTTCGGAATATTAATCGTTTGGAGGATATCTCGGGTGTCCCGTCTGTAATATTCGGCAGTAAAGGTCATTTTGTTTTTGAACAGGATGGCATCAAAGCCCAGGTTGGTTGTAATGCTGGTTTCCCAACCGATGTTATAAATAGGGAACTCGCCAAGTACCGCTCCCGGATAAATCGTGCCATTTCCTAAATAAGTAACACCGTTCTCAATTCTAGGAACACTGCCGAAGGCAGCTTTGGGATTCGTATTCACGATTGACATATAGCCATAATCATCCGTCTCCTGGTTCCCGGTTTTACCCCAGCCTCCCCGAATTTTCAGGTCGTTGAGCCAGACCAATCCACTCATAAATTTTTCGGACGAAGCCCTCCATGCGGCGGCAAACGACGGAAAAGTTCCCCATTTATATCCGGGACCAAATTTTGAAGTTCCATCGCGGCGTACCGTTGCATCAAAATAGTACTTGCTGTTAAAATGATAGCTCATGCGTCCCATATAGCCCTGAAGTCCCGATCTGGTCCGTTCATAAAATCCGGTCTCCGTTGTCCAGCTTTCGTCAATTCTCCGTTGATCCCAGCTAGAAATAGGCGACTGGATGTCCACTCCAAGTGAAGTATTGTTCCATTTCACCTTTTGGTCCATCGCATTCAGAACAATGTCCACATTGTGTTTGCCAAAGCTATTGGTATAACCCACAAGGAATTCTTTTACAATATTGATATTCTCGTTTACCCGTCGTCCGTAAGTATTTCCTGTGGTTTCGGGATAAGCTGTACCACGGCTTACCTCGTAAATTCCGCGTTTCATTTCCGCATAGGTTTCCCGGGTATTGGTGTAATAATCAAAGCTAAACGTTCCCTTTACCCTGAGTCCCTTTAATGGAGAAAGCTCGGCATAAAAAGTTCCTAAGTTTCTGAGCAAATCGCGTTTGTTTTGGGCATACTCAGCAATACCTAAAAAGTTATTCCGGGTGGCCGAGCCGTACCCGTACGAATAGGCTGTCCCGTTGATGGTACGCCTGGTAGGCGCAAATCCGTCGGCTGCTGTGGCATCGTAAACAGGCTGCCATGGAACCCCAAATGCAGTTGTTTGATCGGCACCCGTGGCTTCGCCGGTCTGCGTATAAATAAAGCGGTACGACTCGCCAATTTTCAGCCAGTTGCTTAGTTTATGATCCGAATTAAAAAATAGTGAATAGCGGTCGAATTCGGAACTGAACATGGCATTTTCCTGATTGGAATAACCTGCCCCTGTAGCATAAGTCGATGTTTGGTTGCCCCCGCTAATTGTGATGTTGTAATCCTGAACTGGGGCATTCTTCACAAATGCAGCGTTTTCCCAATCGCGGGTGTAATCGGGGCTATTGCCCATATAATAATCCGATGTTGAATCAAACAACGGGTAGTATTGATCGGTTCTGTAAGCAGGGTTGTTATTTTTCGCATCCATACTCCAATTGATATAGTCCTGAATACTGGCCATATCATAGCGTTTATAAACGTTCTGAACACCAAATTTAGCCGAAACATCAACTTTGGCTTTACCGCTTTGGCCACGTTTGGTGGTAATAAGGATTACCCCATTGGACGCACGTACGCCGTAAATGGCTGTTGCAGAGGCATCTTTTAGAACGGAGATCGATTCAATATCGTTTGGGTTGATCATGGAAAGTACATTCACATTGCCCCTCAAATCGCGGGTACGGCTATCTGTGGCAGCTGCTCCTCCTTCGGTCAGCGGAATGCCGTCAACAACATACAATGGATCATTAAAGCCCAATGTACCTACCCCCCTGATGCGTACCGTTGGTCTTGCCGTTGGACTACTGCCCGGATTACTGATGTAAACACCGGCCATTTTTCCCTGCATGGCAAGATCGGGCGACAAAGTGTTGCGTTTTGAAATTTCGTCGGAGTTAATTTGGGAAACGGCACCCGTCAAGTCTTTTTTCTGACGGGTACCATAACCAATTACGACTACTTCCCCAACTCCCATAGTTTCTTCCCTTAAAATTACATTTATAGTAGATTGGTTTCCCACCGTAATTTCTTGTTCTTGCATTCCCAAAAACGAATAGGCCAACACATTTCCCGGAGCTGCATTGATTGAATACAGCCCGTCCAAATTGGATACTGTTCCTACCGTAGTCCCTTTAATTACCACGGAAACCCCGGGTAAAGGCTCGCCTTCTTCGTTGCTAATTTTTCCCGATATCTGTACCGGCTGCGGGTTTGTTTGCCGGCTGTTGACTTCACCTTTATTAAAAAGAGCAATCTGGTGCCCAATTAGCTGGTAGTCTATCGTTGTACCTTTGAAAATTTCAGTTAAAATTTCCGCGATGGTTTGTTGCTTCGCGTTAATCGAAATTTTCTGGTTTACATTGACATTTTCATTATAAAAAAAGCGAAATTCACTTTGATCCTCAAGCTTTGCCAATGCATTTTTTATCGATGCATCGTTGAGCTGGAGCGTCAGTCTGGTTGTTTGCGCATAAGAACTGGCTGCCATGACTGAAACAACCGACATCATTACGAATAGCACAGTTATTTTCATCTTTAAAAGTAACAAGTAGCTATGTGCAATACCATGCCTTGATAGATTTTTTTTCATAATTTTAAGCTTGAGTTTTGATTAGTTTGTTCTCGAATTGGTGCTTTTTAAGCAGCGATTGGCCTTTCCCTCTTTTTAATTTTCTGAATCAATCGCGGATATTGGTTAGCTATGCTTCATGTGTTTCGGTTTTATTTATTTTATTCTGATGATATCGTCAATACCCGGGTCTGCCGGTCGAAGGCATAATTGATGGGTGTCGTTACGTTGATAAGTTCCAGGACTTCACTAAAGCTTTCCATTTCTATGGTTCCATTATATTTCAGGTTTTTCAGCTTATCCCCTACGAGTTGAATGTCCACATTGTACCAGCGTTCCAGACTGGCAACCACCTTGCCGAAGGGCTCGTCCCTAAAAATGAGTCTTCCTTCTTTCCATGAGGTAAAAACTGCCGCTTCCACTTTTTGACTTTTTAGCGTGCCGGAGTCGTTAACCACTTGCTGTCCGGTTGATAAAAGGATCTGATGCGAATTGTTGTCCGTGTACTGTACAGAACCGGTGACCACCGTTGTTACAAAGGGTTCATCGGGGAAGGCCGTTACGTCAAATTCGGTTCCTTTCACTTCCACTTTACCGTATTGACTTTCCACAACAAAAGGACTGGAATTGTGCGTAACCTTAAAATAGGCCTCTCCGCGAATACTTACTTTTCGTACATCGCCAAAAACGACTGGATAGCGAAGGGTAGAGCCACCATTTAGCCAAATTTCTGTTCCATCCGATAAGGTAAAGTTGGTACGACTGCCCTTTGGGGTGGTAATCTCTTGGGTCATACCGTGGTTTAACGAGGGCTTCACGAATAGGATTGTCAAAATCAGACCGACAAGCAAGAGTCCTGCAAGTTGAGCCAGGGTTTTGTACAAGCGTATGGTTCGTCCGGGGTTCTTTTCCTGTAATGCAATTTGGTGGTGTATTTGGTCCAAGAGTTCTTGATGGGGTTCCACCGGAGTGTGTTCTGCAAGAACTTCTTTCCAGGTTTCCCATAGCAAACCATCCAGTTCAAGATTGTTTTTAGAATCAGCAACAAAACGTTTTACCTCCTCGTATTCGGTGTTGTTGCATGTATTCCGGATGTATGCTTTAAATTCTTGTCGCATCGGTTTTCGTTTTCTTCTACATATACGCAGTTCCGATGCTCAACCCCTGCTCGTCATGAAAAAAAATATCAGATAAAAAGAAAAGAGTACATCACCGCATACATACCCATTGTTTCCATGTTTTTACGGATAAATTTCAGCGCATGTGTCATATGATCTTCAACCGTTTTTACAGAAATGCCCAGTTTTTCGGAGATTTCATTGTTCGAGAGTCCGTCCTCCCGGCTTAAAATGAATATTTGTTTCCGCTTTTCAGGAAGTTGGTCAATAATGGCGTCGATATTGCTTTTGAGTTCTTTGTATTCCAGCTCGTCATGGAGTTCCAACTGGTTTTCGGCCAAAACGGCCTTAATCCTGGTTTCAAATTGCAAATCCCGGGTTTTGTCCCTGAAATACGAAACAATCGTATTTTTAGCAATGGTAAACAGGTAGGAATTAAAGGTATCCACCCGGTTAATCTTTTCGCGGTTCATCCACAACTTGACAAATACATCTTGAAGAATGTCGTTAATATTGTCTTCTACCTTGAGAAAGCTCTTGGCAAAAGCATACAGTTTTGGATAGAAGAATTTGTAAATTTCGTCCAATGCTTGTTTGTCTCCATTGGCCAAATCCCGAACAATGGTTTTTATGCTGTCGTCACTATAAATCATATCTCTGTTTGGATCCAAATATATAAAAAGTCGTTTTCACCCGAGTGCTTGGCAATTTATACTTATTTGTTTTCTTTTGTCAGGTGTCGCAGGCCAGCCAGGAAGCAAGTGTTGCAGTATCGTCCGGTTAGTTGAAATAGACAAAGGTCTTTCCCTGACAACTGGAAGCGCAATCATACCCGTTGCCGGATTAAGCACATGCTTGTTGCTTTGTTTCGCCGGTGGGTAGAGAGGAGATAAATAACCATTTTGCTTTGTAATAAACGCTAAGCCGCGTTGATGCTAAATTTGGACAAACTAAACCAATGCACAGACCAATGAACGCACCCGTAAAAACATACAGCTGCCTGACCATCCTGCTTTTCCTGTTTGCTTTGCCCGGATGTAAACCAGACAGGGAAACTCCGTCAAATAAGCCAAATATTCTATTCATTCTTACCGACGACCAGCGTTGGGATGCTTTGGGCTATGCCGGAAACCCGATTATTAAAACACCCGAAATAGATAAACTTGCAACAGAAGGTGTATATTTCAGCCATGCCTTTGTTACCACACCAATTTGTGCCGCCAGTCGAGCTTCTATCCTAACCGGACTTTATGAATGAACTCATGGATATACATTTGAGCAAGGGCCTATAAACGACGTATATGTTAAAAGTAGCTATCCCGTGTTGCTCAAGCAAAATGGGTACTACACCGGTTTTTTTGGAAAGCTGGGGGTTGAATACAACCACGCCGACACGCTGTTTGACCAAGCCGATTTTTACGACCGGAATATGGCCTTTAAGGATAAAAGGAGTTATTTTTATAAGACAATAGGCGCAGATACGGTTCATTTGACTCGCTATACCGGGCATCAGGCCATAGACTTTATAAAAAATGCACCGAAGAACCAGCCATTTTGCCTGTCTTTAAGCTTTAGTGCGCCTCATGCTCACGATCCCGCCCCCGAACAATATTTTTGGCAAAAAGAGTCCGATTCATTATACGTCAATCAACGCATTCCGGAACCACTCTTAGGTGATAAAGCCTATTTTGATGCCTTACCAAAGGAAGTAAGAGCAGGGTTTAATCGCTTGCGCTGGAGCTGGCGTTTTGATACGCCGGATAAATTTCAGCGTAGTGTAAAGGGGTATTACCGGATGATAAGCGAGATCGATACGGAAATAGGCAAGATAAGGCTCGCATTAAAGGAACGGGGCTGCGATAAGAATACGGTGGTCATCTTTATGGGAGACAATGGTTATTACCTGGGCGAAAGGCAATTGGCCGGAAAATGGCTCATGCACGATAACTCACTGCGGGTACCTTTGCTCATTTACGATCCGCGGGTAAACAAACATTTCGATGTGAATGATATGGCATTGAATATTGATGTGACCAAAACAATCCTGACACTTGCCGAAATCGATCCGCCGGCTAGTTATCAAGGAATTGATTTGCGTCCCTATATCAATGACGGAACGAATAAAACACCCAGGGAGGGTGCGCTTTTCGAGCATTTATGGAATTTTGCTCCAATTCCATCCAGCGAAGGCTTGCGCACGAACAAATGGAAATACTTCAGATACCGCTTTATCGAAGCTCCGGAAGAACTGTATAACCTGATATCTGATCCGCTGGAAACAATAAACCTTGCCGGTAACCCCGGATACCGAGATGTTCTCGATTCTCTCAGGTCCGAATGCGACAATGCTATCGCAAAATACACGACCGCAAAAACGGCCAAATAAAGACAAACAAATTCAATCGTATTGCCCAAAAAAACGATGCTGGCAAAGCCCGGAATACACCCTACGCCAGTATCGAACAAAAATTTTTCGCTAGCCCTTGTTGAGCCCTCGCGTAAGCCCCCAAAGCCACGTTTTAACGGGAGCCGAAACTGCGCACGTGCGCAGCAAAACTTCCTGACGTCGGAAAATTTTCGTCCCTATGCCGGCAATCCGAAACCCCGCCTTCAGTATAAAAAAATGCCTGCGCCGGGAAAAACCACGCGGCTATTCATTCAACCCAAACAGAACGAATGGCCCTGCGCCTTTTCTTTTACGAGCAGCCACACCCCTGCCTTTGGCGCCTGTTAGTAACTACTGCTTTAGCCGGCCCGCTAACCCGGTGCTTTTTGCTACTTTTGCGCACACAAAAGCAAACGCTGCCCCATGAGACTGAAACAACTGAAGCTAAAAAAAGCCGAAGAAATAGCCAACAGCATTTCGCACGGTATTGACCTTGCGCTTGCCATTGCGGGCGTAGTGCTGCTCAATGTATTTGGCGCAATTCACGGAACCGCATGGCACATTGTAAGCTTTTCGGTATTCGGCACCAGTATGGTTTTGCTGTACCTGGCTTCGACACTTTACCACGGCGTAAAGAAACCGCGGCTAAAAGAAAAGCTCAACAAGTTCGACCATTCGGCTATTTACATCCTTATTGCCGGCTCGTACACGCCCATCACGCTTATTTCGCTGCGGGGCTGGGTCGGCTGGACACTATTCGGGTTGATTTGGTCGCTGGCGATTGCCGGTATCGTATTTAAAATGTGGTTTTACAAACCGCGCTGGCGCAACCTTTCAACCTTACTTTATATTATTATGGGCTGGCTGGTGTTGCTGGCCATTGTGCCTATGGTAAAAAATGTACCAAACACCTCGCTCTGGTTTTTACTTGCCGGGGGGCTCAGCTATACAGCCGGCGCAATTTTTTACCTGTTCCCCAAAGTACCCTTTTTTCACCTGGTTTTTCATTTCTTTATCCTGGGCGGCTCGGTTTGCCACTTCTTTGCATTTTTATACCTACTGCCATTATAATTAGTTAAGTTGAAGGCCATGAACCAGCAAACTTATCCCGAAGGGCTGCTCAGCCGCTATTATTTGTTGCTGAATAGCATCAGCATCAACCCGTCCAAAATAATACTGACAAGCAAGGCCGTCGAGCTTCGTCTCCGGCACCCGTTTAACCTGGCCGGAAGCTCGCGAACAGTCACGCCCTCGGTGTTGGTTCAGTTCGAATACGATGGGGTTCGGGCATACGGCGAGGCCGCGCTCCCGCCCTACCTGGGCGAAACAGCCGAGGCGGCCCTCAGCTTCATCGCCCAAATCAAATTCAGCACAATGGGAACAAGCAGCAGCTTAACCGGGCTTATTACCCAGGTTGACAGCCTCGGGCACGGGCACACCGCCGCCAAAGCCTCTATCGACATGGCTTTACACGATTTGGCGGCTAAACTCACCCAAAAACCCTTGCACCAAATCTGGCAGCTCAACCCGTCGGCCGTTCCCCAAAGTTCATTCACCATTGGGATTGACGAGCCGGATATTGTCCGCCAAAAAGTGCGCGAAGCCGGCAACCAGGCTTTGCTAAAAGTGAAACTGGGCCGGGCCAACGATCGGGAATTAATCGGCGCCATCCGCACCGAAAGCCAATCGCCGCTCATGGTCGATGCCAATCAAGGTTGGACAGACAAGTTTGAAGCGCTCGACAAAATTTGTTGGCTAAAAGAACAGGGAGTGGTTTTGGTTGAACAACCCATGCCGGTTGGCCAGCTTAACGACACGGCCTGGCTAACAGCCCACAGCCCGCTTCCGGTTTTTGCCGACGAATCAATCCAGCGGTTTTGCGATCTGGAACGCATCAGCGGGGCCTTTTCCGGAATCAACATTAAACTAATGAAGTGCACCGGGTTGTTTGAGGCGCACCGCCTTATTGCCGCTGCCCGCCACCAAAACCTGTCGGTAATGATTGGCTGTATGACCGAAACCTCGTGCGGCATTTCGGCTGCCGCCCAGCTGGCCCCCCTGGCCGACTGGACCGATTTGGACGGGAACTTACTGATTACAAACGATTATTTTGAGGGGTCGAAAATTGAAAACGGAAAAATAAGTTTAAACTCGCTGCCAGGCACCGGGGCAAAACCCGTCGGGGCTATTTTTTAAGCCTTTCACGTAAACAAAACCAACGAGCCAGTTGTATGTATTAAAAAAATGTGATGAAAAAGCTGATCGTGCTGTTGCCTCTCGCCTTTTACATGATGGCCACAGCCCAAAACAAAACACTTCAACCTAAAACCATGCAGTACAAACAATTGAACGAGTTTGAACAGTACGTTATTTTGAAAAAAGGGACCGAGCAACCATTCTCCGGCAAATTTTACGATTTTCACAAAAATGGCACTTACACCTGCAAACAGTGCGGAACGGCCTTGTACCGCTCCACCGATAAATTTGACTCGGGCTGCGGCTGGCCCAGTTTCGACGACGAAATTCCCGGAGCAGTAAAAAAATCAACCGATGCCGACGGGCGCCGCACCGAAATTACCTGCGCCCATTGCGGGGGCCATTTAGGGCACGTATTTTACGGCGAAGGTTTTACCACCAAAAATACGCGGCACTGCGTCAATTCAATTTCGCTCGATTTTATACCCAAAGAATAAAGGCCGCCAGAGCCAAAAAAACGGCTGGAGACTGAAATAAAATTATGAACTTATACTCTTTTTGTAAAAAATAGATGTTCTGCATATAAAACTCATACAGAAAAATATGCTGCTTGATTGTGTCAATTTTAAATATCTTTTAAAATTCAAAAAACAAAGAACATTTGTTCGTATTTATAATTTTAAAAGTATTAATTTTGAAGCCAATCAACAACAAATACAATTATGAGAATTGCTATACCAACCAAGGACGGCCGGATTGACAATCATTTTGGACACTGCGATTTTTTTACACTAATTGATTTAAACGAACAAAAAGAAGTAATTGCAACCGATTCGCTGGCCGGCTCAAAAGAATGCGGGTGCAAATCGAACCTGGCCGAAGCGCTTGCCGCAGCCAACGTTGATTTGATGCTTGCTTCGGGCATTGGCGAAGGCGCCATTCGAAAATTGAAACAGCAACATATTGAAGTGATTGCCGGATTTAATGGTACCGTTGAAGAAGTGTTGGAAAAATACCTGAAAAACCAATACTTGCCCAACTTTTCAATTTGCACCGACCACCACGAGTGTTCAACTCATTAATTCGGTCAGGTGCCGCGTTCGGAATGGACACTAACGAGCTGATAAACTTCGTCATAACTGGCTGCATTCATCAAATCGGCCCGTAGTTTGGCCGACCCAGCAAAGCCGTGTGCATAGATTTTATAGAACCGTTTCAGAATATTGAAATTCTTTTTTCCGCCCCAATTGGTATCGAACAAGCGGGTATGTAACAACAACTGCTCCAACTTTTCTTCTTTCGTATATTGGTGCACCTCGCGGTTAAAAAACCAGGGGTTATGAAAAATACCGCGCCCAATCATAATTCCGTCCAAGCCGTATTTTTCGGTGTATTCGCACGCTTGCTGATACGACAATACATCACCATTCCCCAAGAATGGGATTTCGGGAGCCAATTGGTTGCGCAGCTGGGCTGCTTTGGCAATTTCGTCCCAGTTGGCCAACCCGTCGGACTGCTGTTTTTGGGTGCGGCCATGCAAGGTGATGGCAGCAGGTTTTGTTTCGAGCAATTGGCCAATCCAGCGTTCGGTATCGTGCAATTTAATTCCTGTCCGGGTTTTCACCGAAACCGGCAAATGAGTCGCTTCCTTAGTCGCCAATATAATTTCCTGTGCCAGCGCTGGCTGGTCAATCAGGGCGCTGCACGAGCCTTGCTTCACCACATTCTTTACCGGGCACCCCATGTTTATATCAATCCCGTCAAACCGGTATTCGTCGGTCATTTCCCTGGCTACTTTATGAAAAACTTCGGGTTTATTTCCCCAAATCTGGGCAACCAGTTTAATTCCCTTTTCATGTAAAATTGTTTGTTCCGATTGGCTCACAATCAGACGTTCGGCCACCCGCTCCTTCCCCACCGGATGGTTCATTCCGTCAACGGCAGTAAACTCGGTAAATAAAACCTGAAGGCATTTCGGATCCGAAATCCGGGCAACCAACTCCCTGAACGACGTATCGGTTACATCTTCCATGGGTGCCAGCGCCAAAATAGGCCGGTCCAGTTCGTTCCAAAAACTACTCATAGCGCAAATTAGACTTTTCAATTTTTTGCCCGATTCCTTTACGGAAGGCTTTTCGGTTGCCAAACTTACGCCGAAATGCCTGCACATACAAATTCCGTTCTTCGGCCGGAGCATGAAGCGCGCTTTTACACTCGTTGCTGCAACAAACATCGTATTTAGCCGCACATTCGGAACACTGTATAAACAAAATATGGCACAGGTTATTCGCGCAATTTGTATGCGTATCGCAGGCTTTACCGCATTGGTGGCAATGCGAAATAACTTCGCCGTTAATGCTTTCACCCAAGCGATCGTCGAATACAAAATTTTTACCTATAAACTTCGAGTCAAAATTCAACCGCTTAATTTGACGGGCATACTCGATGATTCCGCCATGTAATTGGTTCACATCCTGAAAACCGTGGTGCTTCAGATAGGCACTTGCTTTTTCGCAACGAACTCCCCCCGTGCAATACAGCAAAATTTTACGTTCTTTGTCCTCCTTCAGTTGGTCGACCACCATATCAATTTCCTCGCGGAACGTGTCAGCCGGCGGACAAATAGCACCCTCAAAATGGCCAATTTCGCTTTCGTAATGGTTACGCATATCCACCACCAGCACATCGGGTTGACCAATATAATTATGAAATTCTTCGGCGCTCAAATGATGCCCCACATTACTTACATCAAAACTATCGTCGTTGAGCCCATCGGCAACAATTTTAGGGCGTACCTTCAACGTAAGTTTACAGAACGATTTGCCATTGTCCTCTACTGCCCATTTGATGGGCATTTCTGCCAGTTCCGGGCGGGCGTTCAATTTATCTAAAAACGAATCCAGAAAATGCTCGGGAACGCTCATCTGGGCGTTTATCCCCTCACGCGCAACGTAAATGCGCCCCAAGCAATTGAGCCCGGTCCACTCGCGGTACAAATCGTCACGAAAATGTTGCGGATCAGCTATAGTCACATAACGGTAAAACGAAAGCGTTGTCCGGTTAAACCCTTCCGCACCGAGCCTTTGGAGCAATTCTTTTTTGCTGTATTTATTATATAGTTGCATGAGCTTTCTTTTTAGGCCACAAAGATAAAATTTTCACATTAATGATTTTATGACCTTTTTATCTCAAATATCAAACATCAGCTTATTTTAGAGAAAATTTGACCGAAATAGTCTAAAAAGCTGATGTAAGTCATAAAACAAAGACATCTGAGCTCGCATATTCTACAACATGTTACAAATAAAAACACACTACTATACAAACACTTACAAAGCTAAAAAACAACACTTGTTTTCAAACTTTAAGAAATTTTAAGGATTTTTTAACGCAGCAACCAAATTGTTCCTATATTAGCAGGGCATTTGAAAAACGAATGCCATATGAATAAATCAAATCTCGATACCTTTTCTCTTTAAACCAATATCTGTTTTCGGATCTAACTAAACTAAATTATGGACAACGGGTTATCATGACGATGGTAACCCTTCTTCTTTTTAATGCCTTTCCAAAACAACCAGCAACCGTTTCAACCGGCGGCGAAACAAGAACGCTGCTGCAATTAATCCGAACAAAAATCCCAGCCAAATTCCGATTGCCCCAAAATTGAAAACAAACGCGCAGAGATAACTAACAGGCAACCCGATAACGGAATACGAAAGAAAGGCGACAAACATAGGCATGCGAACATCGGACAAACCGCGAAGGGCCGAAAGTAATGTTACCTGTATCCCATCGAATACCTGGAACAAAGCGGCAATAATTAACAAGCCTGCTGCAATGCCAATAACCTCGGGGTCGGAGGTAAACAACCAGGGCAACTGGTAGCGAAGTACAACAAAAAGCAACCCCATTACCGACATAAACAACACCACCAGATGCAACGAGGCGACAACCAACCGGCGAATCAACGCATAATTACCAATGCCGTGCTCGTGGCTCACATAAATGGTGGTGGCTGCCCCCACCCCAAAACTAATCATATATGTAAACGAAGCCATACCCAGTGCAATCTGATGGGCAGCAAGTTGTGCTGTTCCAATCCAACCCATCATTACTGCACCAACGCTGAAGGTTGCCACTTCGATTACAATTTGCGCCCCAATCGGAAATCCGATACTTAGTAACTCCTTTATCTTTGCCCATTGCAAACTTGCCTGCCTGGCTACCTGCAACAGGTGTACAAACTCGCCGTGACGAACGATATAAATTACCAGCATAAAAGGCATCAGCCAGCGCGAAATGAGGGTAGAAATGCCAGCCCCCAGCAAACCGAGTTCAGGGAAACCAAATTTTCCGAATATCAACAAATAGTTGAATACAACATTCACCAAGTTAGACACCAGCGTGATAACCATCGCAATCCGGGTGTTTCCCAACCCCTCAAGGAACTGTTTAAAAGAATAAAATAACAGCAAAGGAATAATGGAAGCCACCAGTACCAAGAAATACGGGAAAGCCAAGGCCGAAACCTCTTCGGGTTGCCCCATGTAACCGAGCAAGAAAGCAACACCACACATAACGGCTACAATGCCAACCGAAACAATCGTGTGTATAAACAAACCGTTTCTCAGGTATTCGCCTAGCTGCTGCTCGTTTTTTTGTCCAAAATACTTTCCCACTACGGGGGTTAGTCCCATGCAAATACCCATACCCAAAAGCATCCCTATCATAAAAATACTATTCGAGAATGAAGCCGCAGCAAGCTCGGTAGTCCCTTTATGACCAACCATCATATTATCAACAAGCGACACCGAAACTTGCCCCACTTGCGACAAAATTACCGGCAGCGCCAGTGTCAGGTTCTTTTTATAAATCGGGAAATCGGCTTTAATATTCACAAAATAAGCTTTCATTATTAACTTGAAATAAATACACAACCAAGCCCGATACCGGATTGGTCAAAAACGGGCTCAAAATTACAACAAGTTTGGCCTATAATGAAAACCAGTAGGTAAATTTCAGCATAAATACATTTTGAGAGCGGCTCCCGAAAATATCGCCAAATGTACGGGTAACCGATGGCTCATACGTTCGGCTCTGAGAATCATAAATCGTATTGTTCCAAACAAAATACAAGGTTGAACCGGGGCGGTATTCCCAACGGAAAACCAAGTTCGAGTTCAATTCCTTAAATGTAAAATCGGGATTGTAAATCCGATAACTGTCGTCTCCTTCGGTTAAGGTATAAATCCCTTCATCTAAGCTCGCCGTCAGCGGAATGTACCGTTCACTCAAGCTCCGGCTATGGCTGCTGTTTACCCGCCTGAAGTTGGAATACTTACCAATAGAGGCATATGGCGAAGCATAATATTGAAGCGAAAACTCCGGTGTCAGAAAATACTCAACACGCAAGGTCGATACCAACACATCCTGGTCAATTTGCCCGATGATATAGCCCCGGTTCCCGTTCAGCAAACTCACCCGGCCTGCATACTGGTGATAATCTACATTGTTTTGGTAAACCGTTTGGTTTGAAATGTTCAGGTTTTTACCAATACGCCACAACAGGTAAAGCTGGGTCACATTCCGGGTAGTAACATGGTCGTCGCTAACAATGAAGCGGGTACCAAAACCGGTAAACAAATTTTTCGATGGGTTGGATTGAATAAAAACCTCACTATCCCACGAAGGATCTTTATACAACATCGGCCCTCCGCGTAGTTCCTTGGTGTCGAATAAATTGTAATCGCGTTCCAAGTTGAGGTGCACATTCCACAGGTTTTTAAACCGCAGGTAGGCATGTGCCGTCAATTCCTGTCTCGACAGCTCGCCGCCATAGGTCCAGTTCGAGAGTTGGGTGAGCCGAAACCAATAGTCGCGCCAAATTCCTTTCGGTTTATTTACCTGGTAACGCAGTTCTGCGGTTTCTTCCAGGTAGTCGGTTTGGTACACATAGCCCACATCGTTCAGGTTAACACCTGGCGACCGCCATGCAAACGATGCATTGGCCCTGAATTTACCGCTGCGCTTTCCTCCTTTCAACATTCCGCCGTGCCCTTTCATCGCGGTTTTTTCGGCGTCATAATCCAAGTGGCTGGCATCGGGCCGCTGAAAATAATGCAACGACGAAAGCTGAAGCGCATCAATAGCTTCTTCCGTTCCACTTACATCGCTAAAAAAGCTTTTAAAATCGACAAAGTATTTTCGTTTTTTCCAGTTATGGCTAAAATCGATACCCCCGGTTAATGCCGACTTGGGCAAAAACTCGAGCCCCGGGTTTTGAATGTTTCGGTAAACCGACGTAACAATTCCTCCCAAAACCGTGTTCCCCTGGTTAAAATCTTGTTTTACCCTGCCAATGGTATAGTTGGTATAAGGTTCAACCGTTACTTTATAAATGCCGTCGGGATTATAAATAGTTGCTGTTTCGCGCGAGGTAAAACTATTCATAAAGCCAACCGACAGGCCATTCTTTGTTTTTCCGGTTAGTTTTAAGGCATTAATTATTGAGGTATTATCGGGCAACGACATGGTTTCATCCTCTTCCAGAGCCGGTTCCAGGCTTGGTGCATGCCCAATCCGCCGCGAGTAGAATAATAAATCGCGCCCTACAGTATAATCAAATACGTTATTTCCTTCGAGGAAGAACGGACGTTTTTCGTCATAAAAAACCTCATAGGTTTTTAAGGTCAGAATGGACGGATCGGCTTCCACCTGGCCAAAATCGGGGTTCACCGTAAAATCGAGCGTAAAATCGGGCGAAAGGCCCAACTTACCATCCAGTCCCGCCCCCGCATTCCATTTATCTTTTAAATCGGTATTGGGCAAATGTTTCAGGCTCAGGTAGGGCAACAGCTCCAATTTCCGTTTTTGATGAATGGAATGAATCCCGTTTAAATCGCCAAACAAATAAACCATTGCGGGGGCATCAATCGGGATAAGTTTCCAGTGATCCTCTTCCTGCAAACGGTCAATCCACCGCCAAATGTGCATTCCCCAGGTTTTATCTTCGCCCTTTGCAAAACGCAACTGGCTAAACGGAATGCGTATTTCAACTGTCCACATGCTGTCCTGCACGTCCGTTTCTGCCTCCCAAATCACATCCCAGTTCTCGTCATATTCCTGTGGCCCCACATGCATCAAGTCAACTTTCTGCCCTGCTGCAGTTACGCTAAACTCAAAAGCCGTGCGATTATCGCCATAAGTATCCAATGCAATACCAATTGCATCGCCGCCATATTCATCGCGACGGCTGAGTACCGTACGGACAAACTCCGGATCGTCATAGCATTTCACCGCTACAAACAAGTTGTCGCTATCATAAACAATAGCCACCAACGTTTCCCGCGAAGGCGCTTCGGCTTGCCGGGGTTACTGCTGAATAAAACTACCGTCCCAACGCGCTGTTTCCCAACAAACATCATCAATTTTCCCATCAATTTTAGGGCGGGTGCCAGTATGTTCGGTCTGATATACACGGTTGGAGCTGGCATATTTGTTTACAGCCGAATCTGTTGATAACTTGTAAATTCCCGCATCTTGTGCCCAGGCACGAGAAAATGCGAGAAACACAACAGGAATAATAAACAAACAGAGTCGCACAAACATAATTTAACTTTCGGGTTGTACAAATATAACCTATTAAACAAAAGGAACAACAATTCAAACTTATTTTGTTAATTTTTCTTAACAAGGTTTTTTATATCATTTTAAACATTTCCCTGCAAACTAGGTTTATTGTTGTACGCTTAATAGAGCTTCACTATTTCTTAACATTTAACAGATTCATATCAAATCATTGTTATGAGAAAAATTAACAAGATTCTGGTGGCAAACCGAGGCGAAATAGCAATCCGTATCATGCGGACCTGTAGGGAGATGGACATTGCTACCGTAGCTGTTTTTTCTGATGCCGACCGTACGTCAATGCATGTCCGCTATGCCGACGAAGCTTATTACATTGGGCCGGCCCCATCGAAAGAAAGTTATCTGAAAGCCGAAAAAATTATTGCTGTTGCCAGGCAATCCGGGGCAGATGCTATCCATCCGGGCTACGGCTTTTTATCGGAAAACTCAGAATTTGCCCGCCTTTGCAACGAAAACAATATTGTTTTTATCGGGCCTTCGCCCGAAGTTATTATTGCCATGGGCGACAAAATTGAAGCCCGAAAAGCCATGATTGCCGCCGGGGTGCCGGTAGTTCCGGGTACTACCGAAGCCATTTCGTCGGAAAACGAAGCACTGAAAACCATTGCCCAAATCGGGCTTCCGGTAATGATTAAAGCCTCGGCCGGTGGTGGTGGCAAAGGGATGCGCCTGGTTCGGGAAGAAAGCGAAATCCTTTCATCGGTTCGGGCGGCACGCTCCGAAGCACTGGCTGCCTTTGGCGACGACGCGGTTTACATTGAAAAATATGTGAGCTCGCCCCACCACATCGAGTTTCAGGTGCTGGGCGACAGCCACGGCAATGTAATCCACCTGTTTGAGCGCGAATGTTCCATTCAGCGCCGTCACCAAAAAATGGTCGAAGAAACACCTTCGCCCTTAATGACCCCCGAACTGCGCGCCAAGATGGGACAAGATGCCGTAAACGCAGCCAAAGCGGTTGATTACGTGGGCGCCGGAACCATCGAATTCCTGGTTGATAACCAACTAAATTATTACTTCCTCGAAATGAATACCCGCTTACAGGTAGAACACCCCATTACCGAGCGGGTAACCGGGGTCGACCTGGTAAAGCAGCAAATACTGGTTGCCGAAGGAAATGCACTGGAGCTAAAACAGGAAAAACTGCAACAAAAAGGCCACGCCATTGAGTGCCGTATTTATGCCGAAGACTCCGACAATAATTTCATGCCCAGCCCTGGTCGTATACATAACATAACCGAGCCGCTGGGTTTGGGTGTTCGCACCGATGGTTATGTTTACGAAGGTTACGAAATACCCATCCACTACGACCCCATGATTTCGAAATTGATTGTTTGGGCAAATAACCGCGACGAAGCCATCCAGCGGATGCGCCGCGCCCTGTACGAATACAAAATTACCGGGGTGAAAACGTCCATCAAGTTCCTGGAGCGTATTATGGATTCGGACGACTTCAGGAAAGGGAATTACGACACCACTTACATTGAAAAAAACCGCGACAAGCTGCTGGAAACCGGCCCCAAAGACCAGGAACTGGAAGATATGGTGATTATTTCGACCTATATCGACTACATAAACCGTCTGAACAAGGTAATCCCGACCAAACAGCTAAACCCGGTTGAAAACCGATGGAAAAAATATACTTACCAAAAAAATTTCGACAGACTTTAAAAATCAAATAGCCATATGCCAATCGACGTAAAACTGAATGACCGGGTTGCGAAAGTGAAAGTGCTGAACCAAAACGAGAATTTACTGGAAATAAAGGTTGACGACAAAGTTTACCTGGTTGATTTGATGCACAACGACGAAGGAACATTTTCAATCCTCGAAAACAACCGCTCGTTTAACATCACCCTGGTACCCTCGGCCAAAGCAAAAACCTATACGGCCTATACCTTATATAACACCTTCGACCTGGAGGTAATTGATGCCGAAACCCGCTATATCCGCAACCGGGGCGAAGGTACACTCGGCACCAGCGATAAAAAAATTACCGCGCCCATGCCCGGCAAAATTGTAAAAGTGCTGGTTGAACCGGGACAGGAAGTGAGCAAAGGCCAAACCGCCGTCATTATTTCGGCCATGAAAATGGAAAGCGAATACAAAGCAGCGGTTGATGGCGTGGTGAAAAAAGTACACGTTAAAGCCGGCGACACCGTGGATTCGAACCAGGTACTGGTGGAAATTGACTAACCCGGCTGGCCCGGCAAATGTGCCAATAGTTTTACCTTTAAGAATTGAATAGTTTTTGAACGAATCAACACAAAACGATGGACTTAAAAGCAAAATTTGACTACTTCGAATCGATTAATAAACAAGCCGAGCTCGGTGGCGGGCAGGAACGTATTGACAAACAACATGCCGCCGGCAAAAAATCGGCCCGCGAGCGTATCCTCGACCTGCTTGACCGGGGAACCTTCAACGAAATTGATAAACTGGTTACCCACCGTGCTACCGATTTCGACATGGATAAAACCATCATCCCCGGCGACGGCGTGATTACCGGCTACGGCAAAATAAACGGCCGCCTGGTGTACGTTTATGCCCAGGACTTCACCGTATTTGGCGGAAGTATGAGCCGTACCAATGCCGATAAAATTGTAAAAATACAGGAACTGGCCGTGAAAATGGGCAAACCGCTCATCGGCCTCAACGACTCGGGAGGTGCCCGTATTCAGGAAGGGGTGCTGGCGCTGGCCGGTTATGCCGACATTTTTTACAACAACGTACTGTCGAGCGGTGTTATCCCGCAAATCAGCGTCATTCTGGGCCCTTGCGCCGGTGGCGCCGTGTACTCGCCAGCCCTCACCGACTTCATTTTTATGGTGAACGAAACCAGCCACATGTTTGTAACCGGCCCCGAAGTGATTAAAACCGTGACCCACGAAGATGTGAGCAAAGAAGAATTGGGCGGCGCGGTTACCCACAGCAGCAAAAGCGGGGTGGCCCACTTTACCGGCGACAACGAAGAACAAACCCTGATAATGGTGCGCGAACTGATGAGCTTCCTCCCGCTGAACAACATGGAAGAAGCACCCGAACGACCGTGTACCGACCCCACCGACCGCGAAGAGGAAAGCCTGAAAGACATTATACCCGTGGATCCGAACAAGCCTTACGACATGAAAGAGCTCATCTATAAAATTGTTGACGATGAGCACTTCCTCGAAGTTCAACCCCACTATGCCGCTAACATTATTTGCGGTTTTGCCCGCTTTGGCGGACGCTCGGTTGGCGTAGTGGCCAACCAGCCTTCGGTACTGGCCGGTGTGCTCGATATTAACTCGTCGGCAAAAGCGGCCCGTTTTGTCCGCTTCTGCGATGCCTTCAACACTCCGGTGGTTACACTGGTTGATGTGCCGGGCTTCCTGCCGGGAACGCAACAGGAGTTTGGCGGCATTATTAAACACGGGGCCAAATTACTTTATGCTTATGCCGAAGCTACCGTCCCGAAAATTACGCTGATTACCCGCAAAGCCTACGGCGGCGCTTACGATGTGATGTCGAGCAAACACATTGGCGCCGATGTAAATTACGCCTACCCCACCGCCGAAATTGCCGTGATGGGCCCCGAAGGCGCCATCAATATTTTGCGCCGCGACATAAAAACAGCCGAAGAAAAAGCGCAGGCCGTGGAAGAATACCGCGACACCTTTGCCAACCCGTACCGCGCCGCATCGCTGGGCTACCTCGACGAGATTATTTACCCAAAGGATACGCGTAAAAAAATAATTTCGGCCTTGGACATGACCCACAACAAACGCAAATCGAACCTGCCGCGCAAACACGGCAATATTCCGTTATAAGGTTTCATACCATAGCCAGAGAAAAGCCCCGTCACCCACGATGGGGCTTTTTTAATGCCCTTGCCGTACCTGTTGCTTCCTGTGCGACAGCGGCTGTATAGCCAGGTGGGGGAAAACTGCGATAAACTGCCCCCAATAGTGAATAAAACAAAACAGGGCGCAGGACAACGGCAAGCAATCCGCGTCCATTATTTGCTTGTCGCAGTGCTGCGGGGCACAAAAAATTCGATTTATTTTCGGTTTACACGGCTGCGGCAAGCAAAAAACAATGGTGTTTTTGTTCTCGCAGCCTTGCGGCAAGCAATTCGCGCCAATTATTTGCTTGTCGCAGTGCTGCGGGGCATAAAAAATTCGATTTATTTTCGGTTTACACGGCTGCGGCAAGCAAAAAACAATGCTGTTTTTGTTCTCGCAGCCTTGCGGCAAGCAATCCGCGCCCATTATTTGCTTGTCGCAGTGCTGCGGGACATAAAAAATTCGATTTATTTTCGGTTTACACGGCTGCGGCAAGCAAAAAACAATGGTGTTTTTGTTCTCGCAGCCTTGCGGCAGGCAATCCGCGTCCATTATTTGCTTGTCGCAGTGCTGCGGGGCATAAAAAATTCGATTTATTTTTGGTTTACACGACTGCGGCAAGCTTACAAAAAAAAGTTTTTCACCCAACACAACTAGCCGGTGAACCGGTATTTTATTATTTTCGAGGCCACTATTATGAATTCGGATCAATCACAAAACAGACAACAATGAAAGGTACACCACGGG
>JBKEAN010000015.1:0-26880 GCA_047972415.1 Mangrovibacterium sp.
ATTTACGACAACGATATTAAAATCCCGATTGACAAGGATAATGACGGGGTAATTGAGGCAACCGGGCCCAGAATCCAGTTCAAAGAGCTATTCGGAGTGGGATTAAACGTAAAATTTTAGTCGTTTAATTGTTGTTTGAACAGTGAAAATGGTTTTTTGGTCATTCAAATAGGGAGTTTGTTCAATGGCGTACCTCATGTCTTGACTTGTATCTGTTCTGTAACTTACCTTTGGACTGGTTTTGAATATAATAAAACCAATTTTTATTTTCTCTTTCATTCCACTCTTAAGCGCACAAGCATTCCATGCCGACAGATTTTCTGTCGGCTTTTTTTTGTCAATCCGTCTTCAGTTTGATTGAGGAGATGGGCTCAAGCGGAATTTCTGGGGAACACATCCTGCAACAAATCTTTTTTATGGCTTATCAGCCGGATTTTACTTTTTGTCTTGCCACAAAAAGTAAACAAAAAAGTCAAGGCTTATTTTTAGCTGCAAGCTTCATCTGCCGAAAAGCTAAGTTCGGCGGGTGATTTCCTCCTATCGTCGGAACTTCCCGCCTGCACTAAGCTTTCCGTTTGATTTTCGCTTTGGCTAAAAATAGGTCGGTCGCCAACTACAGCAAATAGTGAACTTTTATTATAGGTACAACTAGTCCCCAACTTTTCTGCTTGAGCCGGGAGATGCTGTTTCTCTGCTATACCTGTACTACTTCTGAATGGAGCGTATAATCTTTCCTGAAACCATCATTTCGGCTACCCATTGTTACATCTGCATGAGCATTGTTTTTCATACTTCAGCGCAAATCTGCCTTTTTGGCGATGCTTGTTAGCTAAAATCAGCAGTATTTTGGTCTTAAAATGAACTTTTGGTCTTTCTGAAAAGTGTTAAAATTGGGGTGTTCATGCTCATAGAACAGTCATTTTGAATGAAAATTGAACGTTTCGCGAATTTTACAAAAAAAACACTTGATTCGAAACTGATTATGGTGTAACTTGTAAATGCTTTTAGAATATACCACGTATAGTTAAACCAGTTTTATTTTTCTCTTTCATTCCACTTTTAAGCGCACAAGCATTCCAAGCCGGTAAATCCTTACCGGCTTATTTTATTTTATCCGGATTTGTTGTCCGTCGAAATCAATCAAATCACCCGATCGGATTTTGGCGCGTTTGCGGAATTCAACTTCGCCATTTAGCTTTACCCACCCGTCGTCGACAACCATTTTTGCTTGCCCGCCCGATTCAACCAATTGCAACAACTTTAATAGTTTTATCAGTTCAATGTACTCGGTGTTCAATTTAAATTCAATCATCCTGTTTTAGTTTTTCCAATTCTTCTTTTTGCTTTCGTGTGAGTTTTGCCACAATCAGGTCGTAGGAGTCGTCAATCCAACGGTGTATTTGACGGTCGTTTACCGACCCGTCAATTTTAACGGTGTTCCAATGGGCCTTGCTCATGTGGTAGCCCGGAAGCACACAACTGAATTGTTCCCGGAGTTCAATTGCTCTTTCGGGATCACATTTCAGGTTGATGCTCAATTCGCTTTCAATGTCGGTGAGGGCAAACATTTTACCCATCACTTTAAAAACCAGTGTTGTTTCGTCAAACGGAAAGTCCTCGGTTGTTCCTTTTTTCGAAATACAGTAGTCTCGAAGTTCTTCAATATTCATTGGTTAAAATTAATGATTATTCATGCAGTTGGGTTGAAAGCATCTTTGTAATGTTCCAGTTCGAATTGTTCGTTGCTGAAAATAATGGAAATAATATCGAACCGGGTATCGGCATGGCTGTTTGTTTTGTAAATGTAGGCTTCGGCGGCTTCAATCAGGAAACGCATTTTACGCGCCCCCACCGCCTCGCTGGGATGCTCAAATGCTGTTCCGGTCCTCGATTTTACTTCAACAATAACCAGCTCATCGCCATCTTTGGCAATAATATCTATTTCGTAGTGGTGAAAGTGCCAGTTCGATTCCAGAATGGTGTAACCCAGATTTTGCAAATAGTTGTGTGCAATCGCTTCGCCTTTATCGCCAACTTCTTTTTGTTTGCTCATCATTTTTTAGGTTGAAGTTTTGTTTATCGCTTTCGCTTGGCCGTTTCCAGGTATACGTTTCCGTTTTGTTTGCCAATGCAATAGTTTCGCCCAAAAACCAGGGGCATGTTTTCGTCGGTATGGCCCGAAGGACAGTTAAAAACGACCGGGTAGTTGTAATCGGCAACTGCGGCACGGATAATCTCTTCGGCCGATTGCCCGAAAGGGGAGTCGTTGTCCTTCATTTCGGTGAAACCTCCAACCAGCAACGCCTTCAGCCCGGCGAGGCTTCCCGATAACTTCAGCCCGTGCATCATCCGGTCCAGGTGATACAGGTATTCGGAAACATCTTCGATAAAGAGGATTTTTCCGCTGGTTTCAATTTGCCATGGCGTTCCGAGCAAGCTGTAAACAATGGAAAGGTTGCCGCCGCAAAGCAGGCCTTCTGCCTGGTCGTTTCGGTTAAGGTTGTGTGGTTGAAACCGGTACGTGGTGTTTTTGCCTTTCAGTAAACGAACCAGTTGGCGAAAGCTTTCGGTTGGGGCGCCATCGTTTAAATAAAAGCCGGGCATGGGGCCATGAATGCTGTCAAAACCTTCCTTCTGAAGAATGGCGTGTAAAACGGTAATGTCCGAAAAACCAACCAGCCATTTCGGGTTGTGCCGAAAGCCATCCAGGCAAAGTTGTTCGGCGAGGCGAATGGCTCCATAGCCGCCGCGCGCGCAAACAATGGCCCGGCAGTCGGGGTCGTCCAGGGCTTCCTGTACATCATGCAGGCGCTGTTGGTCGGTTCCGGCAAACTGGAAATGTGTGCCAAAAACATGGTCGGAAACCAGTAGTTCAAAGCCTTCGGTCCGGAGCAGTTCAATTCCGGAAATGATTTTTTCGGCATCCACTTTCCCTGAAGGGGATACAACACGAATCCGGTCGCCCGGTTTTAAAAAGGCAGGCTGGCGCATACAATTCAATTTAAAGTTGAAGATACAAATCTTAGGCTTGGTGGCTTTGCCAAAAAACAGATTTATACGTAAAATAAGTACATATTATTGGTTAACTATTTAAAGCCACGCGTGGTTTTATTAAAAACCTAACGTGGTTTCGATCAAAACCACAGGTGGTTTTCACCAAAACCTAACGTGGTTTCAACTAAAACCACAGGTGGTTTTTTTCGGGATTTTGACAGCTTAAAATTTGAATGAAACGAACATATTGCGCGGCAACGCAAACACGAATGAAGATAGTCTTCAACAACATGTGAGTTCCATCAGGCAATTAAAAACAAATTATTTACTGATGAACTATTGTTTCAGAAAACCTGCAAAACAGCAGACCCTGAAGTGCTTGTGCCGGGCAATAAAAAAGCCCCGGAAAGGGGCTTTGGCGTATTTAGTCAACTTTTTTGTATATCCATGAACCGGAGCCGGGACCGGATTCGTTTTCGTAATTGGTGCGTGCTTCCAGCGCTTTGTCAATAGTGGCAAAACCACCCAGCGAAATGTAATGTAACCCGCGGATAAGACCCATGTTTGTTCCGGAATATCCTTTTTTGCTCAACTGGTTGATGTAAGTTTCGGCATTTTCGGGATTTTTAAAGCTACCAACAATCAGGAAATAGCGGGTGGGTGTTTGCTCGGCAATTACAGCCGGAGTCTCTATGGCATTGGCCGCAGCCTCTTCAGCCCGAACCTGTGCTTCTTCGGCGGATGTTTGGGCAGATGTGGTAAGCGCTGCCGGGGCAGTCACCAGCTCGCGGAATCCGCTGATGTCGGATTGTTGTAGGTGGCTTAGGTTGTTTTTCAAGGGAATAACGGCCAGCGCGAATAAAAGCGGGACGGCAATCAGTACCTTTTTCAAACTGCGTTTCTGAAAAATCACTTCAACTGCGGTCTGGCGTTCGTGTTGGTGCACAGCGGCTTTTCGGGCCATCTGGCGTGAGAACAGAGTTTCGTAGTTGAAAGCTCCCAGCCCGAACGCGTCGAGATTTAAGTTACCTTCAACACGGGGTGTAAACACCAAGTGTTGTTGTTCGTCGTAGGTCAGGGCTCCCAGTCCGGGAATGTTGATTTCTTCGCCATCGGTCAACCGGTAATTCAGTTCCTGCACCATCAGATCAACCTTTTTGCGGGCTGCAATGTAGTTGATGCCTTCTTCCGAAGCAATGTGGTTAATCAGGAGGCCGTCGTTGAAATTTAATTTCTTGTTAAAACTGACGGATTTTCCAGGTGGCGTAAACTGAGACGACTGCAACCCGGCTTGTTTATAGTTGGTTACAAAACCACCAAAACCCGGAATGATAACACAGTCATTCAGCAGCAACAATTCTTTGATGTAAGCTAATAATTCCACAGGTACTTGAGTTTGAACCCAAAAATAAGGAAAAATTAAAGCCCTGCCAACGATAAGTTTTCAACATCTTGCATGTTTTTATAACATTATCTGTACTAACATACACAGGGGCAATTTACTATACTGCCTTTTTTATTTCTATTTTTGATAAAAATTTAAAAACCAACTTATGGCTGCAAAAATAGTAGTGACCGGCGGAACCGGTTACATTGGCTCGCATACCGTTGTTGAATTGCAACAAGCGGGGTACGATGTTTTGATTGTTGATGACCTGTCGAACTCGAGTGCAGATGTTGTTGACAGCATTGAGGAAATTACCGGGATTCGCCCAGGTTTTGAACAGCTTAACCTGGCAGATACCGCAAAGACTGACGATTTTTTTAGCCGTCATACCGATATTAAAGCGATTATTCACTTTGCTGCCTCGAAAGCGGTTGGCGAGTCGGTTCAAATTCCGTTGCATTATTACCGCAACAACTTGGTTTCGTTGATGAACATTCTCGATTGCCAATTGAAATATGGCATTGATAATATTGTTTTCTCGTCGTCGTGCACCGTTTATGGGCAGCCCGATGTGTTGCCGGTGACCGAAAAAACGCCGCGCAAAGATGCCGAATCGCCTTACGGCAACACGAAACGGGTGAACGAAGATATTTTGAGCGATACCGTTCGTGCTTATCCGCAACTGAAGGCAATTGCCTTGCGTTACTTCAACCCAATTGGGGCCCATCCTAGCGGTTTGATTGGCGAACTGCCATTGGGTGTCCCGCAAAACCTGGTACCGTTTATTACCCAGGCTGCTGCCGGCTTGCGTGGCGCTTTGAGCGTATTTGGCGACGATTACGATACTCCAGACGGTTCGGCTATCCGCGACTACATCAACGTGGTTGACTTGGCTAAAGCACATGTTATTGCAATTGCCCGTTTGCTTGATGCAAAAAATAAAGCCCGTTACGAAGTTTTTAACCTGGGAACCGGAAATGGTTATTCGGTGCTCGAAATTGTAAAAGGTTTTGAAAAGGCAACCGGTGTAAAATTGAACTATAAAATTGTTGCGCGCCGGGCTGGCGACATCGAAAAAATATGGGCTGATACCACTTTTGCCAACGGCGAATTGGGTTGGAACGCCCAAATTGGTTTGGAAGAAACGCTTGCCTCGGCCTGGAAATGGGAAAAACGCATTCGCGGCATTCAGTAAAACTTCAATTTGAAATAGATATATAAATGAGCGGGTTTTGCAGCAGCAAGGCCCGCTTTTGTTGTACCGAAGTCGTTCAACTTCTTTCTGTCCAGTTGTTTGCTATTTTTCCTGAAATGAAACAGAAACCTTTATCTTTGTGGCGGTTGAAGTAAGCACTTTGGCCTTAACCGATATCGCATGAAAGCTAATAAAGAATTGAAAGAAAGTAAAGGAAAGAAAAAGGACGACAAAGCAAAGGACACGAAGCCCGGTCGGAAAGCACCTCAGAATAACGAATTTAAGGTGAACAAAGAACAGGAGTTGATGAAGTTTCTGGAAGAGAACCTGCCCCATAAAAACCGCAACAACATAAAAACCATGCTGAAAAAGAAACAGGTATTGGTTAACGGAAAAGCAATCAGCCAGTTTAACCACCTGCTGCGGGTTGGCGAAACGGTTTCGCTTAGCCGGCGCCCGGGACCTGCTGTCAGCCAGTTGAAGGGTATTGTGGTGGTTTACGAAGACCAGGACCTGATTGTAGTGAATAAAAACGCCGGATTGCTGACCATTGCTACCGATAAAGAGCAGCGGATGACAGTTTACAGTATGCTGAGTAATTATGTGAAAGAGCAGGACAAAGACAATAAAATATTCATTGTTCACCGCCTGGACCGCGAAACCAGCGGTTTGATGATGTTTGCCAAAAGCAAAGAAATGCAGGGGTTGTTACAAGAATCGTGGAAACAAACCATTGCCGAGCGCTCGTATTTAGCGGTTATTGATGGTAAACTTGAGCCTGGCGAAGGTACCCATCGTTCGTATCTATTCGAAAGTTCGGCATTTATCGTTTATTCGACCAAGGACCCCGAGCGCGGACAGGAGGCTATTACACACTATTCAACTTTAAAAAGTAACGAAGGTTTTTCGCTGTTGAAAGTGAACCTCGAAACCGGGCGAAAAAACCAAATTCGCGTTCACCTGAAAGATTTGGAACATCCCATTGTTGGCGATAAAAAATACGGTTCAACGTCGAACCCAATTGGGCGGCTGGGGCTCCACGCCTGGGTATTGGCTTTCCGCCACCCGATTACCGGTAAAATGTTCCGTTTTGAAACATCAATTCCCGGAAGTTTTTTGCGCTTGTTTTAAACGTTTGCTTCGGCCGGTAGGTTAAGGTAGAAGCTGGTACCTTTGCCTAGTTGCGACTTGGCCCGGAGGCTGCCACTGTTTTTTTCGGCAAATTCCTTACAAATAATTAAGCCCAGTCCGGTGCCAATTTCGTGATTGGTGCCGGACTGTATTTTTGATTTGTTGGGTAGAAAGAGGTTTGACAGGACTTCTTCACTCATCCCGATTCCCTCGTCGGTCACCGTGATTTCAATGTTATTATCTTTTTGCTCGGCACCAACCCGGACACCAGAGTTTGGGTGGGAATATTTTATGGCATTGCCAATGAGGTTGCGGAGGATGGTTTTCAACATTTCGGGGTCGGCAAAAACATGGACACCGGATGCAATGTTGTTTTCCAGCGTAACCGATTTGGCTTCGGCCAGTTCGCTAATGTGCGCAAACACATTTTCGACCGGCGGGACAAGTTCCAATTTTCGGGGCGAGAAGTGAATCTTGTCGGTTTGGATGTATGCCCAGCTCAGCAAGTTCATCAGTAATTCGTTTGCCTGGTCGGCCGAACCGCGGATAAATTTCAAAAATTGCGTTATTTCTTCCGGCGAAAACTGTTCGGGGTTGCTGATGAGCATATCGCTGAAACCAACAATGGTGTGCAAAGAACCTTTTAAATCGTGCCCGATAATGCTGAAAAGCTTATCTTTGGTTTCGATGGTGTTTTTTAAAATTGCCTCCGTTTTCTTTCGTTCGCTAATATCACGCACATAGGCAATTAACCGCCGGTCGCCATTCAGGTTTATAAATTTAGTATTGATTTCTGTTGGAAAAATCGTCCCGTCTTTCTTTCTATTTTCACGCTCCAGATACACGTCGCCGGTGGCCATATCGGGCGGGATTAGATCCGGTAGCAGATGCGCAAATTCGGTGGGAACCAAATCCCGAATACTCAATTGCAGCATTTCTTCGCGGGTGTAGCCAAATAGTTGGTGCCCCACCGTGTTGCAGTCGAGAATTTTGCCGCGTTCGTCTTCCAGATAAATACCGTCGAGCGAAAGGTCTACCAAAGTTCTCCACTTCAATTCATTTGCTTTTAACTCGTGGTTTTGTTGGTGGTTTTTGAAAAGCAAAAAGGCAATAATACTGCCGGTAATCCCACCCGGAAGGGAAATAAGTGCTATGAACCCGATACTGTGATCCGGCACATGGATTAGCGTGCTAAGCGAAATAAGAAGTACAAATATTGAAATAAGCCCACCCCAAAAGCCCAGATGAACTGCGAGTTTTAAACCAATTTTCATTTCCAGTAAAATTGCGCTGCGTATGTAAAGATGAAACAAAAATAAGAACAACCAAATTTATTTCGGTTATGAAACAAGAAATTAAGGCGCTTGTTTACTGGGGAATCGATTTTTAGGTTTGACAGCTTTTCGGTAACTTTGCACAAATAAAAAAACAATCGTATGTTTTCAGGAATAGTTGAAGAATTTGGCGTGGTGAAAGCCATTGAACGGGAACAGGAAAATTATCATTTCACGCTCACTTGCTCGTTTGTGAATGAGCTGAAGATTGACCAGAGTTTGTCGCACAACGGCGTTTGTTTAACCGTTGTAAAAATTGATAATACAGCCAAGACCTACACGGTAACAGCAATTAAAGAAACCATCTTGAAAACCAATTTGGGCACGCTCGAAGTGGGATCGAAAGTGAACCTCGAACGCAGTATGATGATGAATGGCCGTTTGGACGGGCATATTGTTCAGGGCCATGTTGACCAAACGGCAACCTGTACCAATGTTGAAGAGGCCGATGGCAGTTGGTACTTCACCTTTGCGTATGCTTTTGATAAAGCCAAAGCGCAGCAGGGCTACATGACTGTGGAAAAAGGCTCGGTAACCGTAAACGGAACCAGTTTAACGGTGGTGAACTCGAAAGACAACTCATTTCAGGTGGCCATTATTCCCTACACCTATCACGAAACCAACTTCCATACCTTTCGGGTTGGGACCGTGGTGAACCTCGAATTCGATATTATCGGAAAATACCTGGCAAAGCTGGCCAGCTTTAAGTAACATGTTGTTTTGAGTTGATATACACGAAGAAGTCCGGCATCAAAGCCGGACTTCTTGCGTTTCAGGAGTGGAAAACCAACAACGGGGTTTTTACATGAAAGACCATTTTTCGGGCAATGCTTGGGTTGAAAATCCGTGTAATCATGTTTCGTTTATGGGTTGTTAACGATAAAATGCCGATGTTGTGCTCTTCAATATAGTGTTCCAAATCCTGAAGAATGTTTGTTCCTTGTTTTACAATGCACTCGATTGATGCATCCGGATATTTGTTTTTCAATATGTTGTGCAGGCTTTCCAGTTTGGCTTCGTCCCATTCGCGGGCAGCATCGGGGCCAATGTGCAGGCACGAAATCTGCACGTTAAACGGTTTCAGCAGTTTCAGCAGTTTTTCGATCGATACCAAATCTTTATCGTCGAAGTTGGTGGCATACACCACGTGTTTCATCGAAGCCAGGTTGAGCAAAGGAGCTTTTTCCGGAATTACAAGCACCGGTACTTTGGCTTTGTAAATTACCCCAGCGGTGGTGCTTCCCATAATCTGGATGTCGTCTTCTTTCGGCCCTTTTATGCCCATAACAATCAGGCGGGGCGGCGTTTTTTCGGCAAAATACAGAATATCGTCTTCGGGAGAACCCATTTTTATCATGTGTTCCGAGCTAATTTTTTCCCAATTCCGGAGGCCGATGTAGTCGGTCAGTTTCTGTAGGAATTTACCAAATTCCTGGTTGGTAAATTCTTCGCGCTCTTTCAGGTGGTCGTACAGGCCACTGTTAAAGGCCATTACATCGGAATAAGGCATACTGAAAAATTCGGGTTGCTGAATGACGTGGTAAAAAATGAGTTTTGAACCGAGTTTTTGAGCAATTTCAAAAGCCATTAACGAGGCTTTAAACGAATAGCCCGAAAAATCGACCGGCACCAAAATGGTGTTTTCAGATTCAATCCTTCCTTTTTCGTGGTACCCAAGCAATTGGTCAACTATCGGCCAGGCTTCTTTCAGGTCCTTTTCGCAAATGCGGATTTTTACGCCCGAAGCAACAGCTCCTTGTATTAGGTTGATGTTTTCCAGGGTACATTCAATACCTTCAGCTTCCAGCATCGAACGCAATACTTCGGCTTTGGAATAAGGTAACAACGCGATGGTGATTAGCTTTTCTTCCATGGCTTATTGATTTAAGAGATTTGTTTTACTTATTATTTCGGATTTTTGAACGTTTAGGTTTCAATATAAGCCCATTTTTATAACGAAAATGTTTATTTTAACTATTTATTGGCCATTTTTTCTGAAAGAAATAAAAAGAACCTGCAAGACATAGCGCAGGTGTTGTTAATTTGTGTTATCTTATTCTCACGTTTATAAAGGAGCGGAGTAAGAAAATGAATGGTTGCAGGTAGCAATACAAAAACATTGCAAAGCTTCTGCTATTTTCGCTTCCGTATTTATTAAAGCTATTGAATCTCAGAGAATGAATCAAACTGCATTAATTACAGGCTCAGCAAAACGCGTTGGGCGCGAAGTTGCCCTCCACCTGGCCGCCCGTGGATGGGATTTGGCCTTGCATTACAATGCGTCCGAAAAAGCAGCCAATAAACTGCTTGCCGAGCTGCAAAAAAACTATCCCGAACAAAATTTTGTTTTGTTCCAGTCGAACATGCAAAACCCCTTTGCGGTAGAAAGCCTGATTCCGGAGGTACTTCGGGTTTTTGGTCAGCTGGATATGCTGGTTAATAATGCCGCCGTGTTCGAAGGTTCTACCGTGTTCGAAACGCATTTCGATTTGCTCGATCGGTTAATGATGATTAACTACCGTGCGCCATTCCTGCTCATTCGCGATTTTGCCCGCCACGTAGGTAAGGGGTTGATTGTGAATTTTGTGGATACACGGATTACAAACAGCAAGTCGGATTATGCGGCCTACAGCCTGTCGAAAAAAGCGCTGTGGGAACTCACCAAAATGGCCGCGTTCGAATTTGCCCCCTTTATACGGGTCAATGCCATTGCACCCGGGGCAACACTTCCGCCCGAAGATAAAGACGAGTCGTACCTGTGGCTGTTGGCTAAAAAAACACCCATGCAAAAGCCCAGCGGCATTGAGCCAATCCTGAAAAGCCTGGATTATATTTTGGATAACGACCATCTGACCGGACAACTCCTGTTTTGCGATGGCGGTGAGAACCTGGGTCAGACCATTTAAGGATAGAACATGGCAAAAATCCGCGTAAAAAATCTTTTGGTCCGCACCTACATCGGTTTTAACCCCGACGAGCTGGTGAATAAACAGGATGTTGTCATTAACCTCGAAATTGAAGCAAATATCCCGGAACAAGCCCTTCAATCCGACGAGCCCGAGGGTATTTATGATTATAAAACCATTACTAAACGGGTAATTGCATATGTACAGGACGGGCACTTTAAACTACTGGAAGTGCTCACAGCCAAACTACTGGCGATGGTTATGGAAGACGAACGTGTAACCTATGCCAAGGTTGAAGTGGATAAACCTCATGCGCTCCGCTTTGCCGAGTCGGTGTCCTTCGAAATGGAGGCGCGCCGGTGAACCGGGCCGTCGTAGGCATTGGCTCCAATATCAATCCGGACGAAAATATCCGGCAGGTGTTACGTATCCTTCAGCTTGAATGTCATTTGCTCCGGGTTTCAAAATTAATTCGAACCAAGCCAATCGGTGTCGAAAATCAGCCTGATTTTATAAATGCAGCCGTCCTGCTGGAAACGAACCTGGAGCAGGACTCATTCAACCTGTACCTAAAAAAACTGGAAGATCGGCTTGGCCGCGACCGGAGCTTGCCAAAATTCGGGCCCCGGACGATGGATTTGGATATTGTTGTTTGGAACGGAAACTTGGTTGACGACGATTATTACAGTCGCGATTTTCTTCAAACCACCATCGCCAGCCTTGGCTACAGGTTTCAACCCGACAGTTAGAAAACCGGAATTAGCCGTGTTTCCGGGTCTGTACCTTTTATTTTGCGATTGCTTTCGGTTACAATTTGTTAGGACGTTCGTCGGTTTCCGAGGCCGGAATACCCTCAACCGAGGTTTTCAACTTTAAACCGAAATTTTTAACTTTACGCCAAACGCAGTCGCATGAGTTTAATATACCTGAAAATAGCACTTCCCGGACTTCGGTTTGTAAACATTAAAAACCGCGACTCATTTTCATTTTAAATCGCCTGTATTTTTATTGGCTCAGCGCAAACAGTTGCGCAAATGTACTGTGCTGACATGCTGGCAAGTGTATCCGTATGCACCTGTTATTCTTATATTTTTCACTTTAAAACCGATTTAAAATGGAACTTCCTTTTGCAGAAAATTACCGTATAAAAATGGTAGAACCCATCTACCGCAGTACCCGTGCCGAACGTGAAAAATGGATTCACGAGGCAAATTATAACCTGTTTAACCTGCGCAGCAACCAGGTTTACATCGATCTGCTGACCGACAGCGGAACCGGTGCCATGAGCGATCGTCAATGGGCCGCCGTGATGACTGGTGACGAAAGTTATGCCGGCTCGTCGTCGTTTTTTAATTTGAAGGACAGGGTGAAACAACTTTTCGGGTTCGATTACCTGCTTCCCGTACACCAGGGGCGTGCTGCCGAAAATGTACTGTTTTCGGTATTGGTGAAGTCTGGCGATGTGGTTCCCGGCAACTCACACTTCGATACCACCAAAGGGCACATCGAGTTCCGCAAGGCAAAAGCAGTGGATTGTACTATCGACGAGGCATTTGATACCGCTGTTTATCACCCGTTTAAAGGAAATATCGACCTTGGAAAACTGAAGCTGTTGCTTGAAACTTACCCGGTAGCGCAAATCCCGATGATTATTGTTACCGTAACCTGCAATACCTCGGGCGGACAACCGGTATCGATGCAGAACCTGCGCGAAGTGAAGGCGCTTGCTGATAAATACGGTATTCCGGTCGTATTCGATTCGGCCCGCTTTGCCGAGAATGCATGGTTTATTAAAGAACGTGAAGCTGGTTACGCCAATAAGAGCATTAAAGAAATTGTACGCGAAATGTATAGCTATGCCGACGGAATGACTATGAGTAGCAAGAAGGATGGTATTGTAAATATTGGCGGTTTGCTGGCCATGCGCCGCAAAGAATGGTTCGAGCAAGCTTCGGTTTTCAATATTATGTACGAAGGCTTTTTAACCTACGGCGGAATGGCTGGCCGCGATATGAATGCGTTGGCCGTTGGCCTGGACGAAGCAACCGAAGCAGATTACCTCGAAGTACGTATTAGGCAGGTGTACCACTTGGGGAATAAATTGATTGGTGCCGGCGTGCCAGTGCAACAGCCACTGGGGGGGCACGCGGTGTTTGTTGATGCCCGTCGCTTTTTGCCCGCTGTACCCAAAGAAGAATACGTTGCCCAAACCCTGGCGGTAGAATTGTACCTCGAAGCAGGTGTGCGCGGCGTTGAGGTGGGGACTTTGCTGGCCGATCGCGACCCGGTAACGCTTGAAAACCGCTACCCGAGTACCGAATTTTTGCGCCTGGCCATTCCGCGTCGTACCTATACCAACAACCACATGGACGTGGTTGCTGCCGGTTTAATCAACCTGTTTGAACGTCGGGACAGCATTCGGCACGGGTTCCGCATTGAACACGAAGCGCCCATTATGCGTCACTTTACCGTGGGCCTTACTAAAATTGAATAATAAAGCAGACGGCACAGCATAAAAAAATCCCGGTTCATCGCCGGGATTTTTGTTTTTGTATGCTAGTCAGAATTATTTTCTGGCCGTTTGGAAGAAATCGCGTTGCGCTTTAATCAGGTTGGTGTAGTGCATCAGCAGGTTTTTGGTTTCAGCAATAATATTGAAGAACAAAACCGAGTTGCGTGTATTCACTTCCTTGTTTTTAATCCGTTTGATTTGTGCTTTTTCGAGGGCCGATAGCCTCACAATCAATTCGTCGCGTTGTTTGATGATGTTTTCAATTTCGTCAAACTTTTCTTCTTTTACAATGTGCAGGGTCAGGTTTACAAAAGCATTGGTGTCGGCCATAAAACTACGTAGTTCTTCGTCCTGGGCATTGGTGAATGGCTTGTGGTTATTTTCCAGGTGTTCTCGCATAGGCTCCACCAGGTAGTTCAGCGAGTGCGAAACTTCACGCAGGTAATCAACCAGTTGAACGTAGAAGTGACCCAGGTCAAGCGAATCGCTTTGTTGTAGTTTCATAATAACGTCTGAAACCTTATTCTTCATTTTTTTGCTTTTCTTGTCGAAGGTTTCCCGTGCTTCGTTGGCTTTGCGCAGGTTGGTGCGCTCCTCGGTCAGGAAGCTTTCAACAGCTACCGAATAAATACGGTTTATATTCAGCACGGCGTTTACAACTTGCTTTTTCGTTTTATCAATCACTTTTTCGGCGCCGTCGGTTTCAATCACATGTTCTTCTTCTTCGTTCTGCTTGCTTGCAGCCCGTTTGCGCAGGATAACATGGGTGCGCAGGACGGTGAAAATAGCTAAAGCGATGAACGCGAAAATCATGAAATTTCCGCTAACTGCAATTACCAGGGCGATTACCAGCGAAACAACAAAGGCAACCAAGGCTGTGAGGAACCAACCGCCAATAACGGCAAACACACCCGAAATACGGTAAACGGCACTCTCGCGTCCCCAGGCACGGTCGGAAAGCGAGGTTCCCATGGCAACCATAAACGTAACGTATGTTGTTGACAATGGCAGTTTCAGTGAGGTTCCCAGCGAAATGAGGATTCCGGAAACAATCAGGTTCACCGCTGCACGGATTTTATCGAATGCAGGTTTGTCTTCGGGTTTTATAAACCGCTCTTCCTTTGGGTGTTCAAAACGCGAATCGATGATTCGGTTAAGGCCTTCGGGCAACGCTTTGCGTACACGTTTATTAATTTGAATGGTTTTACGGACAATGAGCCGCGAAAGCAGTGATGAACCAAAACGCTCGCTTCCTTCCGACTGGCGCGACAGATCGACACTGGTGGCAACCACATTCTGTGCTTTTTTTGATGTTATCAGGGTGATAATCATGATAAAACCAGCAATCAGGAGCATGTATTCCGGCGTTGAAACTTGTCCTTTTAGGGCTTCCATCGAAAATTCATCGGCCGGGATTCCCGAACCTGCCCAATTTTTAAATGCCTGGAAACCGGCCAGCGGAACCCCGATAAAGTTTACCAGGTCGTTGCCGGCAAATGCCATTGCCAGGCCGAAAGTACCAATCAGCACAATAATTTTAGGAATATCAATTTTGAACATCCAGCTTAAAAGTTGTAAAATAACAGTCCACCCGATGAAACTGATAATGAGGATTTCGGTGATGTGGTTCATAATCACGTCCAAGGTTTCTTCGGTGACAAAGGTGGCGCCTTTCATTCCTTTGATAACCATAAAATAGGTCATGGCGGCAATGGATAAACCGCCAAATACGGAACCGTAATATTTTAGTGTTTTTTGATGGCGAAACGAAAAAACCAGGCGGGCAAGATATTGAATCACAGCACCGACCACAAAGGCAATGATGACCGAAACCAGGATGCCCGAAATAATGGCCAGCGCTTTTTCACTATTGATGTATTCGGCTAAATGACCGATACCCTGGCCTGCCCGCTGTATTTTAACCACCGAAACGGCTACCGAAGCTCCCAGCAATTCGAACACGATAGATACCGTGGTGGATGTGGGTAGCCCAAAGGTGTTGAACATGTCCAGCAAAATCACATCGGTGATCATTACGGCTAAAAAAATGACCATAATTTCGGAAAACACAAACATGTCGGGGTGGAAAATCCCTTTCCGGGCCACTTCCATCATACCGCTCGAAAATGCCGAACCAACTAAAATCCCAATGCTGGCAACGGCAAAAATAATCCATTTAGGAGCGGCCTTTGATCCGATGGCTGAATTGAGGAAGTTAACGGCATCGTTACTAACGCCAACCACCAGATCGGAGATTGCCAGAGCAAACAAAACGACAATCAGAATAAGGTAGAATTGTTCCATTTTATTTTTTCAGTATATATTCAGAGAGTTAAACCCGGGCAAAAATAAAGGCATTAATAGCATAAAAATCACACCTTTAATTAAATAACGGTTACTAAAATATTAAAATAGTATTAACAATGAAATACTTGTTTGTAATCCCGTAATTAAATTTCCACCCGATTTTCTGATTTTTTGATGGCATTGGGAGCCTTTTATTTTCGGAAAGAACCTATTTTTGGCCAAACAACGGAAAAAAGTCACCTTAAATAAATGTAAAGGTTTATTCCGGTGCTCAACCTCGTTCTGTTTTTAATTTTAAACGCTCACAAATGAAGACATATCCCATTAAACGGCTTGCATTGTACCTCACCGTTTTTGTTTCAGTACTGTATTGTTTCGAGGGTATTGTGCTGGCCATTTTGCCCATCCCCATTTGGGTGAAGATGATGCTTATCCTGGCATTATTGGTTCTTATATATTTTATCACGGTTTATTTGCTCAAACGCTACATCAACGAAAAAATTGAACCGATTTATACGGTCATTCGCGAAACACCTTCGTACGGGCAAGCCAAAAGCGCCCGCGAACAAACGGCTGAAATAGCCGATGTACATAAAGAAGTAGAAGAGTGGGCCAAAAATCAAACCCAGGAAATTACCCGCTTGAAAGACTTGGAGCGCTATCGCAAAGAGTTTGTCGGTAATGTTTCGCACGAGCTCAAAACCCCCATTTTCAACATTCAGGGTTATATTCTTACCTTGCTCGAAGGAGGCTTGGACGACCCGAAAATAAACATGCTGTACCTGAAGCGGACCGAAAAAAGTATCGACCGGATGATTTCGATTGTGGAAGATCTGGAATCGATAACCCGGCTCGAATCGGGTGTACTTCGCCTGCGGGTTGAAACCTTCGACCTGGTAAAACTGGTTGATGAGGTGTTTGAAATGGAACAAATGATGGCCAGCGAACGCGAGATGCAACTGGTATTTGAGCGACCCGAAAGAGGGGTGATGGTGCGTGCCGATAAAAAGCGGATGACCGAAGTAGTTTCGAACCTGATTATCAACGGCATTAAATACGGACGAAAAAAAGGCCACGTGAAAGTGACGTTTTATGATTTGAGCGACCATCTGATGGTTGAAGTTTCCGATAACGGGATTGGAATCGAGAAAGGCGATTTGCCCCGCATTTTCGAACGTTTTTACCGGGTCGATAAATCACGCTCGCGCGAACAGGGCGGCACCGGGCTGGGCCTATCCATTGTAAAACACATTATTGAAGCCCATAAGCAAACGATTAATGTTAAATCGGAAGTAGATGTGGGCACAACTTTTACCTTTACACTTGAAAAAGCCAAATGATTTTGGTACTTTTCACCAGGCTAGGCAACAAAGGCCAGAACCAAAATAGAACGAAACGCTTCTCTAACATTACCCGATATGAGCGAAGAAAATTATAAAATTCTACTGGTTGACGACGAAGTTGACATTTTGGAATTTATCAGTTATAACCTCGAAAAAGAAGGCTTTAGGGTTTACACGGCTACCAATGGTTTGGAGGCCATTAAAATTGCCGAGAAAAAAGTGCCAAACCTGATTATTCTTGACGTCATGATGCCCGAGATGGATGGAATTGCCGCTTGCGAAGAGCTCCGTAAAATCCCGGCTTTGCAAACTTGCATTATCGCATTCCTGACTGCCCGTGGCGAAGATTACTCACAAATTGCAGGTTTCGAGGCTGGTGCCGACGATTACATTACCAAACCAATTCGTCCTAAGGTGTTGGTTAGCAGGGTTAAAGCTCTATTGAAACGGACTGGCACACCCGCATCACCTGCCAGCAGTTCGGTGCCGGTTGAGAGTTCAAACACCGTGTCAATCGGTAACCTGGTTATCGACAAAGAACGCTACCTGATTAAAATAAGCGGAGAAGAAATGGTTTTGCCACGCAAAGAGTTTGAATTGCTCTCGCTGCTGGTATCGAAACCCGGCAAGGTGTTTACCCGCGAAGAGATATATTACTCGGTTTGGGGCGACAATGTGGTGGTAGGCGACCGTACCATTGATGTTCACATTCGCAAATTACGCGAAAAAATAGGGAACGACCATATTAAAACACTGAAAGGTATTGGTTATAAGTTTGTTGAGTAAGTTCGATAACCAACTGTATAATATAGCAAAGCACGACTTTTCCGGTCGTGCTTTTTTATTTCGGGTGCTAAAAGCAGATTCTGCCCTTCAACCTAAATGAAACCGATGAGCAGGTAGTTGACAATGAAGCCCATTGTAAAGCCAGCATACACTTGCAGTGGGCTGTGTTTTCCGAGCAGAATACGCGAACTGCCCAGTAACCCGGCGATGATGATTAAGCCGGCCAGCAAATCAGAACTATTGATACTGAGGCGCAACGACAACGCGAGCATGGCCCCGATTAAACCACCAATCCCGGCCAGGTGCGCACTTATTTTCCACCTCACCGAAATAAACATGAGTAGCGCAATGGTGAAGATACTGCCAATGAGCAGAATCCGGTAGATGGGGAAAATAGGCAGCCTGCCCAAAAGATAGTAGCCCAGGTAATAAAACAAGGCGGTACTCATAAACGGCAGTATCCGGTCGCCGTGCTTGTCCAAATCGAGTTTGAAACGGGTGAACAGCAATAGGATACCAATGCTGATAAGCGGAAGCAGGCAGGTGCTGGTAAAAACAATGAGCAGGATGTATTTTTTTGCTTCGAACGAAATGAGGGCAAAGTAGAAACCGGTATTCATCAGCAACAGGATACCGATGGTTGGCATGAGCAAGGGATGAAATAACAGCGAAATAGCTTTGGCAATTTTTTGCATGGGCGCGGCTTGTCTTTTTTAGAGTTCTTTGCGCATCCGGGCAACCGATATTCCCAGCTGTTCGCGGTATTTGGCAACAGTCCGGCGTGCAATTGGGTACGATTTCTCTTTCAGTATTTGTGTCAATCGGTCGTCGGTAAGCGGTTGGCGCTTGTCTTCGGCCGAGATACATTCTTCCAGTATTTTTTTGATTTCACGGGTCGAAACTTCCTCGCCGGTATCCTTCTGCATTCCTTCCGAGAAGAAGTATTTCAACGGGAAAATCCCGAAATTAGTTTGAATGTATTTGCTGTTCGATACGCGCGAAATGGTTGAAATATCTAATCCGGTGCGGTCGGCAATATCTTTCAGTATCATGGGTTTCAGTTTGGTTTCATCACCTTCCTGAAAATATTCTTTTTGGAAATCGATGATTTCCGACATGGTTACCAGCAAGGTTTGGTGGCGCTGGCGGATGGCGTCGATAAACCATTTGGCCGAATCGAGTTTTTGCTTTACAAACAGCATGGCGTCTTTTTGGTCGCGCGAAATATTTTTGCGGTTTTCGCTGTAGGTTTTCAACATTTCCAGGTAATGAGCATTCATCCGCAGGTCGGGCACATTGCGCTGGTTGAGCGATAGGTCCAGTTCGCCGTCGTGGTTTTCCAGAATAAAATCGGGTACAATTACCTGGTTCGATTTGCTGAGCGGGTTACTGTACGCGCCGCCTGGCTTGGGGTTCAGCTTCAATATTTCGTTCACGGCATCTTTCAGCTCCTCTTCGGGGACATCAAATTTCCGGAGGATTTTGTCGTAATGTTTCTTGGTAAATTCGTCAAAATACTCCGAAATAATTTTTTCGGCCAGTAAGGTTGCAGGGCTGGCTTTTTTACGCTGAATTTGCAACAACAGGCATTCCTGCAAGTCGCGGGCACCAACCCCGGCCGGATCAAAGTCCTGAATAATTTCGAGCAGCTCTTCCAGTTCGTCCTCCTTCACGTCCATATTTAGGTTGAAGGCCAGGTCGTCGCTAATTGAGGGCAGGTCGCGGCGCAGGTAGCCATCGTCGTCAATGTTCCCGATAATGTATTCGGCCAGTTTGCGTTGTTCTTCATTCAGGTTGGCCATCGCCAGCTGGTCTAGCATCGACTCGTGGAAACTGGTGCCCTCGGAGAAGGGCATATCAACTTGCTTATCGTCTTTCGAGTAATTGTTGGCCGTTAGTTTATAGTCGGGAATATCGTCCTCGTCCATATAATCTTCCAGCGAAAACTCTTCGTTATCAATATCATTCGGGTCTTCTTCGGGCAAATCGCTTTGGTCGTCGGAAGTTTCGTCGCCGAGCATTTCAAGCACCGGGTTTTCTTCCAGTTCTTTTTTGATGCGTTGCTCCAATTGCATGGTAGGGATCTCCAGCAGCTTAATCACCTGTATTTGTTGAGGTGACAGCTTCTGCAACAATTTTTGTTGTAAACTTAATTTTTGAGATGGCATACCGAACGCTTACTTTTCGAGCTTGTTTGTTAATGTTTACTGCAAAGTTTCTCCGCGCCTGAAGCCGGAAACCTTCGAGTTTTTTCAAAATTAAGATTTTTCGGTGTAACAAGGCATTTTCGGAGCTAAAAAGCGGCTAAAGCGAGGCTTTCTTTCGGATTTTAACCGGAGAAAAACTGAATTGGTACCAAAACCCTTTAGTTTGGCGTGCCGAAAATGAGGCCATTCGATTTTTTTCGCCAGTTTTTTTTCTGTTTAAAAAATGGCAGGTACTCGTTCTCTTTGTATTTCAGCTTGGGGGCAAACAAATTAAAATCAACGCCGAAGGTGAAACCGGTATAGTCAGAAAAATCGGGGACAACGAATGACAGCAGGTTGTCGGTGCCAGCCCAGAATTGGGCGCGCTTCCAGTGGTAAATCAGCCCCAGAGGCAGGTTTTTGTACGAGTTGTGGTACACGCCAAAGCCACTCACAAATGTCCAGTGTTTGTTGTGTTTATAGTTAATGGTTGCCTGAATGCTGTTGTGCCCCATGTTTTTCTCTTGAATGTAGCGGTTCAGAATTCCAAAACTTAACTTTTCGTTGTAACGATAATTCAGTCCAACCAGGTACGAGCCCGGCATCCGGGTTACATAGCTGGTATCGGTGGGCAATATGTTGTATAATTGGGAAATGTCGTCAATCAAATTAATCTCGTCGGTGCCTTTGGTCAGGGTGTTAGTTACCGGGTCCAGCTCAACGTTTTCAATTTGGTACGAACCCTCATCGAAGTTGAAGCGGTACAGGTACTTTTTCCATTTGATGCTTCCCACATCCAGTACGGCGGCACTAAATTCCAGTTGCGGGTTTATTTTCCAGTTCAGCCCGAAGTCGAGGCCAAAGCCCGAGTTGCCCGAATTGAACACATAATCGCTCACTGTTTTGCCATCCATTACGTTTACTTTCGTGATTTCACCGTTTTGCTCATCATCGGTTGCAGGTATCGAAAAGTAAACGTCGCCCTTCGATTTTACGTAATAGTTCCCGTCAACCCCGGCAATGTAGCTGGCAGCATTCGAGGTTGAAAAGGCTTTTCCGAAGTACATTTTGGCCCTGACGCCGATGGTTAGTTTGTTCCGGATGAGCTCGTTGGCATAGCCCAGGTTGTACTCCCTGAAGTGAACATCTTCAGTTGGAAAATCCTGCGATTCATTTAAACTGATGGTTTCTATTCCAAGCGTGTCCATCACAAACCGCGAAAAGTCGCCACCGAAACGCATGAATGCGTACACTTTTTCGCGAATCTGGAAGTTAAACGATCCGTAAGGACTGTTGATACCGACGGTAAGCAGGGTCGCATCGAACTGGTTGTAACTGAGCTCTTTTTTAATCAGGCTGCGAAAGGTTTCTTCTTTTGGATTGTCAAATTTCTCGTTGAACAGAATTTTACGCGCATTGTTAACCGCTTCTTTGTTGTTATAACTTACGCCCATTCCGGCCAACGGGAATAGATTGAAAGTGACGTTCTTCTGATTGGTTAAAAAAGCCGGGTTGTAGTCGGGTGCATTGTAGTAGCCATCGGAATGGTAAAACAGCAGATTGGTTTGTGCACTACTTGTTTGGTTGGCAAGGCACAAAAGGGTTAGCAGGATTACGAAGAAAGTGCTTGAAGTTAGTCGTTTCATTCGGGGGCCTAAAAAAGTCTCACGAATCGGTTCGTAAAAAATTTACCTCCCTGTCTCTCAATAAGAGGGAACAGAGAGGTAAACAAATATACCGATAAATTGATACGGACGTCAATTGCCGCTGATTTATTTAACTTTTGGTGTGATTGGTTTATAGCCGGTTAAAATTCAGCATTTTTTGGTGTCCGCGGAAAGGCAATTACGTCGCGGATATTGCCCATGCCGGTTACAAACAAAATAAAGCGTTCGAAACCCAAACCAAAACCGGCGTGGGGCACAGTGCCAAAGCGGCGGGTATCCATGTACCACCACATTTCTTCAGCCGGAATGCCCATTTCGGTCATGCGGGCCAGCAGTTTGTCGTAGTCTTCTTCGCGCTGCGAACCACCAATAATTTCGCCAATACCGGGGAACAGCACATCCATGGCGGCAACGGTTTTACCATCCGGGTTTTGCTTCATGTAAAACGCTTTAATGTCCTTCGGATAGTTAATCAGGATAACCGGTTTCTGAAAATGCTTTTCAACCAGGAACCGCTCGTGCTCGCTTTGCAGGTCAACGCCCCATTCAACCGGGTACTGAAACTGTCCCTTCTTGTAAGGTTTCGAGTTTTTCAGAATGTCAATTGCTTCGGTGTAGGTACAACGTACAAAATCGTTGGCCAGCACAAATTGCAGTTTTTCAATCAGCTCCATCGAGCGTTGGTCGGCGGGTTTGTTTTTCTCTTCCTCAGTCAGGCGACCGCTCAGAAACTTCAGATCGTCCAGGCAGTTGTCCAGCGCGTATTTAATCAGGTACTTCAAAAACTCCTCTGCCAGCTCCATGTTGTCGGCCAGTTCGTAGAAAGCCATTTCCGGTTCAATCATCCAGAACTCGGCCAGGTGGCGGGTGGTGTTTGAGTTTTCGGCGCGGAACGTCGGGCCGAAGGTATAAATTTCGCCTAGGGCAGTGGCGCCCAATTCACCTTCCAGCTGCCCCGAAACCGTCAGGTTGGTTGGCCGTCCAAAGAAATCCTGTGTGTAGTCAATTTCGCCTTCCTCGTTCACCGGAGGGTTTACAGCCGGCAAGGTTGAAACGCGGAACATTTGTCCGGCGCCTTCCGCATCCGAACCCGTAATAATAGGGGTGTGCAGGTATACAAAGCCCTTGCTGTTGAGATAATTATGGATAGCAAAAGCCATGGCATGGCGCAACCGGAATACGGCACTGAACGTAGCTGTGCGGAAACGCAGGTGGGCGTTCTCGCGAAGGAACTCCAGGCTGTGTTTTTTGGGTTGAATAGGGTATTTTTCCGGATCGGCTTTTCCGTAAATGGTAATTTCGGTAGCCACCAGCTCAACGGCTTGCCCGCTACCTTGCGAAGCAACCAGTTCGCCGGTAATACCCAGCGAGGTACTGGTATTGATTTCCTTCAGCAACTCTTCCCCGAATTTTTCTACATCGGCCACAACCTGCAAATTATTAATAGTCGAACCATCATTCAACGCAATGAAATTCACATTCTTGCTACCGCGTTTTGTCCGTACCCATCCTTTCACCAACACCTGCTGGCCAACTTGGCCGCCAGCCAGCACTTCTTTAATTTTCAGTCGTTTCATACCGTTATTTCTTGTTATGCAGCTTATCGTTTTTTTTGAAAAATGAAAAGCAAAAGTAGGTTTTTTCGTCAAATAGCGTAAAAAATGTAGCTTCAAATGTTGCAGCTGTACCAGTCAATTAACCTGCGCGGTTGCGAGTGGGTAATTGGAGCGGTTGCCGGGGGAAGGCACCCCCTTTCAGGTAAAAACCTTCTTTCTCGTTTATGGTTTTTCTGATCGGCTGCTTGTCAATTCAGGTACAACGACCGGAGCGGGATACTACTTATAATGAGAACGAACGGCTAATGCGAGTTTGCAACAGGCATCAAAAGATTGTTAAATCTGAAATTAGGGGCTAACAATTCCGGCAAGTGCTTGTTGTGTGTTGCAGTTTCCGGGTGGAAGGAATGCAAACAGGACGTGAAATCCGCGTCAAAATCAAACTAAAACTAATCGGGCCGAAGCTAAGCCGAGGCAACCCCATAGTTTAAACAGCATCCGCTGAAGCGACTGTTTAAGCGGCGAAGTAATTGGGTTGAAAATAAACCGGATGGTTTTGTTTTGCAATAACGCCCGGGTAACCACTATAATTTTTTGAATAAAGGATATGAATTGGTTGACAAAAGAGAAAAGAATGAAAGTTGCAAAAGGGATGGCTCTGGTGTTGCTTGCCGGCCTTTTGGGCGGATGCAAAAAAATGGTTGTACTCGACCCCAGCGGGCCGGTGGGCGACCAGGCTGCCATGTTGATTAAAGTCGCCTTCCTGTTAATGTTGATTGTGGTAATCCCGGTATTCGTGATGATTGCCTGGATTGCGTACCGCTACCGCGCATCGAACACCAAAGCCACCTACAAACCCAAATGGACACATTCCAACGCTATTGAAGCCGTGGTTTGGGGAGTGCCGGTGCTGATTATTGCTGCGCTGAGCTACCTCACCTGGGACAGCACCCACAGGCTGTATCCCTACAAACCGCTGGAATCGGAGGTAAAACCCCTGCAGGTTGATGTCATTTCGACCGACAGCGACTGGCTTTTTGTGTACCCCGAATACGGCGTGGCCGTAATAAACCAGTTTGTATTTCCGGTGAATACGCCGCTGAACTTTCGCCTGACCTCCGGCTCGGTAATGACCTCATTTTTTATTCCAGCCCTGGGCAGCCAAATCTATGTAATGGCTGGTATGCAAACCCGTTTGCACCTGATGGCCGACGAAGTGGGTGTTTTCCGTGGTCAAAATATGGAGTACAGCGGGAATGGCTACGCGGGAATGTATTTTAAAGCCATATCAACAACTGCGGGGGGCTTCGAAAACTGGTTGAAAGGGGTACGAGAATCGCCGGATACCCTGAGCATGGAGCGCTTCACCCAAATCAACCGCATGTTCAGCCTCAACCATCCGGTAACCAGTTTCTCGGCAGTTGAACCGGGTTTATTCAACCTGGTGATGCAGGAAAACATGCACTGGATGCCCGAACACGACCATAACGGGATGACAGAAAAGTACGGCGATAGTCCGGGTTTGCACCAACATACCATGCCCCACGGCGGTAACAGTAATCATTAAAATTTTGGAGGATAACATATGCTAGGAAAATTAAGTTGGTCGGATATTCCGTTCAACGACCCCATTATTATGGGTGCCATTGTCAGTTCAACGTTGCTGGGTATTGCTATTGTTGGGTTGGTAAGCTACTATAAACGTTGGGGCTACCTGTGGAACGAATGGCTAACCACGGTTGACCACAAGCGCATCGGTATCATGTACATCATCCTGGCTGGTGTGATGTTACTGCGCGGTTTTGCCGATGCGGTAATGATGCGCGCCCAGCAGGCCATAGCAGCAGGGGGAAACCCGGGGTACCTGACAGAGCACCACTTCGACCAGGTGTTTGGCGCCCACGGTACCATTATGATTATTTTCGTGGCCATGCCCTTCATTATCGGGTTGATGAACATGATTATCCCCTTGCAGATTGGCGCCCGCGACGTGGCTTTCCCGGTGATGAACGCAGTGAGCTTTTACCTTACCGTAGCCGGCGCCGGGTTGATGATGATTTCGCTGGGGGTAGGCGAATTTGCCAATACCGGCTGGACTGGCCTGGCACCGCTGTTCGAAAAGGAATTTAACCCGGGCGTAGGGGTTGATTACTGGGCCTGGGCTTTTCAGCTTTCGGGACTGGGAACCCTGCTTGGGGGTATCAACTTTGTAGTGACCATTCTGAAAATGCGCGCTCCGGGAATGAGCTTAATGAAGATGCCGCTTTTTACCTGGACGGCCTTGTCGTCGTGTGTGCTCATCATCTTTTCGTTCCCGGTAATTACCGGTGCGCTTACCTTTCTCACCCTGGACCGCTACCTGGATATGCACTTCTTTACCAATAACCTGGGCGGAAACATGATGATGTGGAACAACCTGTTCTGGATGTGGGGACACCCCGAAGTATATATAGTTATTTTACCGGCCTTTGGCATTTTCTCCGAAGTGGTGGCTACTTTTTCGAGCAAACGCCTTTTTGCCTATAAATCGCTGGTATGGGCAACGGCTGTTATTATGCTATTGTCGTTCACGGTTTGGTTACACCACTTTTTTACGATGGGCAATACTGTAAACGTGAATATTTTCTTTGGAATTTCGACCATGTTAATTGCTATTCCTACCGGGGTAAAAGTTTACGACTGGCTTTTTACCATGTACCGGGGCCGCATCCGGTTTACTTCGCCCATGTACTGGACCCTGGGTTTCCTGGTTGCTTTTGTAATTGGGGGGATGACCGGTGTGCTAATGGCCATTCCGGGTGCCGACTACGTGGTTCATAACTCGGTGTTCCTTGTGGCGCACTACCACAACATGCTTATTCCGGGGGCTTTGTTTGGTTATTTTGCCGGTTTTAGCTACTGGTTCCCCAAAATGTTCGGCTTCAAACTAAACGAAGCTTGGGGCAAACGCGCATTTTGGGCCTGGATGATTGGATTTCTGGTAGCCTTTATGCCGCTGTATGCCGTTGGTTTTATGGGGATGCCGCGCCGTGCTGCCCACTACGATAACCCCGACTGGCAACCGTACATGGTTACTGCTGCCATTGGAACCGCTATTGTTGGGCTGGGTGTTTTGTTTCAGATAATCCAAATTGTTGTCAGCATCAGGAGGCGCGAAGAGCTGCGCGACGTAACCGGCGATGCCTGGGAGGGGCGCACACTGGAGTGGGCTACAGCCTCGCCACCGCCTGCATATAACTTTGCTGTGGTACCGGTAGTATCGGACCTCGATGCCTTCTGGGATATGAAAGAAAAGGGGACAGCCTATAGCAATTACCCGGTTTACACCAATATTCATATGCCCAAAAACTCGCCCCTTGGGGTAATTATCGGCGCTTTGGCGCTGGCCTTTGGCTTTGCTATGGTTTGGTACATCTGGTGGCTGGCCATAGTGAGCCTGCTAACCATTATCGCAACTTTAATTATTAGCGGCTCCAACGATGACGATGGCTACATGATTCCGGCCTCGGAAGTAAAACGTATCGAAGCTGAACGCTTCCGGTTACTGAACGGATATTTAACCGCAGAGCCCGGGCA
>JBKEAN010000216.1:0-11506 GCA_047972415.1 Mangrovibacterium sp.
CGATTTAGTGAATGACAGTAAAATACTGCCGTTCAAGGCTTTTGTCAGTACAGTAAAAGCCCACTGGACTGGTATTATGAACTACTTTGGTTCCAAAATCACAAATGGCATCCTTGAAGGCATAAACAGCAAAATACAATTGGCCAAAAGAAGGGCTAGGGGATACCGAAACACAGAGAACTTTATCAGTATGATTTACTTTATTGCCGGTAAACTAAAATTCAATTACCCACACTATTTAGCATAGAACCTTAAAAATGAATTATTGTGCATGAAATTCATTCAATAGTTAAGTGGTAGATAATTAAAGTGTTTTGTTTTTATCGCTGAATTCTTGTTGTTCTACTGTTCGTTTATTTTCTTTTTGACAGCTTAATCGACAAAAAGCCTATTATAAACCATCGCAGTTACCCCTTTTAGTCCCGCATAGGCTCCGGCTTCGGAAAATTCAATTCGTACGTTTTCGAGGATATTTTGTAAACAGTATTGGTTGAGGGCTTGGCGAATGGGTATCAGTACATATTGGCCGGCCCTGCTGAGCTGACCATTCAGAACAATAAGCTCCGGATTGTGCAGTTGTATGAGAATCGACAAGCCCCAGGCCAGCCGTGTGCCAATCTGGTTGAGCAGATTGATTGAGAGTTCGTCACCTTGCCGGGCACAGTCGATAATGTTATCGGGGGTTAGTTGTTCGGGGTTGTGCCCAAACTGGGTGCTTAGCTGCGAAATTGTTCCGCGGCTTATTTCTTTCCGGGCCATTTCAACTAAACGTCGGGCCCCTGCAATGGTTTGGAAGCAACCGCGCTTGCCGCATTCGCACAAATCTCCTTCTTCCTGCAACCGGATGTGGCTTAGTTCGCCCGAATTCCCGGTGGAACCATTATAGATTTTTCCGTTCCCAATGATGCCTAAGCCCAAACCCCAACTCCAGTTAATAACCAAGCTATTTTGAGTGTTCCGGGCTGCCCCGAACTCAAATTCGCCCAACGCCTGCATCCGTGCGTCGTTTTCAATAAAAACAGTTATCCCAAAATGCTCGCTTATCCGCCGGGCAATGGGGCGTAGTTCGTGTAACTGGATGGTTTTGTTCAGTCCATTTTCCGAGTCAATCAGTCCCGGCATACTTATCCCGATAGCTTTGATTTTTGATTTGCTGATAGCAGCCGACTGGAGCAGTCCGGTAAAAACGAGTTCTATCTTTTGTTCTATTTGCGGGTCGTTGATGTTTGTTTCGAATTCGGTAACCGGTGTGACCCATTTGTTTTGGCTGTTGCTGATAACCGCATTTGCTTTGTAGTGGCCTAGTTCAATGGCCAGTACAAAGCACGAATCACCCGATAGTGTGTAGATTTGTGGTTTGCGGCCTCCGATTGATTTGCCTGGTCCCGAGGGGCAAATTACTTCTTGCCGTATCAATTCGTCGAGCAGGGTGCGTGTGGTCGGAAGGCTAATGTTGATTTTTTTACTTAACGAGCTTGCCGATAGCTCTCCTTTTTTATAAAGTAGTCGCAAAATGTGCATGCGTTGTTTGTAGCGCTTGAATTCGCTCATCGGCATGCTCTCGGTTATTTCATTTTTGCTTTGAGTCATTCGGCCAGAGATGGTTAATTTGTCAGAACAATATTAAATAATATTTACAAATTCCAAGCTACTTATGAAAAATATTTTAAAAGTATGAAATAAGAGAAAAATAGATAGACATTAAAATTATAATTTATCAAGCTGTCACGATATGATTAATGTTATTTTTTTTGAGATGTAAGAAGTTGATATGAACGATATTCGGTTCTTGTTTATTTGGAGCTTTTGGTTGTTTTGCCTATGAAGGTTGATAGGCGTGGTTGTTGATTTGAATCGTGAAATTGATTCTGCGTTTCAGTCCTGTTCTTTTGCTGGCTTGTCAGGCAAAATGGAAGTATGTTCTATTCATTTTTGAGCAGAGATGATTCTTTGCCCTGTGCAAAATGAGCAAGATGCGGTTTGTTCGGTTTAAAAAACGACAAGCGAGTCAGGCGGCATTCGGTGCCTTTCGGCTATATTTGTGCGTCAATCCAAAAAAAACACAAACAAAATGAATGATCGTCCGCTGATTTTGGTAACCAACGATGATGGTATTTACGCCAAAGGGTTAAAAGAATTGATAGAAGTGATGCGGCTTTTTGGCGACGTAGTGGTAATTGCCCCCGAAGCAGCCATGTCGGGAATGTCGAATGCGATCACGACCAATCAACCCTTGCGGGCATCAAAAATTGAAGAGGACGAGGGTTACGTAGCCTATAAATGCAGCGGCACCCCGGTCGATTGTGTGAAGATGGGCTTCAACCAATTGCTCGATCGGCAGCCCGATTTTGTGGTGTCAGGTATTAATCACGGGAGCAATTCGTCTATCAGCGTAATTTACAGCGGAACAATCGGAGCAGCCATCGAAGGCTGTTTACATGGTGTGACCTCGATTGGCTTTTCGTTGTGCGACTATGATTCTGATGCCGATTTTACACGTGCAAAAATGTGGGTGGCCCGCATTTTTCAGGCGGTGGCTCAATATGGGTTGCCCCATTTTACCTGCCTCAACGTGAATATTCCGCAGGGCGAAGTGCGTGGGGTGAAGGTGTGTCGGCAAACGGCGGGCAAATGGGTCGAAGAGTTGGATAAACGGTCCGACCCGGGGGGGAGGGATTACTATTGGCTTAGTGGCTATTTCAAAAATTTTGAACCTGATGTTCCCGGAACCGATATGCACGCGCTCGAAAACCAATACGTGTCGGTAGTGCCGGTAACGGTTGACATGACTAGCTACAAGGCAATGGAACAAATGAAAAAATGGCGTTTTTAATCGGAAAAAGATGAAAAGAAGTAAAAATAAAATGGGTTTTGGCTTTTTGCTTGGCATGGCTATTCCGCTGCTTATTTTTGTAGCCGTATTTTTGGCGGGTAAAAAAGAGCTTGCTTTGAGCGATTACCTATACAACCTGTGGAAACTGGGCGCTTTTTTAAAGGTAATGAGCTTGTGTGTTTTACCTAACCTTGGCTTGTTCCTTTATTTCTACCGCATTAAATACGACTATGCTGCCCGCGGGGTATTACTTGCAACATTTGTTTTTGCTTTTATCGTTATGTTGTCAAAAGTGTTTTAATCGTAAGCAACAAGCGCGAAGTTCACATGGCAACTGATTTAAAATGAGTATATGAAATAGCCATAAGAGCTTAAGCTCATATAAACCGAGAATGAATAAATGGCTATTCCATGCGTACGTGACAAGGTCTAGTTCGAAAAATAATTTTTGATACAAATGAAATATTTTTTTATAGTCGGTGAAGCGTCGGGCGACTTGCATGCTTCAAACCTGATTAGCGAGTTGGTGAAAGCTGATCCACAGGCAGAAGTTCGTGGCTTTGGCGGCGAACTAATGGAGCAGGCCGGCATGCAACTACTGAAACATTACCGCGAAATGGCCTTTATGGGTTTCATCCCGGTGTTGATGAACCTGTCTGCGATTAAACGGAATTTCAACCAATGTCAGGAGCAATTGGCAGATTTTATGCCCGATGTATTGGTTTTGGTCGATTATCCCGGCTTCAACCTGCGTATGGCCAAATTTGCCAAGCAATTGGGGTTGAAGGTTTACTATTATATATCGCCCAAAGTATGGGTGTGGAAATCGAGAAGGGTAAAAGAAATTAAGGAATTGGTTGACGAAATGTTTACCATTTTCCCGTTCGAGACCGAGTTTTACGCCCGTTATAACTATCCGGTTAATTATGTAGGAAATCCGGTTTTGGACGCCATCCAGGCACGCCGGACCGAAAAATCGTTCGGTACCTTTTGTGCCGAAAACCAATTGAACGACAAACCCGTTTTGGCTTTGGTACCGGGAAGCCGCTTGCAGGAAATCAAATCGCTGTTGCCGCGTATGCTCAAGGCTGTCAACTCGGTAAACACGCATCAAATCGTTGTGACTGCCGCTCCAAATATTCCCGACCAGGTTTATATCAGTCTGGTAAATGGTTTTCATGTTAATATTTTGCGCGACAAAACCTACGAGGTGCTGCAAATGGCCGATGCAGCAGTTGTGGCATCGGGGACAGTGACCCTTGAAACCGCCGTGTTACGGTGCCCCCAGCTTGTATGCTACCGGATGGGAGGAGGGGCCTTGTTGTTTTATATCGGCAAATTCTTTCTGGGTATCAGGTGGGTATCGCTTGTAAACATTATTTTGCAGCGTATGGCAGTACCGGAACTGTTGCAGCATAATTGTACGGTGGGCAATATCCGCAAAGAAGCGCACCGTCTGTTGGAAGATACAAATTACCGTACCGGAATAATGGCAAGCTACGACGAGCTGCACGAAAAGCTGGGTGGCGAAGGTGCTTCGCGGCGCACTGCTCTGCTTATGCTTGAAAAACTACGTTCCTAAACCGACTTTTTTTATCTTCGTTCTCAGTCACTTCAACCCAATATTTGTATGTACAGTCTGTTTCGGAAAGAAATTTCCAGCTTCTTTGGCTCGTTGACCGGCTATTTGGTTGCTTTTGTTTTTCTGATTGGCAATGGCTTGTTCCTTTGGGTATTTCCGGGAAATTATAATTTGCTGGAGAACGGCTATGCATCGCTTTCGCCTTATTTTGCGCTGGCTCCCTGGATTTTTCTGTTTCTGATTCCAGCGCTCACCATGCGCCTGTTTGCCGAAGAAAAGCGGCTGGGGACTCTGGAGATTTTGATTACCCGGCCATTTTCGCTGTTTCAGTTGGTGTGGGCCAAATATTTGGCGGGTTTGTGCCTTGTGGTGCTTTGTTTGCTTCCAACGTTAATTTATTTTTACTCAGTATACAGCTTAGGAAACCCGGTTGGCAACTGGGACAGGGGGGCTGCCTGGGGCTCGTTTATTGGCTTGTTTTTGCTTGCTGCATTATATGTTGCGCTCGGGCTTTTGGGATCGGCCCTGACCGACAACCCGGTGTTTGCATTTATTACGGCGCTTTTCATGTGCTTCTTTTTTTACACCGGATTCGATTTTGTGGCTGCGATGAATGTGCCTTCTTCTGTCAACGCATTTTTTTCCGGGCTTGGAATTGCGCAGCATTACGCTTCGGTAAGCAGGGGGGTGCTGGACTCGCGCGATGTGCTGTACTTTGTTTTGCTCAGCGCTTTCGTACTTTTTTTTACGAGTTTGCTACTGCGCCAGGGCCAGCAAAAAGTAAAAACCCAACTTAAACGCCTGCTTGTTTTTGCAGCAGCTTGTGTACTCGTGTACTGGATTGGTTCGGCGTGGTTTTTTCGGGTTGATTTAACCACCGAAAAAAGGTACAGCTTGTCGCCGGTATCAAAAGAAATTCTGAAAAGCTTGGATGCCCCTGTTAAAATTGATTTGTACCTGGCGGGCGATTTGCCTCCCGGGTTTCGGCAATTGCAACAGGCGGTGGAGGAAAAAATTCAGGATATGGATGCCTGGGCCAGCTTCCGTGTACAGGCGGCGCGGTGCGATCCATACACGATAACAAATGCCGACGAACGGAACAAACTTTTTAACAACCTGGTGTCGCTTGGATTGCAACCGACTGATTTGCGCCAGAACAAAGACGAAGGAACGGTTACCAAACTGATATTTCCGGGAGCCGTGATTCGTTACCGCGATAAACTATACGGCCTAAACCTGTTGAAAAATAATCCGGGTTTACGTGCCGAGGAAAACCTTAATAACTCCATTGAAACGCTTGAGTTTGAACTGGTACATGCCTTGCAGCAAATTCATTCAACACAAAAAGCAGAAGTGAGTTTTTTGAAAGGACAGCAAGAATTGGGTGAAGCCGAGACCCGGGATTTCCGCCAAAGTTTGGCCGAGAATTACCGGGTAAACGACCGCACGGCAGAAGAGTTGTTTGCCAGCGACACATTGCCCAAAGCCTTGATTATTGCCGACCCGTCGGCACCTTTTGGCGAGCGGGAAAAGTTTTACCTGGACCAGTACCTGATGCGTGGCGGCAATATTTTACTGGCATTCGACCCGGTACAGGTGAGCCTCGACAGTTTGAGCCGCGGTGAAACCACCATTGCTTTTCCGCGCGACCTCAACCTGATGGACCAATTGTTTAACTATGGTGTGCGGGTAAACCCCGATTTGGTGCAGGATGTGGAGTGCATCCTGATTCCGGTGAATACCTCGCCCGTTGCGTCGCAGCCCAAGTTTACGCCGGCACCCTGGTATTTTTCGCCGTTACTGACGGCTTCGGATAAGCACGTTATCAGCCGGAACCTGAACCGCTTAAAGTCGGAGTTTGTAAGCTCTGTTGATACCGTTGGGAAGAACCCGAACCTGAGAAAAGCCGTTATTCTGGAAACCTCGCAATACAGCCGAAAAATTGGTACGCCCGAACAAATTAGCCTGCAAAGCATCAACAACCCACCGGCCCGCGAACTTTTTTCCGATGCTGCCATTCCTGTTGGGGTGCTGGTTGAAGGTAAATTCCGTTCGGTATTTGTCAATCGCATTACCAGCGATTTCAACCCGCTTCAAATTCAGGTTGAAGAGGAATCGCTGCCAGCCAAATTAATTGTGTTGGCCGATGGCAGCCTGTTGGCCAATAAAGTATCGCGCCGAAACGGCCAGGTACGCACCCAAGCGTTGGGTTACGACGACTACTCGCAGCAAACCTTCGGGAACAAAGCCTTTTTGCTGAATGCCATCAACTATTTGTGCGATAACTCGGGCATTATGGAGTTGCGTTCGCGGGTGTTTAAAATCCGCCTGCTCGATAAAGTTCGTTTGCGCGAAGAAAAAACCTTTTGGCAGCTGCTTAATGTGCTGGCACCGTTGGTTTTTGTTGCCTTATTTGGCCTTGTGTTTCAGCTGGTACGCATTCGCCGCTACCGCCGTTAAATACTTTGTATAAATTCTGAAAAGAAAAATCGGGAAACCAACGCAAAGTTTGTATATTCGTGTATTCCGACGAGGACAAAACAATTCCCGTTTTTTTGAAAAGAAATCGATAAGTCAAACTAAAAGAATAAATAGATGAAATTTGTTGTTTCCAGTACCGAATTGCTCAGTCACTTAAACGCTATCAGCAAGGTGATTAGTTCGAAGAATACATTACCCATCCTGGATAATTATTTATTTCAGCTGGAAGATAGCCGCCTGACGGTTACAGCTTCAGATTTGGAGTCAACACTGATTACCAGCCTTACACTGGACAATGCCGAAGGAAAGGGTGATATTGCTGTTCCGGCCAAGTTGCTGAACGATACACTGAAAGAGTTCCCGGACCAGCCGTTGACTTTTAAATTTGATATGGACACGTTTGGCATCGATATTTATTCCGAAAACGGTAAGTTCAGTATTGTTGGACAAGATGGAGACGAGTTTCCGCAATTGCCCGAGCTGAACGAAGCTGCTGCCGCCACGATTCAGGTGCCACACGATGTGTTACAAGTGGGTATTCAGCGTACCTTGTTTGCCACTGCCGACGACGAATTACGCCCCGTGATGAACGGTATTTTTATGGAGCTAGGAACCCGCGATTTAACGTTTGTTGCTTCGGATGCGCACAAACTGGTGCGTTACAAACGGCTTGATGCGAAAGCCGATATTCAGTCGTCGTTTATTCTTCCTAAAAAACCGGCTGGTTTGCTCAAAAACCTGTTGGCCAAGGAAGATTACGATGTGAAGTTGCAGTTCGACGAGAAGAATGCCTACTTCACCCTAACCAATTTTAAATTGATTTGCCGGTTGGTTGAAGGAAATTACCCGGCGTACAACTCGGTAATCCCAACCAACAACCCCAATAAACTGGTGGTCGATCGCCAGGAATTCTACAACACGATTAAACGCGTGTCGGTGTTTGCCAACCAGGCCAGCAACCTCATTAAATTCCACATCAACGACAACCAGTTGGTTATTTCGGCCCAGGATGTCGATTTCTCGATTTCGGCTGTTGAACGCATCAAATGCCAGTACGAGGGCGACGAAATTGAAATTGGTTTCAAATCAACCTTTCTGCTGGAAATCCTTTCGAACATGACCTCGTCGGAGGTTCGGGTTGAACTGTCGGACCCGACCCGCGCCGGCTTGTTGCTGCCTGCCGAGAAAGATTTTGAAGACGAGGATGTGCTGATGTTGCTGATGCCGATGATGATTAATGCCTGATAATTTAAATAGATAAATGGAGAGCCTAGCAGGAGCAATTCTGTTAGGCTTTTTATTCATACCGAAAACAGAATCAGAATGAAATTACAATTACAAAAACCGCTGATTTTTATTGACCTGGAAACCACCGGCCTCAACATTGCCACCGACCGGATTGTTGAATTTGCCCTCATAAAAATAAACCCCGATGGCAGCGAGGAAACCAACGAATTGCGTATCAACCCCGAAATGCCAATTCCCGAGCAAGCCAGCCGGGTACACGGTATTTACGATGCCGATGTGGCCGGCGCCCCAACGTTTAAGGAAGTAGCCGCCGGGCTGGCCAGCTTTATGGAAGGCTGCGACTTTGCCGGTTTCAACTCGAACCGTTTTGATATTCCGCTGCTGGCTGAAGAATTTTTACGCGCCGATGTAGCCGTGGAACTCAAAAAACGCCGCTTTGTAGATGTGCAGGCCATCTTCCACAAAATGGAAAAACGTACACTGGCCGCAGCTTATAAGTTTTATTGCCAAAAAGAGTTGATTGATGCCCACAGCGCCCTGGCTGATACGCGGGCTACCCTGGAAGTGTTAGAAGCGCAACTTGACATGTACCGCGATGCCGAATTTGAAGACCTCAAAGGTAAAGTGACCAAACCCATTCAAAACGATGTGAGCGCATTGAGCGAGTTTTCGTCGTACGACCGGAATGCCGATTTTATGGGACGCATTGTTTACGACGAAAAAGGGGTTGAAGTGTTCAACTTTGGTAAAAACAAGGGCTTGTCGGTGGAAAAAGTGCTGCGCGAACAACCCGGTTATTATGGCTGGATAATGGATGGCGAGTTCCCGCTTTATACCAAAAATGTGGTGAAACAGGTGAGCGACCGGCTGAAACAAAAACTGGCCGCCGAAAAAGCCCAGGCAAAACCCGAAGAAAGCATGGCAGACAAACTGGACGAATTGAAAAAGAAGTTTGGCAAATAATTTCGAAAAAACCTAAGGCAGACCTATGAAAATAATTTGTATTGGCCGCAATTACAGCGAACATGCCCGCGAACTAAACAACGAAATACCCACCGAACCGGTTATTTTTATGAAGCCCGACTCGGCTTTGTTGCGCAACAACGACCCGTTTTACATCCCCTCGTTCAGCAACGATGTGCATTACGAATGCGAACTGGTGGTACGCATCAACCGGCTGGGAAAGAATATTGAAACCCGTTTTGCCAACCGTTATTACGACGAAATTGGCCTGGGAATTGACTTTACGGCCCGCGACCTGCAAGCCAAACTGAAGGATAAAGGCCTGCCTTGGGAAAAAGCCAAAGCCTTTGACCGCTCGGCTGCGATTGGTAACGATTTCATACAAAAATCGGAACTGCCCGATGTGAATGCCATCAAATTTCAACTAAAAAAGAATGGCGAGCTGGTGCAAAACGGCGACAGCTCGTACATGCTCTTCCCAATCGACGAAATTATCAGCCAGGTGTCCAACTATTTCACCCTTAAAATTGGCGACCTCATTTATACCGTAACACCTGTTGGCGTTGGCCCCGTGGCTATTGGCGACCGCCTGGAAGGTTTTTTGGAAGGGCGCAAGATGTTCGACTTTGAAGTAAAGTAGGTTTGAAAAAAAAATGGTAATGTATTGCAAAACATAAGGAGTAACTTTATCGGTTATAAAGGTATTAAAGAGTGTTATCGATCCGGGACATCATGATCCGTTTACGACTCTCCTGTTCTCGTTTTTGCAAGTATCTGTTACCGAGAATGGTATATGTTGTTTAGTTGTTGGTATTGAATTTTAAAACTAAAAATCATGCCTCTTCATTATGCCCTTTTTGAGAATAACCTCACCCCAGACCCGACCGACTGCATGGCGGTGCCCCAGAACCTGCAAAGCAAAACGCAGGACGATGTGATTAACCTGATGATTAGCCGCGGCTCCACGGTAACCAAGGCCGAAGCCCTGGCCGTATTTGAGGAGTACGCCTTGGCTACCGAACAACTGGTGAGCGACGGCTACTCCATTAACACTCCGCTCTTTAATCTGTCTCCTTCCATTAAAGGCGTGTTCCACAGCGAAACAGAGAACTTTAACCCGGCTATCCACACTGTGCGGCTAAACATTACGCCCGGCATGCGGCTGCGGCAAATGGCGCAAAACGTGAGCGTGGCCCGGGTGCAGGGTGCCAGTCCACAGCCCGACCCGTTGTACCTCGACGATTTGGGCAGCGGCAGTCGCAACGATACCCTTACCCCCGGCAACATTGCCCAGCTAAAAGGAAGCAGGCTGAAGTTTGATCCGGCCGATGTGCGGCAAGGCATTTTTATACAATCGACCGATGGTGTTAGCGAAACCCGGGTGCAAATGGTGTCGAACAACAAGCCCTCGCAGCTTGACTTTCTGGTGCCTCCCCTGGCTCCCGGAACCTATAGAGTAGAGGTACGGGCAATGGTTCGTGGTACCAAAGAACCGCGCAAAGGGGCTTTGCCGGTAGAGCTGACCGTATTGTAGTTTTTCTGTCGTTATAAGCACAGGTCGAATGTAAAAGCTTAGCAGGCACCGTGCACAAGCTTAGCAAGCTTCCTGTCGGCCTTTAGCACAAAGCCTGCTAAAGCTTAGCAAGCTCTGTGCTAAGTAAGGGTACGGTGCAGGTACCGAAAATGCGGGAGATAAACTCGCAGCTCAACCGGAATTGAACGACCTCCGTTAATATGCTATCTGAAGACACTAACAAACAAAAACGAAACGACGATGAAAACAATTGCAATTTGCACCATGCTCCTTATCCTGGGCAGTTCGTGCCGCGAGGTGGTGATTATTGACAGCAGCGCCGAAATTGTAAGCCGGAGCATTGACGAAACGCTCAACGGCTCGGCGTTGGTTTACGGATATGTTTATAGTGCGGGTACAGCTAATAGGCCTTATCTCTTTGCAACCGTTTGGGTAGAAGGGAGCGACCTAAAAGTGAATGCCGGTACCGACGGGAACTTCAACCTTACGATCCTACCAGGGAAGTACACCCTAAAGTGCTTAAGCGAAAATGCCGATCCACAATTTACAGCAACTATAAAAGACATCACATTGACAGCTAATGAGAAAGTTGAAGTCATTTTTTATCATGGGAAAATAGGAGAGTAGCAATCATTGAATCATGCGAATCAAGGGTTGAGAAAAATATAAAAAAGTTCATTAAATAGTTGAAAATCAGCGGCTTAAATTTGTTTAATTCCTTGAAAACCAGTATCTTACAGTCAGTTACGAATTGACAATTAGATATGATTTCCAAGGATAAAGACGACAAGTTAATAAGAATTTACTTTTATGTGTGTGACAAGTTTGAAGAACTTCAATTTTATTGCGAAAGGTTCACGGGCAA
>JBKEAN010000217.1:0-10739 GCA_047972415.1 Mangrovibacterium sp.
ACATGACCCACAACAAACGCAAATCGAACCTGCCGCGCAAACACGGCAATATTCCGTTATAAGGTTTCATACCATAGCCAGAGAAAAGCCCCGTCACTCACGATGGGGCTTTTTTAATGCCCTTGCCGTACCTGTTGCTTCCTGTGCGACAGCGGCTGTATAGCCAGGTGGGGAGAAACTGCGATAAACCACCCCCAATAGTGAATAAAACAAAACAGGGCGCAGGACAACGGCATGCAATCCGCGCCAATTATTTGCCTGTCGCAGTGCTGCGGGGCACAAAAAATTCGATTTATTTTTGGTTTACACAGCTGCAGCAAGCAAAAAAACATGGTGTTTTTGTTCTCGCAGCCTTGCGGCAAGCAATTCGCACCCATTATTTGCCTGTCGCAGTGCTGCGGGGCGCAAAAAATTCGATTTATTTTCGGTTTACACGGCTGCGGCAAGTAAAAAAACATGGTGTTTTTGTTCTCGCAGTATTGCGGCAGGCAATTCGCGCCAATTATTTGCTTGTCGCAGTGCTGCGGGGCACAAAAAATTCGATTTATTTTCGGTTTACACGGCTGCGGCAAGCAAAAAACATGGTGTTTTTATTCTCGCAGCCTTGCGGCAAGCAATTCGCGCCAATTATTTGCTTGTCGCAGTGCTGCGGGGCGTAAAAAATTCGATTTATTTTTGGTTTACACGACTGCGGCAAGCTTACAAAAAAAGTTTTTCACCCAACACAACTAGCCGGTGAACCGGTATTTTATTATTTTCGAGGCCACTATTATGAATTCGGATCAATCACAAAACAGACAACAATGAAAGGTACACCACGGGGAAGGGGACGTTTTTCAACCCACACCATTTTATGTGTTATTTTGGTTTCGCTTAGTGTTTATTCCTGCAAAAAAACCGGGCGCGACCCGCGTATTGTCTTGAATCGCGAGTACAAAAACGAAATCCTCGCAGGCCGCGATGCCCTGAAGGTGTACCTGCTTACCGGCCCTCCGGGAGCAAGCATTAGCGTATCGGTAAACGGAAAAACCGTTTGGTCCGAAGGGATGGGTTATGCCAGTAAAGAACTGAAAGCGCCTGCCCGCCCCGAAACCAAATACCGCATTGGCCGAAGCTCGGGCATGTTTGCAGCCATGCTTGCCGCCCGTTTAAACGAAGAAGGGAAACTGAATGTTGACAGTTCGCTGTACAAGTACATTCCCAACTTTCCGAAGAAGCAATGGGACTTTAACATCCGCGACCTGGGTACCCACACGGCCGGGTTTAAAGAAACCAGTTACGAACAACTACACAACAACGAAGGCTTTAAAAGTTTGAAAGATTACATTCATTCTGCCGATAACGACAGCCTGGCATTTCAGCCCAACCACTACTTTGCCATTTCGGATTACGGCACCTGCCTGCTTGGCATAGTGGCCGAAACCATTACCGGGATAAGCTACCCCAAACTGGTGCAGGAACTACTGCTGGACACGCTGGGGCTTACCGAAACGGTTATCGATAGCCCGTCCATGCTCATCGAAAACCGGTCGGGTGCTTACTTTCAGAATTTTATTGCCCAACTGATAAACGCCCCCGAAATTGACCAGCGTTTTATGCTTCCGGCATATGGCTACCTCTCAACGGCCGACGATCTGAACAAACTGGGACAGGTAATGATGAACAAAGGGTTTTTCGATGAAAAAACTTACGAGCTGTTTTTCACCCCCAACCAACTCGACGGTGGTTTTGTAACAAACCTGGGTTTTGGCTGGCAAATTTTTACCGACCGTGTGGGACGGAAAGTTTACATACAGCAAGGGAACACCATTGGGGGGACTTCGTTCCTGGCTGTTTTCCCGGATCAAAAGCTGGTAGTAAGCCTGTGTACCAACCTGGCCGACGACTCGGAAACCATGCCCAGTGGACAACTGGTACAACTGTTCCTCGATAAAATTGACCCGCGCAAACCAGCCGAAAAAACCCCGACAACGCCCAAGGCCGAACAAACACAAAAAAGCAACTAAACCGGGTTCACTGTAAATACGAAGGCCGGAACTCATTTGTGGTTCCGGCCTTCGTATTGTTTTATCCGATTTTTTCGTACACGGTTTTCAAAATTTCCTGCTCCCGCGCACTGGCCTGCGAAAGCAGTTCTTCGGCCTGGTGTTTTAAGTTCGAAACCAGGGCTTCGTCTTTCAATCCTTTCAAATTAATCAGCACATTCAGGTAAGCTCCGTGAACGGCTGCTTTGGCACACAACGCGCCAACCCCTGCATCCGACACCGATGCCGGGTTCCCGGTTTCGGCCATAGCGCCAATTACCGCCATCGACTCGAAAGCCGTTTGCATAACCGCCAAAGGCGACAGGGTACAGTTTAGCGTTGCCTCTTGTATTTTTTGCGAGCGTAGGGCTTTTTCGGCCTCGCTGTTTTTGGGCATTCCAAAAGCATCCATCAGTGTGCCGAAGGCTTTGGTATCGTCGTCAACCATTTTTAGTAATTTATGCTGAAAGGTTTTTGCCCGTTCTGCCCAGTCCGAAAACTCTTCCCAACGCTCGTCCCAACCGCGTTTATGCGCCGACAGGTTGGCCACCATGCCGCCAAGCGCCGCACCCAATGCACCCAGGTATGCCGACACCGAGCCACCTCCGGGGGCAGTCGATTCCGAAGCCGTTTCGTTGGCAAAAGCAGTTATGCTCATTTTTTGCAACAGCTTTTTGTCGTCGTCCAGCACATATTCAATAATCCGCTCGTTTGGGTTGAAGGGTGCCAGTTCATCCAGCCCCATCGATTTAACGGCAATCTTTATAATTTCGGCATCGGGTACACCAAGCGAACGTTGCTGTTTGCGCAAAAAATACTTACCGGCATCGAGCATGGCCTGCAGCGGGATTAAGCCAATCAGTTCGGAACCAGTCACCCGGAGGCCGCGGGATTCGGCGCTGGCGCAAACAGCATCAAAAGCCACATGAATGGGGGTTACACCAATGTCGGTCAGGTTCATCGACAGCTGAGCGATGCCATATTCCTCGATAAACCAACCAATGGCCCGCACTTTCTCCAGGCTTCCGGGCACGCGCACCGGCTCTCCCTTTTCGTTGGTAACAATTTTGCCGGTCAGCGGGTCGCCTTCGCGCAACACCCGCCCCGACTCGCGCACATCGTACGCAATGGCATTGGCCCGCCGCGTGGACGTTGTATTTAAATTCACATTGTAAGCAATCAGAAAATTACGTGCGCTTACCGCAGTTGCACCAGTTTGTGCATTAAATACCGCCGGGCCAAAATCGGGTTTCCAGTGAGGGTCGGCCAGTTTTTTGGCCAGCCCTTCGTACTCGCCCGAGCGGCAATTGGCCAGGCTCCGCCGTTCGTTGCTGGCTGCTGCAAATTCGTAACAATACACGGGTATAGCCAACTCGTCGCCAATGCGTTTGGCCAGTTTGCGAGCCCAACCAACGGTCTCGTCCATGGTAATCCCCGAAAGCGGGATTAACGGGCAAACATCGGTTGCCCCAAAGCGGGGATGCTCGCCCTGGTGTTTGCTCATATCAATCACTTCAGCGGCTTTTTTCACCGCCCTAAAAGCTGCTTCAACCACGGCTTCGGGTGGGCCTACAAAGGTAACAACTGTCCGGTTAGTGGCTTTCCCCGGATCGACATTCAATAATTTTACGCCTTCAACTTGTTCAATTGCAGCCGTAATTTGGTTAATCACTTGCGGGTTCCGCCCTTCCGAAAAATTCGGGACACATTCAATCAACTGGTTCATACGATTAGTCTTTGATGATTTTGCCGTCGAGAATAACGGTTTCAATCAAATTGGTGGCATAATGATACGGAATTGCCGTATAACCAAAAAGCGGTTTTGTTATGAAAACATTCCCCATTTTTCCCTGGCAAATGCTCCCGCAAATCCCTTCAACCCCCATCGCGTACGCGCCATTGAGTGTTACTGCATTAAATGCCTCTTCGGGGGTCATTTTATACTGAATGCACCCCAAAGCAAGCATAAAGTTCATGTTTCCCGAAGGTGATGTTCCCGGGTTGTAGTTCGAAGCCAACGCAACCGGCAGCCCTTGATCGATCATTTTTCGCACAGGCGACTTGGGCAAACCCAGAAAGAAAGCGGAGCCGGGCAACACGGTTGGCATGGTTTCGGAACCTTTTAACAATTCCATTTCAGCAGCATTCAAATGTTCGAGATGATCGACCGAAACGGCATGGTACTTCACCCCAATTTGTACCCCACCCGACTGCCCTTGCTCGTTGCAGTGTAACTTGGGCCGAAGGCCGTGTTTGATACCGGCCATTAAAATTTGTTCGGTTTCGAGCGGTGTAAAAAAACCATCATCGCAAAACACATCAATATAATCGGCCAAATCTTCCGCTGCAATAACAGGGAGCATTTCGTGGGTGAGCATTTCGATGTAGTGTTGCCGATTGTTTTCAAACCCGGGTGGAAGTGCATGTGCCCCCAGGAAGGTCGATTTAATAATCATCGGGCTGGCATTCTTCAGCCGCCGGATAACCCGGAGCATTTTCAGCTCCAGTTCGGCGGTCAACCCGTAGCCGCTTTTAATTTCGACTGCCCCGGTGCCACTGGCCGCAATTTCTTTCAGCCGCCTCATGGCATTGTCGAAAAGTTCTTTTTCAGAACAATTTGCCATTAGCATAGCCGAAGTTAAAATCCCATTCCCATGTCGGGTTACCGATGCAGAACTTGCGCCCTTGAGGCGGGCAATAAATTCGCGCTCGCGGTTTTCCGAATAAACCAAATGGGTATGACTGTCGCAATAAGATGGAAAAACCAGCCGATTGCTGCAATCCAGCTCCATGAGTACGTCGTTGTCGAGTTTCTCACTTTTGAGTGCTTTCATTGGGCCTAAACCTTCGATAATGCCATCGCGTATTACCAGGTAGGCGTTTTTCAGTACAGGTAGCGAGCCCATTTGCGCCCCCGCTTTAAACCGCACATAGCGGTCTTCAACCTGAACTAATTCTTTGATATTTTCGAGTACGATTCTCATACTAAAAAAATACAATTTTTTTACAGAAACTAACCAAACATTTTTCCTGCTACAAATCATATTTTTTTTCTCACTCTTTTTGAAACCTATTTTTATTTCGACTTTGAGAGGTGAAAAACCGAGCACAAAACCGCTTATTCTGGGAAAACTAAAGTCGACAGAAGGGCTAAAACCCTGTCTTTTTCAATCCTTTATTAAAAAGAAACAAAGCTGATTGATGCTATTCATTTTTTATTCAATTTTACCGGCTGGCAGCGGAAGCCGGAATAACAGGTTCCTGTACCGGATGTGAAAGCCACAGAAATAAGAAAACGAGAGATGCCAAAACAAACAACAATGCGTAGGGTTTACCTGCTAAACGCCCTATTGCTGATACTATTATTACTGCTTTTCAATTCGGGCTACAGCCAGCAGAAAATGCTCAAGGGCCGCATTACCGATTTTCAGACCGGCGAGCCCATCCCCTTTGTCAACGTCATCATCAAAAAAACTACTACCGGTGCCATGACCGACACCTTAGGCAACTTCAGTCTGAAATTCCCTTCGCTTTCTGACACCCTCCAAATTTCGGCCATCGGCTACCACCCGGTAAAGAAAGTATTGCCGCGGCTGGATATGAGTTTTATTGAGATTCAACTTAAACCAGAAACGTTCGATATTTCGGAAGTTACGGTGGCCCCCGACGAAGGACCGATGCGCGAACTGTTCCGAAAAATTATGGACCGTAAGGCTGCCAACAACCCCGATCAGTACAATAAATATTCGTATAAAAAATATACGCAGTGGCAGTACCAGATTAATAACCTGAGCGAGAAAGTACTCGACTCGAAGACCTTCCGAAAAAATGCCAATGTGATAAAAACAGCCGACGACAGCAGCAAATACCTGCCACTCTACTTTTCGGAACAATTGGTGTTCAACGAAATACAACGAAGCCCATCTAAAATGAAGTCGACGGTACTGGCCGACCGTACCAACGGCGTGGGCGTACTGAACGAGCTGGAAATTTCGGGTTATACCAGTGCTCTTGATATGGAAGTGAACTTCTACGACAACTTTATCGACTTGTTTACCCAAAATTTTGTCAGCCCCTTATCGGACAACGGGTGGTATTACTACCGCTATTTTTTGGCCGATAGCTCAATGGTAGATGGCGTAATGCACTACCGGGTGCATTTTCAGCCCCGGCGAAAAGGCGAAAATACCTTTAAAGGGTTTTTCATCTCGGAAAACAAATACTATTCAATTGTTGAAATTGATGCTGATTTGTCGGAAACCAGTAACCTGAATTTCCTGAAAAAGCTGCACCTGCTGAGCGATTACTACTTTGTAAACGACTCGACCCCATTTTACAAACACAACCGGATTGATGCCCTGTTTGATTACGTTCCGTTTAAAAACCAGAAAAAAGACGGCAAGCGCCTGTCGCTTTTTTATACCCAATCGGCAACGATTGACGAGGTTACCATAGACCCGGTAGGCGAAATAAAACTGAGTGCCCCGAAAGCCAAATACGAAACCCTAAAACTCCCCGGCGCCTACGAGCGCGACGAAGCATACTGGGCCACTCACCGAATGAAAGAGCTAACGCAGAAACAACTGATGATTGGACAGGCAATTGATTCCATCAGCAACATTCGGCAAATAAATGTGGTAAACAACCTGGCCCGCATGTCAATGACCAGTTATTACGATTTAGGCAAATTTGAAATTGGTCCTTACACCAGCATTTTCAACACCAATAAGGTTGAAGGGATGCGCCTGTTTATGGGCGCCCGCACCAGCGAAGAAATAAGCAGCAACTGGATGTTTTGGGGCGGTTTGGGATACAGTACCCGCATCAGGCAAGTTTCGGGTATGGGTGGCATGGGCTACCGTTTTAACACCATTAACCGCCGGGTTCTGAAGCTTTCGTATGACGATAAATACATCCGCCACGGCGAAAACGAAAAAATCTTGTACTTATACGAAAATGCCTTTACAGCTACCGAAAACAACCTGGTATCGCAGCTGCTGAAACACGACCCGCTGGACGAGATCTATCGCGAAAAAAAACTCAGCCTTCGATACGAGCACGAGTGGTACCCGGGATTACTGAACAACCTGACTTTTAGCTACACCAAGCATTATTCGCCCGAGTTTTACCCGTTTCTGCGGAACGGAAACCCAGTTCAGTCGGTTTCGGCCAGCGAAATCGCCCTCGACACCCGCTGGTCGCGCGAAGAAAAACTGCTCGACAAAGGTTTTTTGCGCTTGTACATGGGAACCGAATACCCGATTATTCACCTGACGGTGGGGGCCGGTGTTGTAAATTACAACGGTAACCAATCGTACTACAGTCGTGTAGCATCGACCTTGAAACATGAATTTAACCTGGGAATGACCCGCTTTGATTATGCCCTTGAAGCCGGCGCCTACTTCGGCAAACTCCCTTACACTATGCTCGACATACCGCGAGGCAACGAAACACCTGGTTTGTACAGCTTCGATTATAACCTGCTGAATTACCTTGAATTTGTTCACGACAAATACGTTCACGGGTATTTTGAATACCATTTAAACGGTTTTTTCTTCCGCCGGGTTCCCTTACTGAAACGCGCCAATTTACGCGAAGTGCTATCGAGCAAAATACTAATAGGTTCGGTTAGCAATAAACACAAGGAAATCGTGGAGTTTCCGCTTCCGGTAACCGAAATGACAAAGCCTTATATTGAATTGGGGGCCGGAGTTGAAAATATTCTGAGTATGTTCCGGATTGAAGCAATTTGGAGGGTGCAGCCACAATCGGTGATAGGTGCACCCGAGTTTGGGATTCGCGCCCGTTTTGATATTGGCTTGTAAGAAACCGGATTTACACTTTACGAAGGCGGGTAACAAAACACTCGCTGCCCACTTTTACTTTCAGCAAATAAATACCAGAATGGAAGTTATTCAGTACCAACCTTATTTTTTGAGTTCCGGGAACAATTTCAACCTTTTGCCATTGTTGAACCGGGTTTCCTAAAATGTCCATCAACTCAATTGTTGCAGAGGCATACTCCTGAGAAGTAAACTCGACCACCAGGTAATCGGAAAACGGATTGGGATAAACCTTCTCTTGCTTTACCGCAATTTGCTGATCAGGGTTTGACTCGAAAGATTGCGCATTCGATACACAAAATACAAAAAAGAATATTGTAAAAAGTAGAAATGCTCTCATAATACACCCTCTGAACTCACACAATATACGACATTTAAACAAAAAGTAACCCTTTTCTTAAAAAAAACTGATTTTTAAGCGCAATAATCCTGCCTTTTTGAAGTTACAAGCGGTTTGAACTAAAATTTCGGGGGTGTTTTTAAAGCAAAAAAAAGCCTGCCACAATGGGCAGGCGAATTTTTTATGTTGTCCGATATTATTCTGCTACCGAGATAGCATCAACCGGGCACACTTCGGCGCAAGAGCCACAATCGGTACATAAATCAGCGTCGATTTTATAGATATCGCCTTCTGAAATTGCTTCAACAGGACACTCGTCGATGCAAGTTCCGCAAGCAATGCACTCATCTGAAATTACATAAGCCATAACACTTCTGTTTTTATAGTTAAAGATTACGAGCAAAAGTAAGAGTTTTAGAAAAAGATCAAACAACCCACCCCTTATTTTTTATCAATCCAAATAAGGCATTAAAATCTGCTTAACACACGGGGTAACAGTAAGAAATATAGGTTACGGTTTACTTGTTTCTGGTGCTGTTACCTGCAAGTCTTCAAAATAACGGCAACAACTTTTCAATCCGCACTGAGTGCAGCGCGGCGAACGGGCCAAACAGGTGTACCGGCCATGTAAAATAAGCCAATGGTGTGCTAATGAAACCAATTCATCTGGGAAATATTTCATCAATTGCTTTTCGGTTTCCAACGGAGTCTTCGAGTTGCTTGTCAGTCCAATGCGGTTCGCCACGCGAAAGACGTGCGTATCGACCGCAAAAGCCGGCTTTTCGTAAACAACCGAGGCGATTACGTTGGCTGTTTTTCGCCCTACACCAGGTAGCTTTTGTAACAAATTCACATCATCGGGAACAAGGCCGCCAAAGTCTTCAACCAGCATTTTTGCCATTCCAACCAGGTGTTTCGCCTTGTTATTGGGGTACGAACAGGAACGAATATAGTCGAACACTTCGGCACTTTCAACCTCGGCCATCGCCTCCGGTGTGGGAAAGCGTTTAAAAAGCTCCGGCGTTATTTGGTTGACCCGCTTGTCGGTACACTGGGCCGAGAGAATAACAGCAACCAGCAACTGGTAAGGATTGTCATAACCCAACTCGGTTTCGGCAACCGGCATTTCCTTCTGAAAATAAGCAATTACTTTTTCGTAACGTTCTTTCGTTTGCATGACTTCATATTTGACGACCGAACAAAAATAAGGCATCCCGGCAACTAAGCAAATAATTCCTACTTTTGGCCAAAATTTCAGCGAATGATTCCTTACATCCAGGCCGAACAAATATCGAAACGCTTTGCCGAATCCATGCTTTTTGAAGGTATTTCGTTTACCATCTTCAAAGACCAGAAAGTTGCCCTGATTGCCAAAAACGGTGCCGGAAAAACGACCATGATGGAAATTCTGGCCGGAAACGACAGCCCCGATAATGGCAAGATTACAGCAACCAAGGGAATTAAAATAGGCTATCTTCGGCAAAATCCCGACTTGGATCCCGCATTGACTGTACTGGAACAAGCGCTGAAATCGGACAATCCGGCATTGCAAGTGGTGCGCGACTTCGAAAACGCGCTCAAGCACAACGACCAAAAAGCAATTGAGCATTTAAGCCCGAAAATGGACGAACTTCATGCCTGGGACTTCGATGTGAAGGTGAAACAAATCCTGAGCCAGCTGAAGATTGATGACTTTGACCAACGCGTGGGTAACTTGTCGGGCGGGCAGCAAAAGCGGCTGGCCTTGGCCAACGTATTGGTGAACGAGCCTGACCTGCTGATGCTGGACGAGCCGACCAACCACCTTGATCTGGAAATGATTGAATGGCTGGAGTTGTACCTTGAACGAACCAATTGCACCCTGTTTATGGTAACGCACGACCGCTACTTTTTAGACCGGGTGTGCAACGAGATTCTGGAGATTGATCAGAACCAGGTTTACAGCTATAAAGGCAATTACAGCTATTACCTGGAAAAGCGGCAGGAACGCATTGAGCAACAACTGGCATCGACCGAAAAAGCCCAAAACCTGATGCGTACCGAACTGGAATGGATGCGCCGTATGCCCAAGGCCCGCAGCCACAAAGCAAAGTACCGGATTGATGCCTTTTACGAGTTGAAGGAGAAAGCAGGCTTCAGGCGGCGCGACGAAAACCTAGAACTGAGCATCTCGTCGGCACGGATGGGGAGCAAAATACTGGAACTTGAACAGGTATCGAAGGCTTACGGCAACCTTCGGCTGATAAACGACTTCACCTATAAATTCTCGCGCTTCGAGAAAGTGGGGATTGTTGGGAAAAACGGGACTGGCAAGTCAACCTTTCTGAATGTGATTACCCAAAGCGTAGCGGCTGATGCCGGAACGGTGGACTGGGGGCAAACCATTAAAGTTGGTTATTACCGCCAGGATGGGATTGATTTTAAACCCACCGACAAAGTGATTGACGTGGTGAAAGCGATTGCCGAGGTGGTAACTTTTGAGGACGGCAGTAAAATGACAGCTACGCAGCTCCTCACCCGCTTTCTTTTTCC
>JBKEAN010000218.1:0-3634 GCA_047972415.1 Mangrovibacterium sp.
CCCCTCCAAGTATCATTCAGGTTCCCGGTTAGTAACGACATCAAAATCCGGTTGAATGGCGGAGTTTATTACAGCTATGGGTTAATGGGCAAAACATCCGTAAAAGTCGGCAGTACATCCATTACTACGAACACTTTCAAAAAGGAGTATACAGATGGAGAAAAATTCCGTTCGTTGATAACCCAAGATCTGGGAGTTACGTTTGAAACGGTTGTACAATACAAACAAATTAGTCTCGGCCTTGGATTGGATAGAGGAATCACTCCCGTTAATGACGATCTTTCCAATTATGATTTATACAATATTTCCGGAAATTTAACTCTTGGCTATTGGTTTTAATCTCTTACACTTCAGCCAAAACCGCCTTTGCCCCGGCAATCGATTTTATTTTTTCGAAGCTTAGGGTGAGTTTGTCTTTTTGCTCTTTCATGCGGCACTTGCCCGGGTTCTTTTGCACATAGTTGAGTACTTTGGTAAAGGCCTCGGATTGGTAGTAGGGCGATTTCTGGTCGGCAATGAAGTAACAAATCATCTTTTCATTTTTCAGAATAATGCGTTCGATCCCCAAATCGATGGCAAGCCAGCGCAGGCGGACAACTTCGATCAGTTCGCGGCTTTGTTTCGGCAATTTTCCGAAGCGGTCGTTCAGGCTGGCCTCGAACAATTGCAGGGCTGCTTCGGTTTCCATGCTGTCCAGCTCGCGGTAAAGCAGCATCCGTTCCGACACGCTTTGGATGTACGAGTCGGGAAACAACAACTGCATGTCGGTTTCCAGCTGGCAGTCGTTGGTAAATTTATTTTGAAGGAAAGCTTTTCCGGCTTCGGCGGCCCTTTCTTCGGCAAACAAATCTTTGTACTCGGTCTGTTTCAGTTCCAGGATGGCTTCGTTCAGGATTCGGTGATAGGTTTCGTAGCCAATGTCGGCAATAAAGCCGCTTTGCTCGGCACCAAGCAGGTCGCCGGCCCCACGAATGTCGAGGTCGCGCATGGCAATGTTGAAGCCGCTGCCCAAATCGGAAAATTCTTCGATGGCCTGCAAGCGGCGGCGGGCTTCGGCACTCACCAGCGAAAGCGGTGGGGTAAGCAGGTAGCAGAACGCTTTTTTGTTCGAGCGGCCAACCCGCCCGCGCAGCTGGTGCAGATCGCTCAAACCAAAGTTTTCGGCATGGTCTATAATCATGGTATTCGCATTCGGAATGTCGAGTCCCGATTCTATAATGGTAGTGGCAATCAGTACATCCTGCTCGCCGTTAATAAAGTCAAGCATAATTTTTTCGAGCTTCGGCCCTTCCATCTGGCCGTGTCCGACTACGGTTTTCACACCTGGCACAATTCGCTTAATGAGGGCTTCGATTTCGTAAATCGTTTGCACCCGGTTGTGAATAAAGAAAACCTGTCCGCCGCGGGCCAACTCGGCGTTGATGGCTTCGCGGATAATGTCTTCATTAAAACCATGCAACTCGGTCACAATGGGGTAGCGGTTGGGCGGTGGTGTTTGAATAATGGACAAGTCGCGTGCCCCCATGAGCGAAAATTGCAAGGTTCGTGGAATTGGTGTTGCCGTTAGTGTCAGCGTGTCCACATTCACTTTTAGCTGTTTCAGCTTTTCTTTTACCGAAACGCCAAACTTTTGCTCCTCGTCCACAATCAGCAAGCCAAGGTCTTTGAATTTTACATCTTTTCCAATCAGGCGGTGGGTTCCAATCAGAATATCCACTTTGCCGGCAGCCACGTCCTTGGTAATTTGTTTCACGTCGGCAGCGGGGCGCAAACGGCTCACATAATCCACCCGGACCGGAAAGTCTTTCAGCCTTTCGGAAAAGGTTTTGTAATGTTGAAGGGCCAAAATAGTCGTTGGTACCAGAATGGCCACCTGTTTGCCGTCGGTAGCGGCTTTAAAGGCGGCGCGCACGGCAATTTCGGTCTTGCCAAAACCCACATCTCCGCATACCAGCCGGTCCATCGGGATGGGGCGTTCCATGTCTTCTTTAACCGCTTGTGTGGTTTTCAGCTGGTCAGGCGTGTCTTCAAAAATAAATGAGGCTTCGAGTTCGGTTTGCAGGTACGAGTCGGGGGTGAACGCAAATCCCAGCTCCTGACGGCGTTTGGCATACAGGTCAATCAGGTCGCGGGCAATATCTTTTACTTTCGACTTGGTTTTTTCCTTGAGCTTTTGCCAGGCGCCGCTTCCCAGTTTGCTTATTTTGGGCTCAACGCCGTCCTTGCCTTTGTATTTCGAGATGCGGTGCAGCGAGTGAATGCTCACCAGCAGCACGTCGTTGTCGCGGTAAGTCAGGCGAATGGCTTCCTGCAACGTGCCGTTCACTTCGGTTTTTACCAGGCCGGCAAATTTGCCAATCCCATGGTCAATGTGCACCACATAGTCACCGGGGTGCAGCTTGTTCAGTTCTTTTATAGTGATACTTTCGCGTTGCTCCTTGCGGCTTTTAAGTTGAAAGCGGTGGTAACGTTCAAAAATTTGGTGGTCGGTGTAGCAGCAAATCTTCCGGTCGTGGTCAATAAAACCTTCATGCAGGGTGACGTTGAGGTCGGTGAACCGTACGTTTAATCCTTGGTCGTTGAAGATGGCTTTCAGTCGCTCAATTTGTTTTTCGTTGTTCGAGAGAATGAAATTGTGGTAGCCGTTGGCAATGTTTTGTTGCATGTTTTCGGCCAGCAACTGGAAGTTTTTGTTGAAAGCAGGTTGCGGAGAACTGTTCACCTCAAAAACTTCAGCTTGAATTCCGGGGTTGTTTCCGGTCAATATTAGTTTGAATTCCTTCGCTTTGTCCACGAAAACCTTTCCTGAAATAATGCGATCTGCAATGTCTTCGGCTTGGTTTTCGCCTTGGATACTTTGTTCGAAAATGTTGTCAATCAGCTCGCCAATCAGTTTGAGATCGTTGATTTGCAGAATGCTTTTGGGTGAAATGAAGTTGAGGAAGTTGTCACGTTTTTCGTCGCCAAGTCCGCTTTGAATGTTGGGAATGATGACGATACGCGAAAGTTGCTCCTTCGAAATCTGGTTTTCGATGTCGAAACTGCGGATGCTGTCCACTTCGTCTCCAAAGAAATCGAGCCGGTAGGGGTCTTCGTTGGCGAAGGAGAAAATGTCGACCAGGCTGCCACGGATGGAATATTGGCCGGGCTCGAAAACAAAGTCGACCCGCTCAAAACCATATTCAAACAACACATCGTTCAGAAATTCAATCGAAAGCTTGTCTCCTTTTTTTACGGTGAAACTGTGCGATGCCAGCGCCTCGCCGGTAATTACTTTTTCAACCAGCGCTTCGGGATAAGTGACAATGGCCAGCGAACCGCCTTCGCGCAGTTTGTTGAGCACCTCGGTTCGCAGGATGATGTTTTCCTGTTCCAGTTGCTGGTACTGCACCGAACGCTTGTACGAGCTTGGGAAAAACAGCACTTCAACCGCCGTCTGCAGGTTGATTAAATCATCGTAAGCGTAGGCCGCCTCTTCCTTGTCGTTTAAAACCAGGATGAGTGGTTCCTGTATTTTTGCCGACAATTGTGATGCAAAAACAGTTTTCAGCGAACCAACCATTCCCCGGAGGTGAACAGGGTTTGCCGATTGGTGAAGGTTTTCGAATACTTCGGCGAAAGCCTTATTTTCAGA
>JBKEAN010000219.1:0-4875 GCA_047972415.1 Mangrovibacterium sp.
GTCGTTGATGTATTTTTCGGCACGTTCTGCCGTAATAGCTTCAATCCTGCGGATACCTGCTGCAACCGCACTTTCTGAAACAATTTTCAACAAACCGATTTGACCGGTGGCATCTGCGTGAGTTCCTCCGCAAAGTTCAACCGAACCGCCAAACTTAATTACACGAACCTTTTCGCCGTACTTTTCGCCGAACAGCATCATAGCCCCCGATTGGCGGGCATCATCAATACTCATGGCGCGGTTTTCTTCGCGGCTGGTATTTTCCCTGATTTTGCGGTTCACAATCGTTTCAACCCGGGCCAATTCCTCATCCGTCACTTTCTGGAAGTGCGAAAAATCGAAACGAAGGTGATCGGCATTCACCAGCGATCCCTTTTGTTCTACATGGGAACCCAACACTTCGCGCAGGGCTGCGTGCAGCAAGTGGGTGGCTGTATGGTTGTTGGCAATTCTTATGCGCCGTTCGTTGTTTACTACTGCCCGGAACGGCTGCTCCGGATTGGCTGGTAGCGTTTCAACCAGGTGTACAATCAGGTTATTTTCTTTTTGGGTATCAAAAACCGGGGTTTTTGCGCCATCGGCTTCCAGGTACCCCTGGTCGCCCACCTGGCCGCCCGACTCGCCGTAAAACGGGGTTTGATCGAGTACCAGTTGATAAAATGTCTTTTTCTTTTGGGTTACTTTGCGGTAGCGGGCAATGCGCACTTCGGCTTCCAGCTTGTCGTAACCCAAAAACTCGGTCGATTCAATTTTCCGGATGTCAACCCAATCGTCGGTTTCCTGTTGGGCAGCGCTGCGCGACCGGTTTTTTTGCGCTTCCATTTCCAGTCCAAAACCTTCACCATCAACGTTCATTCCATTCTCCCGCGCGATTAGTTCGGTCAAATCGAGAGGAAAACCGAAGGTGTCATACAATGTGAAGGCATCTTTGCCGGCAATTTCGGTTTTATGGTCGGCTTTTGCCTTGGCCATCAAATCGTCCATCAACTTGATACCGGTTGAAAGGGTGCGCAAAAAGCTCTCCTCTTCTTCTTTTATCACTTTCTCAATCAGCACCTGCTGGGATTTCAGTTCGGGAAAGGCGTCGCCCATGTTGTTTTTCAGCACATCAACCAACTTGTAAATAAAGGCTTCGCGGAAACCCAGAAAAGTGTATCCGTACCGGACGGCACGGCGCAAAATACGACGGATAACGTAGCCGCCTTTGTTGTTCGACGGCAACTGACCGTCGGCAATAGCGAACGAAATAGCGCGCAAGTGGTCGGCAATCACGCGCATGGCAATGTCGCTCTTTTCGCTTTCGCCATATTTAATGCCACAAAGAGCCGAAAGTTCGGCAATGGTAGATTGGAACACATCGGTATCGTAGTTCGACTTTTTTCCTTGCAGGGTCATGCACAAACGTTCGAAACCCATACCGGTATCAACGTGTTTTGCCGGCAATTCTTCCAAGCGGCCATCGGCTTTCCGGTTAAATTGAATGAATACCAGGTTCCATATTTCGATAACCTGCGGATTGCTCTGGTTTACCAAATCGCGGCCCGGAACTTTAGCGCGTTCGGCATCATCGCGCAAGTCAACATGTATTTCGGAACAGGGACCGCAAGGGCCGGTGTCGCCCATTTCCCAAAAATTATCTTTTTTGTTACCCATCAGTACCCGGTCGGCAGGCAGGTGTTGCAGCCACAGCGCTTGGGCTTCCTGGTCCAGCGGCAGGTTGTCGTCAGCACTTCCTTCAAAAACGGTAGCGTACATCCGATCGGCGGGGATGCCCATCACATCGTGCAGAAATTCCCAAGCCCAGTTAATGGCATCTTTTTTAAAGTAATCGCCAAACGACCAGTTTCCCAACATTTCGAACATGGTGTGGTGGTAGGTATCGTGCCCAACTTCTTCCAGGTCGTTGTGTTTTCCGCTCACGCGCAAACACTTTTGTGTATCGGCTACACGAACGGATGTTGCCGGCTGGTTGCCAAGGAAAATATCCTTAAACTGGTTCATCCCCGCATTGGTAAACATCAATGTAGGGTCGTTTTTTACCACCATGGGAGCCGAATCAACAATTGTGTGTTGCTTTGAAATAAAAAAATCCAGAAAGGCTTTCCGAATTTCTTTGGAAGTCATCTCCATCGTTTCTGATAAGTTTTAATTTTTGTTAAAAAGCTTTAATTGCTGAATTATCAAGCATGTTACCACGACAAAATATGTACTTTTGCCCGCACTGACCAGCTTGATTTAAAGTCTTGCAAAGTTAGACTATTTACTTACATTTGTTACACTTGCAAAAAAGAAATTGGTTTTTCTATGGTTAAAACGAAGTATAAATTCAACCACGAAACATTAAGCTACGTCAAGGTTGAAACAAACTTTAAAGCCAGATTATCACGTTTACTTGTGCTTTTTTCGGTTAGCCTGGTGATGAGTGTCATTATGATGGTCGTCTTCCTTCAATTTTATGAAACCCCAAAAACCCGTACCCTGCGGCGCGAAAACCAACGCCTGCAAACCCAATACGAGTTGATGTACAAAAACCTGGGAGATGTTGAAAAAGTATTAACCGATTTGCAGGAACGCGACGATAATTTGTACCGGGTTATTTTTGAAGCCGATCCCATTCCAAACTCGGTCCGAAAGGCCGGATTTGGTGGTATAAACAAATATGCCAGCCTGGAGGGGCTCAATAATTCAGAGCTGGTAATTAAAACCGCACGCAAGCTCGATGTGATTTCAAAACAAGCCTACATTCAATCCAAATCGTACGACGAAGTAGTTGATTTAGCGCTAAATAAAGAAAAAATGCTGGCCAGCATCCCAGCCATTATGCCCGTTGCCAATAACGACCTGAAACGAACGGCATCGGGATGGGGGTTCCGGATTGACCCGGTATATAAAATCCGCCGCTTCCATTACGGTATGGATTTCACGGCCCCTGTTGGAACCGATGTTTACTCCACCGGCGACGGTGTGGTGAAAGAAGTTGATACCTCGGCCGGAGGCTATGGCCGCTGGATAATTGTTGACCACGGGTTTGGCTACCAAACGCTGTACGGCCACTTAAACGAATTCAATGTAAAAGTTGGCGATAAAGTGAAACGCGGCAGCGTTATCGGCTATGTTGGCAACGCCGGAAAATCAACCGGGCCCCACCTGCACTACGAAGTGCACAAAAACGGAAAACCGGTCAACCCTCAGTTTTATTATTTCAAAGACTTGGATGCCGAAGAATACGACCGCATGGTAGGCCTATCGAACAACACCGGGCAATCGTACGACTAATATTTGAAATACAATTGTAAAACGGGCGATATTTGTACAACAAGTATTGCCCATTTTCTTTTTTGGCGAAATGGAAAAACCTATTTTTGTGTAGATACACGTCAAAACAAAATGCCCTACAAAAAGCCTCAAATCGAAAAAATTTACTTCTCCATTAGCGAAGTTGCCGATATGTTCGGGGTAAATACCTCGCACATACGTTATTGGGAACAGGAGTTCGACACCCTGAAGCCCTTCAAAAACAAAAAGGGTAACCGCCTGTTTACCAAGGAAGATATTGAACAATTGAAGTTAATTTATCACTTGGTGAAAGAACGCGGCATGACCCTGAAAGGCGCCAAACAAAAGCTGAAGGACAACAAAACCAATGTGGTTGACCAGCACGAATTGGTTGCCAAACTGCAAGGCATACGGCAAATGCTGATTGAAATTCGCGACGAAATCGATTAAAACTTCACCCGGACACTGCGTAACAGAAAACAAAAAAACGCCATGTGCTTTTTCAACTTTTGACTTAGAAAACACAACCATGCAAATTAGCGAAATTACCAGTTACCTCGAATCGATAGCACCACTCGCCTACCAGGAAAGTTATGACAATGCCGGCCTGCTTATTGGCAACCCTACCTACGAAGTGAACAATGCCCTGATTTGCCTTGACGTGACCGAAGCCGTCGTTGACGAGGCCATTGTAAGCGGCTTTCAACTAATAATTGCGCACCACCCACTAATTTTTAGTGGCTTAAAAAAATTGAATGGCAAAAACGAAGTAGAACGTTGTGTGCTGAAAGCCATCAAAAACAACATTGCCATTTATGCCGCGCATACCAATCTGGACAGTGTCACCGGCGGTGTAAACAGCAAAATCTGCCAAAAACTTGGCTTGCAAAACTGCCGCATACTGGCCCCGGCAAAAGGGCAGCTAAAGAAGCTTGTAACCTTTATCCCCAGTGCACAAGCGACCCATGTGCAACAAGCCGTATTTGCTGCCGGTGCCGGACACATTGGCAATTACGACTCGTGCGGGTTTAGCCTGAACGGTGAAGGAAGTTTCCGCGCTGGTGAGCAAACCAATCCATTTGTAGGCGAAAAGGGCGAACTGCACCTTGAAAAAGAAGTCCGTTTCGAAACCATCTTCCCGGCACATTTACAAGGAAAAGTTATTTCGGCACTACTTTCGGCCCATCCGTACGAAGAAGTTGCTTACGACATTTACCCGCTCGACAACGAGTTTGCGCAGGTTGGAGCCGGCATGGTTGGCGAACTGGCCGAGCCGATGGCCGAAAAGGAGTTCCTTCAATTTGTAAAAAAACAATTTGCTTGCCGGGTTGTAAGGCACAGCCCTTTACTTGGAAGGGCCATCAAACGTGTAGCCGTTTGCGGCGGCGCAGGTAGCTTCTTAATCCGCAATGCTATCGGCGCAAAAGCCGACATTTTTGTTACAGGCGACCTGAAATACCATCAATTTTTCGAGGCCGAAGGAAAACTGGTTTTAGCCGACATTGGTCACTTTGAAAGTGAACAATACACTAAAGAAGTTTTTTATGAATTACTTACAAAAAAATTCCCTAAATTTGCCATCCGTTTATCGGCGGTTGA
>JBKEAN010000220.1:0-3106 GCA_047972415.1 Mangrovibacterium sp.
AATTTAAGTTGAAGAATTTATAATGACTAAATATCCCCATAGACAGCGAGCAAATAATTCCCAGCAGCGAAATAATGACCGCTGCAAAAACGGTTGCCAGCTTGCGCTTCATCTTCAGCTCTTCGTGAAAATAGGCTACCACAACCTCTAAAATAGAAATGGATGAGGTAAGCGCCGCCAAAACAAGCAAAACAAAAAACAAAATAGAAAAGAAGTAACCACCGGGCATTTGCTGAAAAACATTGGGCAGCGTAATGAACACCAGCCCCGGTCCACTGCTGGCCTCGATACCAAAAGCAAATACTGCCGGGAAAATGGCAATCCCTGCCAAAATAGCAATTGCCGTGTCGGCAATGGTTACGTTCAAGGCCGTATTGATCAGGTTGTTCTTTTTGTCGATATACGACCCGTAAGTAATCAGTGTGCCCATGCCCAAACTAAGCGAAAAGAACGCATGGCCCAAAGCGCTTAAAATCCCTTCCCCTGTTAGTTTCGAAAAATCGGGATGGAACAAGAACCTCAATCCCTCCCCTGCTCCCGGCAAAGTGATGGCGCGGATGTCTAAAATAAGAATAATGAACACCAGAACCGGCATCATAATTTTTGCGCTCTTTTCAATCCCGTTTTTAATCCCGAAAAAAACAATCAGGGCGGTCAGGAACATGAAGATAAGCTGATAAATAACCGGGCGGAACGGCGCTTCGATAAAATTGGAAAACATGGCCGACAATTGATCCGGACTTTGCGATTTAAACCCGTTCGCCGCCGACATCACCACATATTCCACCGCCCAACCAGCCACTACGCCGTAAAAGGCCAAAATCATAAAAGCAGCGCCAACCCCCAGCAGGCCAACAACGGGCCAAGCCGAATTCGGAGCCAGCTTCTTAAAGGCCCCATAGGGGTTCTTCCGGGATTTTCGCCCGATGATAAGCTCCGAGAGCATAACCGGCAAGCCAATAGCGGCAATAAAACCTAGATACACAAACAGAAAAGCAGCGCCTCCATATACCCCGGTGATGTACGGGAACTTCCAAATATTGCCCAAGCCAACCGCCGAACCGGCTGCCGCTGCGATGATGCCAAATTTACTTGAAAACTCGGCCCTACCGCCTTTTTGCTTTTCTGTCATGCCCTAAAACTTAAATTTATTACAAAATACCCTCTCCAAATTATAAATCGGTCGTATGGCCGTAAAAATATTCACTTTCGTTTGAAAACAAAAAAAGCTCTCCCTGCACGGGAGAGCTTTAATAATTTGTTATTCTGCCTTATTGCTTAATTGCGGCCAATGCAGTTTAAATCTTCAAAGGCAGTTTTCAGGCGGGCAACGGTTGCTTCTTCCGCTTTGCGCACCCAAACGCGCGGATCGTAGTACTTTTTGTTCGGCTTATCGTCGCCCTCGGGGTTGCCGATTTGGCCTTGCAAATACGCATGGTTAGCGGCTTCGTATGCTCGGATGCCATCCCAGTACGACCATTGCGTATCGGTGTCGATATTCATTTTAATAACACCGTACGAAATGGCTTCGCGGATTTCGTCGCGGCTTGAACCGGAACCACCGTGAAATACAAAATTTACAGGGTGGGCTTCGGTCAAACCGAATTTTTTCGCAATGTATTTTTGGGACGAATCCAGGATTTTCGGCGTCAATTTGACGTTGCCCGGTTTGTAAACACCGTGAACATTACCAAACGAAGCGGCGATGGTAAAGTTGGGGCTTATTTTCAGCAGCTCTTCGTAGGCAAACGACACCTCTTCGGGCTGCGTATAAAGCAGGGCATTATCAACATCCGAGTTGTCAACCCCATCTTCCTCGCCACCGGTTACACCCAATTCAATTTCCAGGGTCATCCCGATTTTGGCCATGCGGGCCAGGTACTTTTTGCAGGTTTCAATATTCTCAGCGATTGGTTCCTCCGACAGGTCAATCATGTGAGAGGAAAACAAGGGCTTTCCGGTTTGAGCAAAAAACTTTTCGCCGGCATCGAGCAGACCGTCAATCCAAGGCAACAATTTTTTGGCAGCATGGTCGGTATGCAACACCACGCGAACGCCGTATAGCTCGGCCACCTGGTGAATGTATTTGGCACCGGCAATAGCACCGGCGATTTGAGCTTGCTGTCCGTCCAATTTCAAGCCTTTTCCGGCATAAAACTGGGCTCCGCCGTTCGAAAACTGGATCATCACCGGAGAGTCAACCACTTTGGCCGCTTCCAACACGGCGTTCACCGAACTTGAGCTGACAACATTGACAGCGGGCATGGCAAAACCGCCTTCTTTGGCCAATTTAAAAAGCAATTGCAAGTCCGGGCCGGTCACAACTCCAGGCTTAATGTGATCTGAAATTTTTCCCATTGTTAAAATGAATTTTAATAATCAATACTCCAAAAACTCCCGAACCAGCGAAATGTTCACCCGAATGTGTTAAGCTTTGTTTAAAATGACGTGACAGGCCCTGGGGTTCCGCTTCAAGATAAGCGAATATTTATTAAACTTGTTGCGGTTTTTAAAAACGGGGAAAACCAGCGGTTTAAGCCGTTTTTCAGGAAACCCGGGAGACCAAAGAAAAAGTAATTTATCAACTAAATTTAATCATCAAAATGGCAGTAAGTTATAAAGACTTAGGGCTCGTTAACACCAAAGACCTGTTCAAAAAAGCTGTTGACGGCGGTTATGCAATTCCTGCATACAACTTCAATAACCTGGAACAACTCCAGGCAATCATCCAAGCGTGTGTTGAAACAAAATCTCCGGTCATCCTGCAAGTGTCGTCGGGTGCCCGCAAATATGCCAACGCTACCCTCTTGCGCAACATGGCCAAAGGCGCTGTGGAATATGCCAAAGAACTGGGCTACGCGATTCCAATTGTTTTGCACCTTGACCACGGCGACAGCTTTGAATTGTGCAAAGACTGTATCGACAATGGTTTTTCGTCGGTGATGATCGACGGCTCGCACCTGCCTTACGAAGAAAACATTGCCCTTACCAAAAAAGTGGTTGAATACGCCCATGCAAACGGCGTTAGCGTTGAAGGCGAACTGGGCGTTTTGGCTGGTATCGAAGACGACGTGGTGGCCGAACACCACACCTACACCGAACCCGA
>JBKEAN010000221.1:0-16177 GCA_047972415.1 Mangrovibacterium sp.
AGCCATCCGTTTTAAACGAAAATTGTGGCAAAGCCCCGATTAATCATGACCGCCCTGCCATTCACCTGATTGTAAAAAAAGTGGCGGCATCAATTCAGCATGACTGAAAACTTACAACTTTACTAACCTTACACCCGACTGTCGCTGCTTAACAATTAATCCTGAAAATTCCTATGACATTATACTCAGCCATGCTCTATGAAAAATTAATCCTGAAATGACTGCCGAACCATGCCACCACTATATTATTATACACGTTTAAATACACTAAAACTCGACTCCCGACTCCCGTTTGTTGCCTTCGGACGAAGTTTACCAATCATTTCGAGCAATGATATCTTTTTCGGCTTTACTTCTTCAGCTTCTTTCTTTTTCTCCCATGCCGGGTCGAACAACATGCCTGTACACAGGCATTTGGTACGGTTGGTACGCTGTAAAATATCGTAATTCACACAACTTTGACAACCTTTCCAGAAGCTCTCGTCATCCGTTAATTCCGAAAATGTAACCGGACGATACCCCAATTCGTGATTTATTTTCATTACGGCCAAACCGGTTGTTAAACCGAAGATTTTGGCATCGGGAAACTTCTTGCGCGACAATTCAAAAGCTTTGTGTTTTATTTCGCGGGCTAAACCGCCGCCGCGATAATCTTTCACCACAATTAAGCCTGAGTTAGCCACAAAACGGTTGTGCCCCCACGATTCCACATAGCAAAAACCGGCAAACTTATCGCCGTCGAGGGCGATAATTGCTTTACCCTCGTTTATTTTGTTCGTAATATATTCATCAGTGCGCCGGGCGATACCTGTACCGCGTTCTTTCGAAGCTGCATCGATGGTGTCGTTAATGGTGGTCACATAGCTTAAATGCGACTCATCTGCAACAACTACTTTAATTCCTTCAAATGTTTTCATGTTCTCTACTTAGCCAATCTTTTCCTGTAACTTAGGCATTATTAACATCAAACTGTTTTTAAGATCGCGTGGTGCAACACCTTCTCGCATAACCAGTAAAACGGTATCGTCGCCGGCAATACTCCCGATAATCTCGTATGGGTCTGCATTATCCAAAACGGCAGCAATGCTGCTGGCATATCCGGGACGGGTACGCATAACCGCCAGGTTGCCCGAGAAATTCAAGTCGCGAAATCCATCGGCCAAAAAATTAACCTCTGTCCCCGATACCCCGACCTCGTTGCTGACTCCTTCCTGTGCTACATACTTATAACCTTGATCCCTTGCCGGAACCCGAGCCACTTTCAATGCTTTCAAATCGCGCGACAGGGTAGCCTGGGTAAGGTCGTAGCCTTTTTCGTGCAATTTCACCAACAGCTCTTCCTGGCTTTTCACTTCGCTGGAAGAAATAATCTGCTTAATGGTTAACTGACGGCTTACGCGATTCTTCATTTTGTATATTTATGCAAACGTTTTGCAATAATATGCGTTTTTTATAAAAAAACAACTATTTATTCCGAAAATATTTCTATTTTTGTAGCGCAATTTAAAATCAGGTAAGTTCCCTGAACAAAATAAGAGACAGAATAATTTCTGACAAAGTGAACGGAATACATCAAATTAAAAGAAATATGCACAATGCGTTTGAACTACTTCGGTAGGCAGACGCATTTTTTTTAATCAATATAAGCGACCAACAGAAATGACAGAGGCAAGAAAAGTCAGTTTAATTTTAGAAGACGGAACCCGTTTCGAAGGAAAGTCATTTGGCTATGACAAATCGGTGTCCGGTGAGGTAGTTTTTTACACCGCCATGACCGGATATCCCGAAAGTTTAACAGATCCTTCATATACCGGGCAAATTCTGGTTTCGACCTACCCCCTTATTGGAAATTACGGTGTACCAAGCGACCAAATGAAAGACGACATCAACGCTTTTTACGAATCGAACAAAGTACACATCAGTGGATTAATCATTTCTGATTACTCGCAGGAATACAGCCACTGGAATTCCATTAAAAGTTTGGGCGATTGGCTGAAGGAATCGAAAGTTCCGGGCTTGTACGGAATCGACACCCGTGCGCTGACTAAAATTTTGCGCGTAAAAGGTTCGATGCTCGGCAAAATTGAGTTCGCCGATGAGCCCATTGAACTGGACGACCCGAATATTCACAACCTGGTTGACATGGCCAGCACTAAAGAAAGAAAGGTGTATGGCGACGGCGAGCACAAAGTGGTTCTGGTTGACTGCGGGGTGAAATACAACATTATCCGCTGCCTTCTTAAACGCAATACCACGGTAATCCGGGTGCCTTGGAACTACGACTTTACCCAGGAAAATTACGACGGGGTGTTCCTATCTAACGGACCGGGCGACCCGGCCATGTGCCAAGCAACAATCGATAATATTGCCAAAGCCCTCAAAGGCGACAAACCCATCATGGGAATTTGTCTGGGAAACCAGTTACTGGCACGTGCGGCCGGTGGCGACACCTACAAACTGAAATTCGGGCACCGCAGTCATAACCAGCCGGTCTTGCTTGCCGGTACCGATCGCTGCTTTATTACCTCGCAAAACCACGGCTATGCGGTGGCTCCCGATTCTTTGCCTTCGGATTGGGAGGCCATGTTTACCAATGTAAACGACAACACCAACGAGGGGATCCGCCACAAAACAAAACCCTTCTTCTCGACCCAATTTCACCCCGAAGCAGCTTCTGGTCCCGTTGATACGGAGTACTTGTTCGATGAGTTCATCGAAAACATGGTGAAATACAAGAAATGATTAATGATTAATGATTGAAAATAACATGGTACGTTTAAACACAAGCATAAAAAAGGCAATTGTTCTGGGCTCGGGCGCCCTGAAGATCGGTGAAGCGGGCGAATTCGACTATTCGGGGTCGCAGGCGCTGAAAGCCTTGAAAGAAGAAGGGGTGGAAACGATCCTGATCAACCCGAATATTGCCACCATCCAAACATCGGACAATATTGCCGACAAAATTTATTTCCTTCCGGTAACCGCCTACTTTGTTGAACAGGTCATTAAAAAAGAAAAGCCCGACGGCATTTTGCTGGCATTCGGCGGCCAAACCGCACTGAATTGCGGTGTGGACCTGTTCCGTCAGGGAATTCTGGAAAAATACAACATTCAGGTGGTTGGTACGCCAGTGCAATCGATTATCAACACCGAAGACCGCGAAATTTTTGCCGGAATCCTGCACGAAATTGATGTACTTACCCCCCGTAGCATCGCTTGCACCAATATGGCCGAAGGCCGGATCGCTGCCGAAAAGCTGGGCTTCCCGATCATTGTTCGTGCCGCCTATACGCTGGGAGGGCTGGGATCGGGCTTCTGTAACAACGAAAAGGAACTCGATAAGCTGTTGGCAAGTGCCTTCTCGTATTCGCCACAAGTACTCGTTGAAGAGTCGCTAAAAGGCTGGAAAGAGGTGGAGTACGAAGTTGTTCGCGACAAATACGACAACTGCATCACCGTGTGTAATATGGAAAACTTCGACCCGCTGGGTATTCACACCGGCGAGTCCATTGTGGTTGCCCCTTCGCAAACCCTGTCGAACTCTGAGTACCATAAACTACGCCAAATAGCAATCAAGATTATTCGTCGCATTGGTGTAGTTGGCGAGTGTAATGTGCAATTCACCCTCGACCCGCATTCGGAAGACTACCGGGTCATTGAGGTCAATGCCCGTTTGTCTCGCTCATCGGCCCTGGCATCAAAAGCAACCGGCTACCCGCTGGCATTTGTGGCAGCCAAACTGGGCTTGGGTTACGGCTTGCACGAGCTGAAAAACTCGGTAACCAAGGTAACCACAGCTTGCTTTGAGCCGGCACTCGATTATATTGTTTGTAAAATCCCGCGGTGGGATTTGAATAAATTCAGTGGCGTGTCCAAAAACCTGGGGAGCTCCATGAAATCGGTCGGCGAAATTATGTCCATCGGCCGAAGCTTCGAAGAAGCCATCCAAAAGGGTATCCGCATGGTTGGCCTGGGCATGCACGGTTTTGTTGGCAATAAAGAAGAAATTACCATTGAGCAGATTGACGAAGAGCTGAGTAACCCTACCGATCGTCGAATCTTTGCTATAGCTGCTGCCTTTGACAAAGGCTACACCATCGATCAGATTTACGAAAAAACAAAAATTGATCGTTGGTTCCTTCAAAAGCTGCATAACATCTACGCCTTAAAAGAAGAATTAAATACCAAGTCGGAACTGGAAGAAGTAAACGACGAGCTGTTGAGGAATGTAAAACAAGCCGGTTTCTCTGACTTTCAGATTGCTCGCCTGGTGCTGAAAACCAGCGGACGCGAGATGACTGATGGCCTGCTGAAGGTTCGGGAATACCGGAAAGCCAAAAACATCGTTCCTTTTGTAAAACAAATTGACACCCTGGCCGGCGAGTACCCCGCGCAAACCAACTACCTTTACCTGACCTACAATGGTTCGGAAAATGATGTGGACTTCCAGAATGACAAAAAATCGGTAATTGTACTGGGCTCGGGCGCTTACCGCATCGGCAGCTCGGTGGAGTTTGACTGGTGTTCGGTGAATGCCATCAACACCATTCGCAAAGAAGGTTTGCGTGCCGTGATGATCAATTACAACCCCGAAACGGTCAGTACCGACTACGACACCTGCGATCGCCTTTACTTTGACGAATTAAGCTTCGAGCGTGTACTCGATATTTACGAGTTGGAGTCGCCCAAAGGGGTGATTGTATCGGTGGGTGGCCAAATCCCGAACAATCTGGCCATGAAGCTTCACCGCCAACAGGTGCCGATTATGGGAACTTCGGCCTTAAAAATTGATAATGCTGAAGACCGCAAAAAATTCAGCGCCCTGCTCGACGAAATTGGTGTTGACCAGCCCCGATGGAACGAGCTCACCAGCATCGAAGACATTTACAAATTCATCGAACTGGTTGGTTTTCCGGTACTCATCCGTCCTTCGTACGTACTGTCGGGCGCCGCCATGAACGTGGTATCCAACCACGACCAACTGGAGCACTTCCTGCAAATGGCTGCCGATGTATCTAAAGAACACCCGGTTGTGGTTAGTGAATTTATTGAGCAAGCCAAAGAGATTGAAATTGATGCGGTAGCCGACAAGGGCGAGATTGTAGCCTATGCCATCTCCGAACACGTGGAATTTGCCGGGGTACACTCGGGCGATGCCACCATCGTATTCCCGCCGCAAAAGCTGTATGTGGAAACCATTCGCCGCATTAAGAAAATTTCGCGCCAAATTGCCAAGGCTCTCGAAATTTCGGGTCCATTCAATATGCAGTTTCTCGCTAAAGACAATGATATTAAAGTCATAGAATGTAACCTGCGTGCTTCGCGAAGCTTCCCCTTTGTATCGAAGGTGATGAAAATAAACCTGATTGAAATTGCCACACAGGTTATGTTGGGTGCCCCCTACTCCAAGCCCGATAAGTCACTATTCGAGCTGGATTATGTGGGGGTAAAAGCACCGCAGTTCTCCTTTGCCCGTTTGCTGAATGCCGACCCGGTTTTGGGCGTGGACATGTCGTCAACCGGTGAGGTAGGCTGTATTGGCGAGAACTTTTACGAAGCCATTCTGAAGTCGATGTTGTCGGTAGGCTATAAAATACCGAAGAAAAACATCCTGATTTCGTCGGGCCAAGCCCGGTCGAAAATCGAATTGCTGACCAGCGCGCAAATGTTAGCCGAGCGTGGCTACAACATTTATGCAACCGAAGGCACCCACCGGTTCCTGCGCGAAAACAACATCGAATCGACCATGCTGCACTGGCCAGACGAAGAGGATCGGCAGCCAAACACCATTGATTATCTGCGAGATAAAAAGATCGACTTGGTTATCAACATCCCCAAAAACTATACGAAGCGGGAATTGAGCAACGGGTACAAAATCCGCCGCGCATCAATCGATTACAACATTCCGCTGATTACCAATGCCCGTGTAGCCAGTGCATTTATCTACGCCATTTGCAAATACCAAATGGAAGATATTGCCATCAAATCGTGGGACGAATACAAAGCCTAAGGCTACCAACCAACATAAAAAAACCGCCTAAAATAGGCGGTTTTTTTATACCCTTTTCTACTAGTCAATATTAACACCTTCTTTTTCAGGTGCCAGGTAGCGGAAGATAAGCCCTGCAATTACCGCACCGATAATTGGGGCTACCCAGAACAACCACAGCTGGCCCAAAGCCCAATCGCCTACGAACAAAGCCTGGCTGGTGCTTCGTGCCGGATTAACCGATGTATTGGTTACCGGAATTGAAATGAGGTGAATTAATGTGAGCCCCAAACCTATTGCAAGACCGGCAAAACCTTGTGGTGCATTTTTGTGGATAGCTCCCAAAATAATAATCACAAATACGCAAGTCATTACAATTTCACAAATTAAGGCAGCCATCAGGCTGTAGCCACCCGGCGAGTGTTCGCCATAACCATTTGCGGCAAAGCCTCCCATTTCAAAACCGGGTTTACCGCTGGCAATAGCGTAAAGCGCGGCAGCACCTGCAATACCCCCCAATACCTGGGCAATAATGTAAGGTGCCAACAACTTTGTTTCGAAACGTTTACCCACCCACAAGCCAATAGAAACAGCGGGATTCAGGTGGCACCCCGAAATATGGCCAATTGCATAAGCCATTGTTAAAACAGTTAAACCAAAAGCCAGGGATACCCCTACAAACCCAATCCCCAATTCGGGGAATGCTGCTGCCAACACGGCACTTCCGCAACCGCCCAACACCAACCAAAATGTACCAATAAACTCTGCTACTAATTTTTTCATACTGCAATCAATTAAATGTTAGATTATATTTAAATGAAAAATTGAAATACCACATAATTAATACGTTAGCAAAATACGACAACTCATCCAAAAATAAAAGCCCTTCAACCAGATAAAATCAATACATTTTTTGACCAGCCCGAAAAGCCTGTAAAATAAGATTGGCTTAAACTGAAGCTCGCTCAGATTTTGTATTTTGCGCCAAATTCAACGAAAAACAAAAAAAGGCCATGAAACGCTTGGTGACTTATTTCATGCAGGGTTTGGTGTTTGTAGCCCCGCTGGTTATAACCGGCTACATTATTTTCATGCTCTTCGATTTTGTCGATGGCTTGCTGCGCCCGCAAATCGAGTCCTGGGTCGGACACACAATACCAGGCCTGGGACTGCTGATTATTGTATTACTGATTACGTTACTCGGTTTTATTGGCGAAATTGTTGTTTTCAATCCCTTCAAACGGATTTGGGAACGCTTGCTCAACCGGGCTCCATTGCTAAAGGTGGTTTACACTTCGCTGGTCGATTTGTTTTCGGCTTTTGTTGGAAAGGAAAAAAAATTCAACAAACCAGTACTGGTGTGTATTAACAAAGAAAACCAACTGTGGAAAATCGGGTTTCTGACCCAAAAAAGTCTCGACGAGCTCAACATGCCTGGCATGGTAGCTGTTTACTTCCCGCACTCGTACAATTTCTCGGGCGAACTTTATATGGTAGAAACAACGGCTGTTAAACGCATGGACATGCCACCGGCCGAGGCCATGAAATTTGTCGTGTCGGGTGGCGTTACCCGTGTAAATTAGCCCGTCTAAAGAATAGTTGCTTTTGATTTCAGTACTTAAAAAATTAAAATGATTGCACCTGAATTGCTTTTAATGGGAGCCTTTTTGCTTCTTATTGTTTTTGTGTTAATGATTGATCTGCTGTGGGTTGGCCGAAACTCGCACGTAGTGTCCAGTAAAGAGGCTTTTGTATGGTCGGGGGTATGGATTGGATTGGCGCTTCTGTTCTATTTCTTTTTGCACGAATGGGGCCACTTGCTGCATGGAATAAAAACACCCGAACATTTGGCCGAAGTAAGCTCCCGCTATGCCCCGGGGCTAAAATTTAAGACCGACAATTTTGAAGGTATGTTGGGTGAATACCGCAAATACATGTCGATGACTTACCTTTCGGGTTATTTTATCGAAAAAACCTTATCCATCGACAATATTTTTGTGATATTATTGATTCTTCGCGGCTTTTCAGTTCCGCTCGAAAATTATAAAACCGTGTTGTTTTGGGGTGTTTTGGGGGCAGTGGTCCTCCGTTTCATCTTCATTTTTGCAGGGGCAGCATTAATTCACCGTTTCGATTGGTTGTTGTTGATTTTTGGGGCATTCCTGGTTTTCCAAGGTGGTAAAATTCTGTTTAAGAAAGACGAAGAAACCAAAGACCCGCACGATTATGCCATTGTGCGTTACCTGTCGCGCCACTTCAACATTTCGAAAGAATATCACAGCAATAAATTTTGGTTCCGGGCCGACGGTAAACTTTTCCTTACGCCGCTTTGCGTTGTGCTTATCCTTATCGAATTTACCGACCTGCTGTTTGCCATGGACTCAATACCGGCTGTATTTTCGGTATCGCTCGATCCCTTTGTGGTTTTCTTTTCCAACATTTTCGCCATTATCGGGCTTCGGGCTTTGTTCTTCCTGGTAGCCAATATGGTCGATAAATTCCGTTTCTTAAGTTATGGCGTAAGCATTCTGCTGATATATGTTGGGCTGAAATTGTTGTTCCACAGCTGGCTCGACGATATTGGTTTTAAACCGGCCTATTCACTTTACTTCATTGGATTTGTACTGATTGGGAGTATCGTGTTGTCGGCAATTATTAAACCAAAAGAAGAAACTGCTGTAAAAAAAGACTAAGCTTCTGAAGCGAACATGTGTTCCCGCTTATCCGTTCATCCTGCTTTATGGCTTTTTACGTGACCATAAAGCAGGATGTTTTCGTTTACCAAAACATAAATTCGAACTGCTGTAATTGAAATGGGCAGCCACGTTTCGCCTTGTTTTTGCACCATTTCACCGATTCGGCCGGATACTGAACCCTAGTTTTTGTATTTTTGGCTTTCAACCTGAAACAGAAAACAAAACAGGCAAACAAAACCAAACAAAACATGAGCGAATTGTTTAAAGCAACCGGGGTTGTAAAAGATTATGCCGGCCACCGGGCACTCGACCACGTGAGTATCAACGTCGAGGAACAAAGCATCTTTGGGCTGCTTGGCCCAAACGGAGCCGGAAAAACCACCCTCATCCGTATTATTAACCAAATTACGGCCCCCGACTCGGGCAAGATCGAGTTTATGGGGCGGCCGGTTAAAGCAAGCGACATCCAGTACATTGGGTACCTGCCCGAAGAGCGTGGGCTGTACAAAAAAATGAAAGTAGGCGAACAGGCCTTATATTTGGCCCAGCTGAAAGGACTATCGAGGCAGGACGCTTTGAAGAACCTGAAAAAATGGTTCGAAAAATTTGAGATACAGGCTTGGTGGAGCAAAAAAGTGGAAGAACTCTCCAAAGGGATGGCCCAAAAAGTGCAGTTTATTACCACAGTCATCCACGAACCCAAACTGCTCATCTTCGATGAACCATTCAGCGGATTTGACCCAATTAACGCCAACCTGCTGAAAAATGAAATCCTTGAACTGAAAGCAAAAGGTGCCACTATTATTTTTTCGACCCACAACATGGCTTCGGTTGAAGAAATCTGCGATCACATTGCCCTAATCAATCAATCGAAGAAGATTCTGGACGGCAATATCCACGAAGTAAAAGAACGCTATAAACTGGGAGTTTACGAAATTGAAACGCCACAACTTGGCAGCCTGAACGGCAGTTTTTCCGCCAACGGTTTCGACCTGCTCGAACAGGAAATACACGGCAACCGCCAGCGTGTAAAGTTTCGCAAAGCCGATGGTGAAACAAACCGCGAAGTGCTGCAAAAATTAAGCTTGCAGATTGATATTTCGGCCTTCCGCGAAGTTATCCCAAGCATGAATGAGGTATTTATTCAAGTTGTACAACAGGCCAACCTAAACAAATAAGCCATGAACAAAGCGCTATTGATACTGAAACGCGAATACCTGACCCGTGTTCGTAAAAAGTCGTTCATTGTAATGACTTTATTGGTTCCCTTCCTGTTTGCTGCGTTCACCATTTTACCAGCTTGGTTGGCCATGCAAGATGATAAAGAAGAACGGACGATTGGCGTGTACGACGGTACCGGGATTTTTCTGGGCCGGCTGGAAAATACCGAGTACACCAAGTTTCGTTTTATGCCCGAAGAAGAATACCTGAAGGCGAAGGAAGATATAAAAACCAGCCCATACTATGCCCTGCTTTTTATTCCGCCTAACATACTGAGCGCCAACCGAGCCCAATTGTTTTCGGACAAGCAGGTGACCATTGATATTAAATCGATGATTGACGACAAGCTGGAGGGACTGATTGAAAGCGACAAGAAGCAGCGGGTCATCGAAGAATCGGGCATACCCGACCTGGAAGAACAACTGGCCGCTACCAGTACCCACATTAACCTGGAAACTATTAAAGTAGGCGATAAGGGCGAGTCTGTAAAAAGTTCGACCGAAATTGCTATGGGGGTTGGCTACATCGCCGGTTTTATCATTTACATGTTCGTGTTTATGTACGGCACAATGGTGATGCGCGGTGTAATGGAAGAAAAAACCAGCCGGATTGTGGAAGTGATTATTTCGTCGGTGAAACCCATGCAACTCATGTTCGGAAAAATTGTTGGTATCGGGCTGGTAGGGCTCACACAACTATTATTCTGGATAGTTATCGGAACAGCCATTGCCACCGGCGTAAAAACTTTTTCGGGAAATACAGGAACGCCCACAGGCATCGAAAACAGCCAAAACCTGATGAATACCCCTGGTATTGCAGCCTCGCCCGAACTGCAAGCCGAACAACAGCAGATGGCTTTGCAGGTTCTCGAAAAATTGGAAAGCCTTAACCTACCGTTAATTGCCGGAAGTTTTATCTTCTTTTTCCTTGGCGGATTCTTGCTGTATTCGTCGCTGATGGGTGCCATTGGCTCGGCAGTTGACCACGACGAAGAGGCGCAGCAAATGATGCTACCTGTAACATTGCCGCTAATCTTCGCCATCATTATTTTATTCCCGGTAGTTAAAAACCCTGAAGGCGCACTGGCTTTTTGGACTTCGATGATTCCTTTTACATCACCCATTATTATGATGGTGCGTGTACCTTTCGGTGTACCGGTGTGGCAACTACTCCTGTCAATGAGTATTTTAGTGGTGTCTATTGTCGGGGTAATATGGGTTGCCGGTAAAATATACCGTACTGGAATACTGATGTATGGAAAGAAAGCCAGCTTCAAAGAAATTATAAAATGGCTGCGCTATCGAAATTAATTTTCGAAAAACTTGACTTTTATCAGATTTTTATCTATAATTGTTCCAAATAATAATTGCAACGATGAAACGCACTTACTTCCATAGCTTAATGTGTTGTTGTATGAAAATACAAAGCGGGGAAGCTATGTGTCATCGTTAATGTGAAATTTTACAGCAAACAATACAGCAAGCCTTCCCGATTTGGGAAGGCTTTTTTTGTACCCGAAACTTTTAATTGCAAATTCGATAAAAATTGAAACTATGAAGTTCAACACTATTTTAGAAACGATTGGCAACTCGCCACTAATCCACGTAAACCGTCTGTTTCCTGCTGATTACCGAGTGTATGTAAAACTCGAAAAAACAAACCCCGGAGGTTCCATTAAAGACCGTATTGCACTATCGATGATTGAAACAGCCGAAGCCGATGGAAAAATTAAGCCCGGCACTTTACTGATTGAACCAACATCGGGGAACACCGGTATCGGGCTGGCCTTGGTAGCCGCAGTAAAAGGTTACAAGCTCATACTGGTAATGCCCGAGTCAATGTCGATCGAACGCCGCCGCATCCTGACCGCCTATGGCGCCGAGCTGGTACTAACGCCAAAAGAAAAAGGGATGAAAGGGGCTATTGCCAAAGCCGAAGAACTGGCTGCCGAAAACCCGAACTCGTGGATTCCTTCGCAGTTCGACAACGAAGCCAATATTGAAGCCCATCGCAAAAACACCGCCCGCGAACTATTGGCCGACCTGCCCGATGGTTTCGACTACCTGATAACCGGTGTCGGCACAGGCGGACATATTTCGGGGGTTGCCGAAGTTGTAAAAGCCAACTATCCGAATGTAAAAGTATTTGCCGTAGAACCCGAACTGTCGCCTGTAATTAGTGGCGGAGCGCCGGGCCCTCACCCGATTCAGGGAATTGGTGCTGGTTTTATCCCCAGAAACCTGAAGACAGAATGGCTTGATGGTGTAATCCAGGTATCGAAAGACGAAGCCTTTGATTATGCCCGCCGTGCCGCAAAAGAAGAAGGCTTGTTTGTAGGTATTTCGTCCGGTGCATCGCTGGCAGCTGTTGCCAAAAAAATATCCGAACTGCCCAAAGGTTCGCGCATTGTTACGTTTAGTTACGACACCGGCGAACGCTACTTGTCGGTTGACGGACTGTTTTAAGCCAGAGAGATAAACGATTTAGGCAGACTGTCAAAAACAACAGCAACCCCAAACTATCAGACAGATAGTTTGGGAGTTGCTGTTTTGTTTAATTTCTTCAAACAACCTTTCTCAATCACTATTCCTCCGGGTACCGGAAGTTCATCAACGAAATACAACCAGCTATTTCGTTTCCGGACGAACCGGGTCGCTTGCCAATTTCATTTGTTCCTGCAACTTGCTCACCATTTCGGCATTCTGTCCGGCCTGGTTATTGGTCTCGCCAATATCGTCGGCCAGTTTATACAAGCTAAGGGGGAAGGGACCTTGTTTGGCCTCATTCCAACCGAGATTCTTGGCCCGGTGCAACTTCCATGTCCCATCGGTGTAGGCTTCCAGTGCGCCATCGCGGCCATAGTACAGCAGGTCGAATTTAGCGGCTACCGGCTGAGCGGGATCCAACCAAAACTGATGCACGTTGCGGCCGTCAAGCACCAGGCTGTCGGGCACCTCACCACCCGCGATTTCCACCAGCGTAGGCAGCAGATCGAGCGTTGACATGGGTTCGTTGCTGTTAATGCCTGCCGGAATGGTACCCGGCCAGGATACGATGCCCGGAACCCGCATACCGCCTTCCCAGGTAGTTGCTTTTCCACCGCGCAGCGGTCCGGCACTGCCGCCATGCTCCATGCCCAGCTTGGGTCCGTTGTCTGATGTAAAAATAACAATGGTGTTGTCCAGAATGTGGTTGTCCTTCAAGGCCTTTATCACCTGGCTCATACTCCAGTCAATCTCCTGAATGACGTCGCCGTACAAACCACGCTCACTGCTTCCCCTAAAATTTGCCGAAGCGTGCCAGGGGTCGTGCGGCATGTTGTGCGCCAGGTACAAAAAGAAGGGATGGCCGGCATTTTTATGAATGTAATCAACCGCACCCTGCGTCCACATCCAGGTCAGCGAGTCTTGGTCGGGTCCTTCCTTAATCAAGTCTTTATTTAGATAGACCGGCAGTGGTGGCGACTGGTAGTTGTTTTCGGCATAATAGTAGAGATCCATATCGTTCGAGTAGGGTACGCCGTAGTACTAATCGAATCCCTGGTTGTTGGGCAGGTACTCCGGAAGGTTGCCCAAGTGCCACTTGCCAATGCAGGCGGTAACGTAGCCCAGTGGTTTCAGCAGCTCGGGCAGGGTTGTTTCCGCTGGTGACAAGCCATGGGTGGAGTACGGAAAAATCACTTCCTTATCCAATCCCACGCGTACGGGGTACTTTCCGGTTAGCAAAGCTGCCCGCGAAGGGGTACAAACCGTAGAAGCCACGTAAAACTGGTTGAAGCGGATGCCACTACTGGCCAGGCTGTCGATGGCCGGGGTTTTCAGATCGGTAGCGCCATAGCAACTCAGGTCGCCGTAGCCCTGATCGTCGGTAAAAAACACAATAATGTTTGGTTTCGGCTTCTCTCCCTCCGGTTCGGCCGGCTTTTGCTTGGGCGTACAAGCCACTACTGCGGCCAGCATCAGGCCAATCCATGCGCCCCGTCTAAATGCAATTCGTTTCAATTTCATTGTTCGATTAATTGATTTGAATAGTTTTACAATCGCTCTTTACCCCATTGGCATCAATGCAAATTGCTTTAACAAGGGCCACGCCGTTTAGTTGAACAGGCTTTTTATAGCTGGCCGATGCGGCGCCTGGTTCAGATCCATCGGTGGTGTAATAGACCGTAGCTACATTGTCGGGGCTGAACAGGGCGATGGTGTTGGTGCTTCGGTCGATAGCAAAACCTGGAGCCGACAGTTCGGGGAACAAATGTACATAATCGGCATGGGCAGGCCTGTTGTAGTATTTGTCCAGGTAGATATCCACGCCACGTTCAAAACTTAGCGCAAGGGGCAGGCGCTTCTTCCAGCTCACGCTTATTTTTTTGGCCTCTTTCGGCAGGCTGATGACGCCGTTGTCGGCACTCACGCTTTTCCCGTCAAGCAAAACCGTTTCGGGGCTTATAAACCAAGGTAGGTGAAAATACACCTTGCCCAGCTTGTCGTTCCAGTGGTTGTTCAGGTTCACCGTAAAGCTGTTTTTGGCGGCATCCAGCGTGTAACTGACTTCGCCAAAATAAGTCGGGGCTTTATCCACCACAATTTGCTTGCCTTCTTTCAGCCACTCGGGCGAAATGGCCGACATCAGGTGAACATCCTTCGCTTCTTCGCGCACCAGCATATTGCGGATGAGTTCAATGTAGCGTGCAGCCATCCAGCCGTGGGGTTGGCGATTTACTCCGGTGCTGCGGTTGCCCCAGGGTGTTGGGCGCCACTCAAAACCACCGTGGGTACTGCTGGTATGCACCAGTATCGCGTACAAATCTTCCACTACTTTTTCCTGCTCGCCAATGACCAGGTTTCCGTTGGTTACGTAAAAAGTTTCGTAATGGTGAAGTCCACGGTCGGCAGGGAAATCTTTTCCGCTTAAGGCCAATCCCTTGGCAACCCAGGCGTTGGCACCGCTGTAGGTTGACACGCCTTCCTGAAAGTTGTAATTGCGAACAGTCTCGAGGGTGGTGCGAACCATGGGATCGTTTTTATCAATGGCCTCAAAAGGATATAAACCTGCCGAGGCATTAGCCCAGTCGAAGCCGTCAGCCGGATTATCCATGCCTGGCGGAATGTAACCTCCGGTTTTAGCCGTTAGCTCTTTCAGCTCCTTCATAAAATTGCTTCGGTATTTGTCCAGCAGCTTTTGCCACTCATCCGCATCCGTCTTGTTGCCCATCTCGTTGGCCATCAGCACGGCGTAGCGCAATCCCAATATGGCCCAAAAGCTGTGGCCGGTGTAATGGCCGTTTATGTGTTCGTTGTCGTAAGGCCACGATTCGGGCCAAAGGCCGCGGGCATCTTTTTCCACAGCCAAGCCAAACTCTTTAATGTGGTTGGGCAGCAACTTATACACTTTTTTCAGCAGTGCGGTGTCGCCGGTTTGCTGTATATGGGCGCCAAATGCCCACAATACCTGTCCCCAGTAGTCGTCGCACTTTTTGTTGTAAATACCGGTGCGATCCCGGAATTGCATCGGGTTCCCTTCGGCATCGTAAATAAAGTAAGGCTGAAGTATGTTCGAGGCCACCTGAGGCAAACCCAGCATATCGTACACGCGGGCAAAATAAGCGTTGTCGCGTACGTAGAAGTAGTCGTACTGAAATTCGTTGCAACGCTGTATGAGATCCACTTTATTGGGAAGCAAGTCACGGGCAATCAGTAAATTGAAATACGACATGCGGTACATGTCCATTACCTTTTTTTCGGGGACGCTAAAGCGGCTTACGGCACTGAGTTCCTTATTCCAAAAGCTTATCAGCTCACCTTTCAACGCATCAAAATCGCTTGGCACCAGCATGCCTGTTTCGGCAATTTTGGAGGGCAGCACCGGCACTACCGGAATGCGGAACACAAACTGGCGGCTTTCGCCCGGTGCCAACTCAAAGCTTTGTGCAAATTCGTTGGCGGCATCGACCCCTTTGCGCGGGTCAAACTGCCCCGGACAAACAAGAGCTAAATGGTTGGCGATATAAACGGTGTTGGTTTCGACTTTGATATCGCTGTTGTTGCGCATAAAATCGGCCTCGTTCATAAACTGGGCTCCGTACCAAGGGGTGCAGTAGCCGTTGTGCTTCAAAAAGTTTTTGGTTTCCTTTTCATCTTCGCTGTCGGCCTTGTCGGCGCTAAACGACATTAGCTTGAAGCCTATCTGCGAGCTTTGTGCCTTCTTCCCTTTGTTGGTCACGGTCCAGCGCACATAGCTAATTAAATCGTTTTCGGGTTTAAAACCGGCGGGTACC
>JBKEAN010000222.1:0-2427 GCA_047972415.1 Mangrovibacterium sp.
CACCGAAGTAATAATCGCCATCGACTTACACAAGTAACAGAAAACAAGGCTTAATGAAACGGCTGGTTGAGCTACGGTTTGCTGTTCCGGTTATCGGCAGCAACATTTCAACTATCCAACAATTCCACTATTTTTACCTTTCAATTTAGCTTGAAATGAGACAAAAGGCATTGGATTTATTTCTTCAGGAAGGCCGGGTTGAAGCCGGCTGCGACGAGGCCGGGCGCGGTTGCCTGGCCGGGCCAGTGGTAGCGGCAGCCGTTATTTTGCCTGCCAATTTTGAAAACGAGCTGCTGAACGACTCCAAACAACTAAGCGAAAAACAACGCTACCTGCTGCGCCCCATCATTGAAGAACAAGCTTTGGCCTTCGCCGTTGGCCTGGTGAGCCACACCGAGATTGACGAAATCAACATCCTCAACGCTTCGTTTCTGGCCATGCACCGGGCCGTTGATCAACTTCAACCTAAACCCGAACATTTACTGATTGACGGAAACCGCTTTAAGCCCTACCCCGGAATTGGGCACACCTGCGTGGTAAAAGGCGACGGTAAACTGCTGCCCATTGCGGCGGCATCGGTGTTGGCAAAAACCTACCGCGACGACCTGATGAACCGTTTGCACCAACAGTTCCCGCACTACGCCTGGGACAAAAACAAGGGCTACCCCACGCAGGCACACCGGCGGGCAATTGAGCAATGGGGGGTTTCGCCCCACCACCGCCTGAGTTTTCGCCTACTGGACGACCAATTGGAATTCAATTTTTAACGTAAAACAGGTACGAAAGCCCGGTACCGGAATGCGATTTATCACCTTTTATCCAGCTCCAACCTTCTATTTTTGTTTTCAGAATAAAAAGCTTAAACCATGTACGGAAAAATTAAAAACGACTTGCAACAGACCCTGGAAGAATTGAAAGAACAGGGATTGTACAAAACCGAACGTATTATTACCTCGTCGCAAAGTGCCGGCATACGCGTTGGCAACGACCTGGAGGTGCTGAACTTTTGCGCCAACAATTACCTGGGGCTGGCCAACCACCCCGAAGTGGTAAAGGCAGCCCAGGATGTGATGAACCACTGGGGTTTCGGCCTGTCGTCGGTGCGGTTTATCTGCGGCACACAAGCCATTCATAAACAACTGGAACAAAAAACTTCGGAATTTTTGGGTACCGAAGACACTATTTTGTATTGCGCCGCTTTCGACGCCAACGGCGGGGTGTTTGAGCCGCTGCTGGGTGACGACTCGGCCATTATTTCGGACGAGCTGAACCACGCTTCCATAATCGATGGGGTACGTTTGTGCAAGGCGCAGCGCTTTCGTTACAAACATGCCGACATGGCCGAGCTGGAGCAGTGCCTGAAGGATGCCCAGACCGCTAAATACCGTCTGGTGGTTACCGACGGCGTTTTCTCGATGGACGGCGACCTGTGCAAGCTACCCGAAATTGTGGCTTTGTGCGAAAAATACGACGCACTGGTGATGGTTGACGAGTCGCACGCCTCGGGCTACATTGGCGCTACCGGTCGCGGCACGGCCGAACACTTCGGTTTGCTGGGCAAAATCGACATTATTACCACCACCTTCGGAAAAGCGCTGGGCGGCGGCAACGGCGGTTGCACATCGGGCCGTAAAGAAATTATTGAAATGCTGCGGCAGCGGTCGCGCCCGTACCTGTTTTCGAACACGCTGGCCCCGGCTACCGTTGGCGCCACGCTGAAAGTGCTCGACATGCTCACGGGCTCGTCGGAACTGCAAAACCGAACCATGACCAATGCCAACTACTTCCGCCGTAAAATGCAGGATGCCGGTTTCGATCTGGTAAAAGGCGAAACAGCCATTGTACCGGTGATGTTGTACGATGCGCCGTTGGCCGTGCAATTTGCCGACAAGCTGTTGCAGGAAGGCATTTATGTCATTGGCTTTGTTTACCCGGTAGTACCTAAAGGCAAAGCCCGCATCCGCGTACAGTTGTCGGCCGCACACACCACGGCGCATATCGACAAAGCGGTTGAAGCCTTCATTAAAGTTGGAAAAGAATTGAAGGTGATTTAAAAAAGAAAGCTCCCTGCTGGTAAAAATATTATCCTGCCAGCAGGGCAGCCTTCCCTGCTGCAAAATTTCCTGTCCTGCGCATGGGGCTGTGTTCCCTGCCAGGTTTTAACCCGCCCTGCGGGTTTTTCCTGACTTCCGCGTTTTTAATATGATTAATAGTTAAGTTTCTTATAACCAATACTTAATGGATTGGCATGAGTCGTTTTGGGTGTCCCAATGATGAATTTGGGTACTTTTAGTCCATGTATGTCAGGAAAAAGAGGAACAAAAGTGGCGTTATCAGTGTGCAGGTCATTGATAAAAGCAGTGGGTCTTACCGGGTTATTCAAACGATTGGGAGTTCTTCGGATCCACAACAGGTTGATGTACTCTA
>JBKEAN010000223.1:0-10511 GCA_047972415.1 Mangrovibacterium sp.
CGGGGTGTTGATGTTGTTTGTTTGCGCAGGAAAAGGGAACAGCAGAAGTTTGCTGCCTGGGATTGAAAACAACCGGAACGAATCCTCGTTTGGCCGGCAGCTGGTCTTTTAGTTTGTTTTGCCAGTAATAAAACCGGGCCTCGTTCATGTGCTGGTTGGCACAATAATCCCGGACAGTCAGCCCCGAAGCCAGGTAATCATGATAAATCGACAGGAATTTTTGAGCATTGAGCATCTCTGTTTCATTTTTGGTCCACAGCAAACTTAAAAACTCATTGGCAGGAAAAATATACGGGGTTTAGCGAATGCTTACTCACAAACCTGTCACAATATCTCCAGAAGCTAAATCTGAAAGTGACAAAATGCGAAATAAAGAATTGACTAACAAGAATACAGCAAATTTAAGTTTCGATTTAAGACAGTCAAATGATGACCTTGCTTATTTAGATATGGACCATTTAGCAAATCTAATTGAAAAGGTTGACCCACAGAAACAAGCAGGACTGTCAAGAGATGCAAGAGAATATAAACCAATTAGAGATGCAATGGCTCATACATCACTATTAACAAACAATGCAAAACAACGACTTAATTTGACCTACGAAAACATTAAAGCAAGAATAAAAAAACTATTAGAGTAAAGCATAATATTTCTGCTCCCGTTCGAATAGTTTCGAGGGGGAATTCTGCCGCAGTTTACAACCATCGCGCAACACCGCTCTTATACGCCCGGTACTGCTCGCCAAAGGCCGATTCCAAATAAGCTTCTTCGTTGCGGATAATGAAGTGGTGGGCAATTAAAATAAAAGCCATCAGCAGCGCCAGCACCAGCGAGGGAACAAGCAGAAAGCAAGCCGGGAAAAAGAACAGGAAACTGGTGTACATGGGGTTGCGGCTGATGCGGTAAACACCGCTGGTTTGTAATACATGCTCCGAAGTTGGCAGGCCAACGCGGGTAAAAATACTCATGGTGTAGTAGGCCGGCAACAGCAACAGGTTTCCGGCAAGCAGAAACACGAGTGCGAGCAGCTTTTGAACTTCGGCAATTTCGGTTTGAAGCAATAGCGGGAACTTCAAAAAGAAGCCGGGAACAATGGCGGCAGTCAGCAGAAAAGCGAAAACAAAACCGATTCCCGCTTTTGCGGCGTAAAAGAACGGAGCGCCGATGCTCGGCCTGCCCATCAACCTAAACCCGGCCCGCATGGTTTGGTAGCCCAGCAGCAACGTAGCCAAACAGGGGACCAGGCTCAATACAATCAACCCAAACTGGATGAGCTTCATTTTACTTCGCCTTTGTAGTGGTAGCCAATTTCGGCAATTACTTTTTCAACGGCTTTTAGGTCGATTTTTTTACCGGCTATTTTTACTTCCGAAGTGTTTTTGTTGGCAACAACTTCGTCAATACCGTCCAGTTTCAACAGGTTGCGGGTAATGCTGGCTTCGCAGTGCGAGCAAGTCATCCCTTCAATTTTAAGTGTTTTAAATTCCATTGCTTTGGTGGTTTTATGTGCGCTTTCCCGGCGCTGGTAAAAATAGCCAATAATCAGCAAACCAACCAACACCACCGACGAACCAATTTGGAGCCAGTAGGGCAGCATGTGGTGCTCGCCGTCGTGAATATGCACCATTTTGCTTAAAATGAAATCGGCCGGAATAAGCCAGTTAACCAGCAGTCCGAACACAATAGCCCCGCCAATAATGGTGCCCAGGTAGACCAGTAGCGATTTGCGGCCCATGGTGTTCCCGATAACCGAAATGGTAGCCATGTTGGTGGCCGGGCCAGCCATTAGAAATACTAGTGCAGCCCCGGGCGAAACGCCTTTCATAAGCAGCACTGCAGCAATGGGGATGGAGCCGGTGGCACAAACATAAATGGGGATCGAGGCGGCTAAAACCACCAATATTTCCAGTAGTCCAAGCCCTTTGAAAAGGGTAAAAAAATCGTCGGGTAATAAAACTGAAATCAGCGCGGCAATCAGAAAGCCGATGATCAACCATTTGGCAATATCTTGCAGCAACTCGATAAAAGCATAGTGGGCGGCCTGCAAAAATCGATTGCCTTTGGGCGTTTCGGCCAAAGGACTTGACGAAGCCTTGTTGCCATTTGTAGCGGTGGCTGGTCTGGCCGAAGTTAACAGGCTTTGGTTAGCTGGTGCTGCGGCCGATTTGTCGAATGCAAAGCCCGCAAAGTTGGGAGCAGGGGCAACGTTGGGCTCAGCTTTTACAACCGGCTTGTCTTTCACCAGCCAGTTGGTTAGCATTCCGCCGGCAATGCCGGTAACAAAGGCAACTATCGGGCGCAGCACGGCAAACGGCCAACCGAGCATAGAGTAGGTGGCAAAAATAGAATCGACACCGGTTTGCGGGGTCGAAATCAGAAAGGAGTTGGTGGCCCCTTTGGAGGCACCGTTCCTAAAAAACGAAATGCCTGTTGGAATTACCCCGCAACTGCATAAGGGCATGGGAACACCCAGCAGTGCCGCATTCACCGTCGATTTTGTATTTGGTTTACCCATATATTTCTGCACTTTGTCCTGCGGAAAATAAACTTTCAGAACACCTGCAAACACCAAGCCCAGCAGTAGCCAGGGGGCCATCTCGTTAAGCAGGTACAGCAATTCGTTGAAATATTTCAGTATGAAATCTACCATGACTAATTTGTTTTACCAGTAAAGCAAAATAAAAGTAGAATTGTTTCGGATTAGGGCCGTTTCTTTATTGGAAAATTGATTTGTTGGTTGCGTAGGCTTTTGTCGTAGATTCTTGGTACAATTTCAGCCCGATAGAACGAAAAAATTGATGCAAGGACCAGTCCCCGCGCACGATCGAGCCCACTATAAATTTACACGTTGTACCCTGTTTTTTATTTCTTTACCTTCTTTATATGGTTAATTAACAAGGATTTTACATAGTCTGGAAGTGCGATTTCACCTTTTTCAGCTTCCTTTTTTAACGCTTCAAAGAAATTTACTTCAACTCCTTGCCAAGTTAATTCAAGTCGGCGAATCTTTTCTACGGTGATATGGTCATAATCTTCAGGTCTGCCCCAATAACACTTTAAGCAAATCTCAATATCTTTTGAATCAATCCAATTTTCACAATGTTCGCAAGACCATGATTTTGCCCTATTGCATGAAGCACAAAGCAACATATAATCGTTGATGTTTTGCTGAAAATTTTCGTCATCACCGTTTATCTCATAGGGAACTCTGTGGTCAACTTGTAAATATCTTTCTTCGAACTTACCATTGCAAATATAGCAATGTCCATTATTCGCGTCTGATAATGATTTTTTGAACTCTTTTGAAAATACTTGACGCCCGTCAACACGATTATTACGGATTTTTGAAAGGTCTCCAAATCTGTAAGCGGCAATTGCTTTGCCAGCAGCCGACTTTGTTTTAAACGTTTCAAGAGGAATCCCCGCTTCCCGAACATCTCTTGCTGCTCTTGGCGGATGACTATAACCGTAAGTTTTTTCCAAATCTTCTGTTGTGATAAAACCATGTTTCAAAATATGGTCAATAACAATTTTTGCTCTTTTATTTGTTATTGATTCAGCAAGTTTTAAAAACTCTTTTGGATACTTTTTCATACAATGTCAAACAGTGAAGGCTGCTTAATAGAAACTGATTTTATCCGTTTATTTATATGTGAAATTGAAGCTAAATTATCAGAGATATAAACCGCTTCGTAAGTTCGTTCGTTCCGGCTGTGCAATGTTGCAATTGAAGAACGGCCTGCATCTATTTCAATTTTGTGTAAATTTAGTTCTTTCGGAAGCTCTTCACCGTAAGTTTTATTATCTGTGCGACCATCATAACTTAAAATGAACGGAATGTTTCGCTTATTTAACTGATAGAGCGAAATCACAAAATTTTCATGGTTAAGATTTTCCATGTACCTAAATCCACCGTTTTTTGCAGTGCCTTGATATGGTGGGTCCATATATACCAAATCCTTTTCTGTTGCCATATCCAATATCTTTTCATAATCGAAGGAATAAAAAGCTACTTTGTCCTTTAATAAATTGGATACGTTTAAAATATCGTATCTCATATTTTCAGGTAAACGCCCCTTTCTTCTTTTGTCAGGACTTTGGTTAAAATTACCTTCTGCATTATATCTAACGGCTGCTTTAACACATTTAGCTAATAAGAACAATAAGTATTTTGGTTCTTTCGTCTGATTGAAGTTATCCCTAATCTGATAATAATATTCTTCTTCATTGCCGAGCTGGTTATTCCAGATATGGTGATAATCACTAATTATCGTTTGGGGCTCATTTACAATTTTATCCCATAGGTTAATTAGCGGCTCATTTATATCATTAACAATGAATTTATCAGCTTTAAAAAAATACGCCGAAGCAATAGTTATTGCAGCCGAACCGGCAAATGGTTCAATTAACCGGTCAATCTTTTGAGGGAAGAATTTCAAAATGTCAGCAGCAAGGTTTCTTTTACTGCCCTGATATGGTATTGGATGTGGTACTTTCATTTAATTCTGTTTGATACAAACTTAATCATTTTCAACCTATGTGTCTAATCAAACGAAGTTTGGACTTTAAAAATTGGCGTATTCCGGTATGTTTAGTTACCGCAAACTACTACTGTCGTACCAAATAAAACAGCGGGTTTAGTCCAGTTTTTCGACATACAATTGCGCTGCTTCGTCTTTTACAACGATGATTGCTTCACCTTTTTCAATCATGCCCAAATTAGAAACGGCATCGTAAATTTTGCCGTCAATTTGCACTTTGCCAGAGGGACGAAGCACCGTAAACGCAAGTCCGGTTTTTCCATTCAGTTTTTTAATGCTGGTGTCAACTCCAACATAACCAGCCTTCGGATCCTGTTCGGCTTGCAGTGCTATTTTGCTGAAAAAGCCGGTTCGCGCCGTAAATACATAGCGGCTGAAAATAAGGCTGAAAACGAAACTTCCGAAAAGCCCCAGCAAAACGGTTGTGATGGCGGTAGAAATGCGTTGGGGCGAAACACCCTCGAAGTTAAATACTACATTGTCAATAAGGCTAAGTACCAGCCCTGTAATGGCCAGTATAATGCCCGCGACACCCGGAATGCCAAACCCTGGCAGCACAAACAACTCCACCGCAATAAGGATGATACCGGCTATAAACAACAGGATTTCCCAGTTGGCAGCCAGCCCTTCGAGGTACAGCGGGGCAAAGTAGGCAATAGCTGCCAGAAGCGCCACCGCCAACGGAAAGCCGATGCCCGGGGTTTGCATTTCAAAATAAATACCGCCAATAATGGCCATAATTAGCAGGCCTGAAACAATGGGGTTGACCAAAAAACCAATAATTTTTTCGATAAACGTGGGGGTGTATTCCACCAACTCGTAGTCGGCTACCCCAATTTGCTGGAGTACCTCGGGAACGTTTTCGGCAATCGCTTCGCAAAACCCGTGTTTAATGGCTTCGGTTGGGGTGAAAGTCAGCACTTTGCCCGTGTCAATAATACCCGCAATGTACACGCTCTCGTCAACCATTGCTTCGGCAATCTTGGGGTCGCGGAACCAATGGAACGTGGTGTCCTGTCCGCTTATATGCGTGTCGCCGCCATGCGACTCGGCCGTTGCCCGCATAATGGAGCGCATATACGACTGGTACTTGTCGGGCATTTTTTCGCCGGTTTGGTTTACCACGGTTGCCGCGCCAATGCTGGCCCCTTTGCGCATGTAAATACTGTCGCAGGCAATTGAAATAAGTGCACCGGCACTGGCGGCATTATTGTCGATAAATACGTAAACCGGTATGGGGCTGTTCAGTATTTTGGTCCGGATAGAATCGGCATCGAGCACTGTGCCGCCGTAAGTATTCATGTGGATGAGCATCAGATCGGCTTTCAGGCTGTCGGCTTCGGCAAAAGCATGTTGGGTATCGCGCCAGGTTTTTGGCATGATGTTGTCTTTTATATTCAGCTTGTAAACCAGTTTTTTCTTTTCAGGGCTTGTTTGTCCGGCAGTTTGTTGCGCCAAAAATCCGCAAAAAACAAGCAGGAAAGTGAACATGAAGGCTGGTTTCATCATTCGTTTTTTTTAGTTGAAGCCAAATGTAACGATTTTTTGGCACGACTAATTTTTCTGATGCCGGGTTTTAAAGGCCGGGCACGGGACGGGCTCCTCTAAATTCGTTATTCCGAAAATAAATAATTGCTAACTTTAGCCCCTCGAAAATTTAGAAACATGGAATTGAATTTACTGACTGCAATTACTCCCATTGATGGCCGTTACCGGTCGAAAGTTTCCAACCTCGAAAATTATTTTTCAGAATATGCCCTCATTAAATACCGCGTATTTGTTGAGGTCGAATATTTTATTGCCCTGTGCGAGCTGCCCCTGCCGCAACTGGCAGGCTTTAACCAACAGCTGTTTTCCGCTCTTCGCCAGCTTGTTTCGGGCTTTTCGCTGGACGATGCCCAACGCATTAAGGACATTGAAAAAGTAACCAACCACGACGTGAAAGCCGTGGAGTATTTTCTGAAAGAGGCATTCGATAAACTGGGCATTCAGCAATACAAAGAATTTATTCACTTTGGATTGACCTCGCAGGACATTAACAATACGGCTGTTCCCAAATCAATTCACGATGCGCTGGATTACGAATATTTCCCGGCGATTAACGATTTGGTTGATAAATTGGACGAACTGGCCGACGAGTGGAAAGCTATTCCGATGCTGGCCAAAACACATGGGCAACCGGCATCGCCAACTAACCTGGGAAAAGAAATCCGCGTGTTTTCAGAACGTATAAAAAAGCAACTGGAACAGCTGCGCGGCATTAACTGCGATGCCAAGTTTGGCGGCGCTACCGGAAACTTTAACGCGCACCATATTGCTTATCCCGAAATTAGCTGGAAAGCATTTGGCAACCACTTCCTGAAAAAATACCTGGGGCTGGAACGTGCGCAATACACCACGCAAATTGCCAATTACGACAACCACGCCGCTATTTTTGACGCGCTGAAACGGGTCAATACCATTCTGCTCGACCTCGACCGCGACATGTGGGCTTACATTTCGATGGAATACTTCAAACAAAAGATTAAAGCAGGCGAGGTGGGGTCGTCGGCCATGCCCCACAAGGTAAACCCCATCGACTTTGAAAATTCGGAAGGAAACCTGGGCCTGGCCAATGCCCTTTTGGAGCACTTGGCGGCTAAGCTGCCGGTATCGCGCCTGCAACGCGACCTGACCGACTCCACCGTTTTGCGCACCGTTGGTATGCCGCTGGCGCATACGCTCATTGCAATTAGCTCAACCATGCGCGGACTGGATAAACTGTTGCTGAACAAGGCTGCCATTGGTGCCGACCTGGAGAATAACTGGCCGGTTGTGGCCGAAGCCATTCAAACCATACTGCGCCGCGAAGGTTACCCCAACCCCTACGAGGCCTTGCGCGATTTGACCCGTGTAAACCGAAAAATTGACCAGCAGGTAGTACACGAATTTATTGATACGTTGGCGATAAGCGATGCGTTAAAAACCGAGTTGAAAACCATTACACCTCAAAATTACACCGGGATTTTTTAATTCCGGGCTTTTGCCGGTGGTTTGCGGGGCCTTGCCGCCTTTAACTAATACGTTTGCAATGAAAGACTTTTTTAATATCCTGAGGCGTTTCATCCCGCCGTACAAAAGCAGGATGTTGCTCAATTTCCTTTTTAATATTTTGTCGGCCGTGTTTGCCGTGTTTTCGATGGCCATGATGATCCCCATTTTGGAGATTATTTTCGGGCAGTCGCAAGATGTTTTCGACCTGAAACCCTGGGCTATCGATTTCTCGGTTGTAAAAAATAACCTGTATTACTACGTTACGGCTATCCGCTCCGAACACGGGGCGGGCTACACGCTCTTGTTTGTCGGCATCTTTATTATTCTGATGACCATGCTGAAAGTTGGCTTTGCTTACCTGGCCGCCTACGAGGCGGTGCATATCCGCAATGGCGTGGTACGCGACATCCGCCAGCAACTTTACGCCCGGGTGTTAAGCTTGTCGATGGGCTTTTTCTCGGACGAACGCAAAGGCGATATTATTGCCCGCGCAACCGGCGACGTGGCCGAGGTTGAAAATTCCATCATGTCGTCGCTGGATATGTTTCTGAAGAACCCCGTGCTGATAATCGTTTTCCTGGTTGCCATGCTCCTGATGAGCCCCACGCTCACCCTTTTCATCCTTCTGGTTTTACCCGTAGCCGGCTTCATCATTGGCCGGGTAGGCAAGTCGCTGAAAAAGTTTTCGCGCGAAGGGCAGGACAAAATGGGCATCATCCTTACCGTGCTCGAAGAAACCCTGGGAGGGCTGCGCATCATTAAAGCCTTCAACGCCGAAAAAAAAATGAGTAAAGTTTTCGATAACGAACTCGACGATTATAAAGGCACCATGAACCGCCTGATGAGCCGCCGCGAGCTGGCCCATCCCATGAGCGAGTTCCTGGGTACCATTGTCATTGTTATTGTGGTGTGGTTTGGCGGTACGCTCATCCTGGGAAACAACAGTAACCTTACCGGCCCCACCTTTATTGCTTACATCGGCATTTTCTACCAAATTATTAACCCGGCAAAGGCCTTTTCAAACGCCTTGTACAGTATCCAGAAGGGATTGGCAGCCATGGACCGGATTGACATGATACTGAAAGCGCCCGTTACCATAAGCGAAAAAGCCGGCGCCAAACCAGTCGAAAACTTCAATTCGCAAATCGAATACAAAAACGTGAGCTTTGCTTACGACGGGAAAACCGTGTTGAACAATGTTTCGCTGACAATCCTCAAAGGGAAAACCGTGGCCTTGGTTGGCCAGTCGGGAAGCGGTAAAACCACTTTTGTTGACCTCTTACCCCGCTTTTACGACGTTGCCGAAGGCGCCATTGAAATTGACGGGACCGACATTCGCGACCTGAAAATACACGACCTGCGCGAACTGATGGGAAATGTAAACCAGGAAGCCATCCTGTTTAACGATACCATTTTTGCCAACATCGCTTTTGGGGTCGAAAACGCCACCATCGAAAAGGTAGTGGCAGCAGCCAAAGTAGCCAATGCCCACGATTTTATCATCGAAACCGAAAATGGTTACAACACCCCCATTGGCGACCGGGGCAGCAAACTCTCGGGCGGACAGCGCCAACGCCTCAGCATTGCCCGCGCCATACTGAAAAACCCGTCCATCCTCATTCTCGACGAAGCCACCTCGGCTTTGGATACCGAATCGGAGCGCCTGGTTCAGGAAGCACTCGAAAACCTGATGAAAAACCGCACTTCGCTGGTCATTGCACATCGCTTATCCACCATTAAAAATGCCGACCTCATTTGCGTCATGCACGAAGGCCGCATTGCCGAAACCGGCACCCACGACGAGCTGTTGGCGCTCCAGGGCCAATACTACCGCCTGCACCGTATGCAAAGCTTTTAGGCCCTGGCAACACGGCCACGCAAATGCCGGCACCCGGTAAACTTAGTTTTTGGTGCCGGCAGGGCTAGCTTGTACACTACCCGCCGGCAAAATACGCCGCCACAAACACGCTGGGTTTGGCTTGAAGGGCATTTGCCCGCGCAGTCCGCAGCGGTGCGCTAAACCCAAAATTTGCCAAACGGGCTAAGCGGCTAGAAACGAATCTTCAAAAAAAACAGAAAAGCAGAAAAACGCCCCCTCCGGAAACCGGGGCGACAGGCTGCCGGTAACTACGGCAAGCCAGAAACTGCGGCGATTGCTTGCCGGTAATTACGGGAAGCCAGAAACCGGGGCGATTTGCTGCCGGTAATTACGGGAAGCTGGAAACTGGGGCGATTGCTTGCCGGTAACTACGGCAAGCCAGAAACTGGAGCGATTTGTTGCCGGTAACTACGGCAAGCCAGAAACCGGGGCGATTTGTTGCCGGCAATTACGGCAAGCCAGAAACTGCGGCGATTGCTTGCCGGCAATTACGGGAAGCCAGAAACTGCGGCAACTGCCATTCATTTTTATTTTGAAGCCGGAAACCGGGTCGACAGGCCTTCGCCCCGGACGAGATGCTTATCAGCCTAAATGAGTTGGTGTAAGTGGTGTAATTGTCGGGTTCCTCGCTTCGGGGGGCAGTGCCCCGGGTTTTGTCTGAAAGCAAATTGCGCGTTGCGGCGTTTCGGGTGCTTTTTTGCTATTTCGTTTCCGTTAACTTTTCTATCTTCAACGGTCTAAACCAACCGCTCGTTCGTATGGCATCAATTTACCGCGCAGCTTTCGTGCTTTTCCTGTTTTTGGCGTGCTGGGGCTCCGTGCAGGCGCAAATTCAATATAAAACCGAAACCAATATTTTGTACCGCGAGGGTACCGCGCTGGATGCTTACATGCAGGAGCGTTGCCGCTTAGATGTGTATTACCCCGAAAACAAGCCTGGGTTTACAACCCTTGTGTGGTTTCATGGCGGCGGTATTACCGGTGGCGAAAAATTTATTCCCGACGAGTGGACGAACAAGGGCTTTGCGGTGGTGGCCGTTAATTACCGCCTCAACCC
>JBKEAN010000224.1:0-1851 GCA_047972415.1 Mangrovibacterium sp.
AATGATCAGGTGTATAGATCAGTCGTTTACCGACGAGCGACAACAGCGAATCTTCTTTGATTTCGGTTGGATTAAAACTGTAATTGATGCGCAGGTTCAGGTTGAAATCATTCAAAAACAGATCCTTGTTTCCCTGTATTTCAATACCCTTGCTCACTACCCTCGAACGGTTCTCGGGAACCCAAGCGCCAGTCGCACGTGTTGGCCGCCATTCAATCCAGGCGTTCACATCCATATAAAAAGCATTCAGTTTCCAATCGCTTTGGAGCCAGTGCGAGCAATATTGGTATTGCAGTCCCATTTCGTAGTTCATGCCGCGCTCCGGATTCAAATCGGGATTACCCTGATCACCCCAAAAGCGGTCGTTGAAAGTTGGGATACGGTAGCTGCTCGCCACATTTGCCGTTGCTTTCAGAACAGAAAACCCGGTGTTCAGCAACCGGCATTCAGCACCAAGCGATGGTGTAAAAGGCGACGTGAACTTGCTTACGAATTGCTGGCGCAAGTTGATGGTGAATTTCATCCTCGTGAACGGACTGTAAAAACCCGAAGCAAAAAGGTCACCTCTCTGTTCATTATCAATCCTATCGCTTGAGTATGAATAAACGCTTGGCTTAATAAATTCGTACTTGCCACCAAACTTATACCCCAGGGTTTTGCGCAAATCCTGCCGCGCTTCGATTTCGGCCACCACCCGATCGGTTCTGATCGTTTGAGCTGTCCGTCCGGCGTCAACCTGCGCATCATGCACAAAACCTAAACCTGCTTTATATTCCAGTGCATGCCGGCGGTTCTGATATTCAGACCAAAAGCGGATATGTTTGTTATCCAGATCTTCAACAACCAGGTTGTCGGCAATACTCGAACTCATTTCAGGCTGTTTCTCGTGCCAGTCATGCTCGAGCCACAGAGCCGTTTTCAGCGCTTCATCCGTATTGAAGCGATAGTTAAATTCCTGTAACAAACCTTTATTTTCGATAGCTGCGCCGCGCTGCGTGTAAGTTTTCTTATTGGGTGCGTAGTCAAAATCGAAGTCGTTTTGGCGGGTAAAATAGTACAGTCGGGTAACCGACTCGAATTTGCCATTGCCAAGATATACCCGGGTGCCGTAAAGCTGTTCGCCGAACGAAGCGATTGAAGTAGTTGCTTGAATCCGTTGACCCTTGGTCCAGTTCGATTGCAGTCCCAGATAAAGGGCACCTCCAATCGACCCTGAACCGTTCACCGCCGACGATGAACCATATTGCAGGTCAACGCTATCGAATAAGTACATTGGAACACTGGTCATATTGGCATGTCCAAGCGTCAACGAGTTAATGTTGATGCCGCCAAAATTAACGGAGGTATGATCGGGTGCTGTTCCACGCAAGCGAATGGTTGCCAAACCGCCGGCATCCGATTTCAGGTAGATTGGGGTGAAGCGCGAAAGCAGATCATTGATGCTCCCGGCTTGCATAATTTGCACTTGAACCGGTGAAATAGACTCCACTTTCGCGCCGGCCTGGTATTTTTTGTAAGGGGCATAAGTAGCCACCTCGTGTAAAAGGATCGAATCGGCAAACTGCTCCGTTTGGGCTAAAAGTAGCCCGCAAGCAAATGCCCAAATACCGACGGTCAGAAAAAACCTTCTCATTTTCTTTAAAAGAATATGAGCTTAGGATAAAATTGTGGAAAATACGTGCTAACACTATTTCACCAGCTTTATTCCCGAAGCTATTGTTAATACTCGAAAAAAAATTGGCAGGTCTTCTGGCTCACCTCTCTTCCTGATGCCTTCCCATCCGCCGTACGGCGGACAGTGGCTGGGGTTTCAGAAAGATTACAGAGGTTTACAGCTGCGGGTACAGCTCC
>JBKEAN010000225.1:0-22527 GCA_047972415.1 Mangrovibacterium sp.
GCGCTAAAAGAAGCCCAAAGCGACTTTGAAATGGCACAAGCCAACTTTGGCGCCCTCACAGCCAAACAAAATAAAGCAGCCACCGCAACCGAGCTAAAACTGGAACTAATTGACGACATAAATAAACGGCTGATTGACTACATTAACGGCGACTGGGTGCCAAATAAAGAGGCCTGTACCGAGTTTGCCCTTGTTGTAAAACAAATTGTGCTGAAAAGCAATGCCGACGTAAAACGCCGTCAGGCGGCCAATAAAAAGCGAAAAAACAAAGACGATGACAGCCCCGAAGATGAAACGGAAAGCTGATAAAACTGAAAAACAAATTCGCCCTGGCCCTGCACCGGTTTAACTGCTACTAGAAGCCTGCGGTTTTCGTTTGTTTTTAATTTTTATCAACTTCGGCCTAAAATTGAAAACAATTGGAAACAATAAACCTGCATACACACACGCCCCTTCCGGCAGGGCAACGCGGTTTGCTTAACCAATCGGTTTTGCATCCGTTTGCACCCGGCCAAACACACTATTACTCGGTTGGCCTTCACCCTTGGAACTTGCAGGAAGCCACCGGCACTCCCTGGATTGCCGATTTATACCACATGGCAAACCACCCCCGGATTTTGGCTATTGGCGAGTGCGGCCTCGACCGCAATATTGAAACGCCGCTGGAACAACAAACCAATTTTTTAAGGCCCCAAATTAAGTTGGCCGACGAATTGCAAAAACCCCTGATTTTACATGCCGTGAGGACCTTCTCCGAGTTGATGTTGCTGAAACGGCAGCTACAAAGCCGGGTGCCGTGGGTATTGCATGGCTACAACGGCAATAGTACCACCAGCCGGCAACTGCTAAAACAGGATATCTATTTCTCTATTGGCAAGGCCATTCTTAATAACAACCCGAAACTAAACGAGTCGCTTCGTATAATCCCCTTGTCGCGCCTGTTTTTCGAAACCGATACAACCGCCGTTGATATTGAAAGTATTTATACTTTTGCCGCCGAATTGCTCAACATGGACCTGGAAGAACTACAGGGGCAAATTGCAGAAAATTTTCAACGTATATTTTTAAAATGAAGAACTGGCAGGAAAGAACCCTTTTAATGCTGGGTGAAAAAGGAGTGGCCAAACTGGCAAATGCACATGTGCTGATTGTTGGTTTAGGTGGCGTTGGCGCTTATGCCGCCGAACAAATTTGCCGCGCCGGAGTTAGCAAAATGACTATTGTTGACGGCGATGTGGTTAAAATGACCAACCGAAACCGGCAATTACCAGCCCTAATCAGCAACGAAGGCAAGCCCAAAGCCGAAATGATGGCCGCCCGCTTTCGCGACATCAACCCAGCCATTGAACTGACAGTGATTAACGAATACCTGAAAGATGAGCGGATGGTTGAAATACTGGAATCGGCCAACTTCGACTTTGTCGTAGACGCCATTGATACCCTGGCACCTAAAACTTTTCTTATTTACCACAGCGTTCAGCGCAACATCCCCATTGTAAGCTCTATGGGCGCGGGTGGCAAGTTCGATCCCAGCCTTGTTCAAAGCGCCGACATCAGCAAATCATACAATTGCAAACTGGCCCGCATGTTGCGCAAACGGCTTTACAAGCTGGGCATCCGCAAAGGCGTGCAAGTTGTGTTTTCGCCCGAGGAAGTGGACAAAGATCGTGTTCGCGAAGAAGAAGGGCGTAATAAAAAGTCGGCTGTTGGTACCATCTCGTACATGCCGCCGCTTTTTGGCTGCCACATTGCCTCGGTAGTGTTGCAAAATTTGTTGAAAACGGAGGAAGAATTGGCACAAAACTTGAGCCCTACAGAATAAAAAGAACAAATGCGATGATAGCTAAACATTCGGCTTTAGTACCCACCCTGCTAACAATGGTGCTGCTTTGGTCCTGCACCACGCAAAACCTGGTTAAACTTCAACCTAAAGATAAAATAGAACGATGGCAATCGGGTGAGGAAATGGCTGTTGATTCGACATACGGTATCATCTACGAAGTTGGTTTCGATCGGATTGAGAATGGTTATTACTGGTTCGATTTCAACATTATCAACCAATCGAACATGCCCTTGCTTGTTGAACCCACTCAATTTACCGCCCTTCCGCTTGATGCGAAAATGAACCCGCTGGCCGGACAAGCGTTTGCAGCCGTTGACCCGGAGCAAAAAATAAGCGAGCTGGAGCAATCGATCAACCGGAACGAAAAGGTTGCGAAAAACCGGCTTGGCTTAACACTTCTCGGTATTGGGGCCAGTATTGTTACCAATGTTTTGCTCACCAGCGATGCCAACCCGCGCAACGATAACCTGGTTTACCCCCTAACCGATGCGATAATGATTACCACACTCGGTGCCGGCGATATGGCCGAGGCGGGGGCATACAACCAAAGCCAACAAAAAGCCGCATGGGAAAACGAATGTGTTCGCAAATCTACGCTCGAACCGAACTACTCTCTGTCGGGCAAGGTATTTTTTCCGTACAACAAAAAAGCAAGTTACCTGAAGATGGACATCCCAATCGACGATGCCTCGCTCGAATTCATGTTTATGCAACTGTATCTCCCGCCAAATTAATTCCCCTTCAATACAGCAGAAAAAGCCGGAAATGAGTTCAAATAAACGGTCTTTCGGCTTATCTTTTTCGTTTTTCGAGATAAGGCCTTTGGATTCTTAAAACTATTTTTTAGGTTTGTGTCCATTATAACACACCGAACCCGGATGATTAACAGCAACACATACACTACGTTTACAAGCAACATGCCTATGGCGCTTGCAGCTGTTTTTACGCCATCCATGTCTATGTGCATGCGATAGCCTTCATGCGGTACCCGTCGGGTATGGTTTGAAGGCGTGCAAATCCAAGTGTTCAGTATCCCATTTTTTATTAAAAAACAGTGGCTATGCCCGAATGTATTGTCAGGTTTAGCGGTAATAACCTGAATGAACCGCTTATACTGGAAAGTTTGGTTAAGTTGATTGCACAACCCGGCTCCAAACATATCCTGGTTATATCAGCCCCCAAGGCGATTCAAAAATTGCTTTCGCAAGGAATTAAAAACCTGAGCAGCCCCTCGGGAAACCCCGGTTTGCTTATTGAACAGGTTCAAATTGAACTTGAAAAAATAAAAGCAGTTTACGGGATTGAAGATTCTGCTGAATTAAAAGCACAAAGTGAAAAACTGGCCATCTTGCTAAAAGGCATTCACTATACCGGCGACTTCTCGCCCGCCCTGCAAGACCAGGTTTTGTCGGTTGCCGAAAAGATTGCCGCTGTGCTTTTGCACGAAATACTTCGTTGTAACCAGCTGGAACCAACCATTCTGTATCCCGAAGAAATTGGTTTTGCGGTGAGTGACGAATTTGGTAGCGCGAGCGTTAAGCTTGAAGAAACCGAAAAAAACATCCGGGCCCTTAACGTTGGCGCAATTACCATAATACCGGGTTCGTACGGTGTAACCAAAGGTGGAAAAATTGCCCGGATTGGCGACCGTGCAGCCGACTATACGGCGGCAACGCTGGCATCGGTACTTGATAGCGGCCGCTTGGAGCTCTGGCAAATCGGGACGCCTTTCAAATCGGCCGACGAACGTTTTGTTTCCAATGCCGGTTACATTGAAAGCCTTACCTATGCCGAAGCGTCGGAGCTCACTTATTTCAACTATTCGGGCATTCACCCGCGCATAGTTGAACCGCTTATCGATAAACACATCCCGATTTTGGTGTACGATTTAAAGGATGGCAAAAAACTGCTCCGCACCAAAATAAACTCGCAAAGCATTGTTGCGCCCCACGTGGTAAAGAGCGTTGCCCATACCGACGATATTGCCATTCTAAAACTGAATGGGCCCGGCGTTGGTTTTAAACCGGGCATCCTGGCCAAAGTTACCGGTGCTTTCAACAAAAACCATGTCAATATCCGCTCGGTAATCACGGCGCAAACCAGCATCAACATCATCATTGATAAAAGCTCGGTTGCCAAAGTAAAAAAACTGGCGCACGAGCTCGATTTACCGTCGGTTAGTCAGCTCGAAGTGCAGGAAAGCGTTTCGTTAATTGCCATTGTAGGCCACGGGATGCAGCAAAACCACGGCATTTCGGCCGCCCTGTTTTCTGCTGTTGCCGCAGCTAAAATTAATGTGGTCATCAGTGGTTCGGGCGCTTCCGACCTGGTAAGTTACCTGGTTGTTGACGAGAACGATAAGGTGAAAGCCATTCAGGAAATCCACCGGACCTTTTTCCCAGGCTAGTTCACAAAAAAGATTTCTAAATTTTCAAAATACCTAAAAGACAACGTGATGAAAGACTTAAAATTTGAAACCCTGCAACTCCATGCAGGGCAACAGGCCGACCCCGTAACCGGTTCGCGTGCCGTACCCCTTTATCAAACCAGTTCGTACGTTTTTAAAGATGCCGACCACGCAGCCAATTTATTTGGGTTGAAGGAATTCGGCAACATTTATACCCGCATTATGAACCCGACATCCGATGTGTTTGAGCAACGCATGGCTGCGCTCGAAGGTGGCGTGGCTGCGCTGGCAGTAGCATCGGGGCACGCAGCACAATTCTTGGTTTTTAACACCCTGCTCAATGCCGGCGATAATTTTGTAAGCTCGCCCTACTTGTATGGTGGAACGTATAACCAATTCAAGGTTTCGTTCAAAAAACACGGACTGGAAGCCCGCCTCACCAAAGATTTGAAGCCTGAATCGTTTGAAGCGCTGATTGATGAAAAAACAAAAATCATCTACCTTGAAACCATCGGTAATCCGGGCTTCCTCATCCCCGATTTTGATGCTATTGCTGCCGTTGCAAAAAAATACGACATCCCGCTGGTGGTTGACAATACCTTTGCTGGCGGCGGTTACCTGTTCCGCCCCATCGAACACGGCGCAAACATTGTAGTGGAGTCGGCAACCAAATGGATTGGTGGACACGGAACCAGCATCGGAGGCGTAATTATTGATGCCGGTAACTACAACTGGGGCAATGGCAAGTTTCCCGGCTTCACCGAGCCATCCGAAGGCTATCATGGCTTAAAATTCTGGGATATTTTTAATTTTGACGGTCCGTTCGGCAACATTGCGTTCATCATCAAAGCCCGTGTTGAGGGGCTTCGGGACTTTGGCCCGGCCATCAGCCCATTCAACTCGTTCCTGTTGCTGCAAGGCTTGGAAACTTTGTCGCTGCGCATGGAACGCCACGTTGAAAACGCATTAAAACTGGCTCAATGGCTCGAAAAACATCCGAAAGTTGAAAGCGTAAACTATCCGGGATTATCCGGTAACCCAACTTACGAACTGGCAAAAAAATACTTAATTAAAGGAGCAGGCGGTATGTTGTCGTTCATTGTAAAGGGTGGTGTTGAAGAAGCCAAAAAAGTGGTTGACAGCCTGAAAATGGTTAGTCACTTGGCCAATGTTGGCGATGCTAAAACCTTGATTATTCAACCCGCAGCAACAACCCACCAGCAATTGTCGGCCAAAGCCCAATTGGCCGCCGGTGTTTACCCGGCCCAGTTGCGCGTTTCTGTTGGCTTGGAGCATATTGACGATATTGTTGCCGACTTTGAGCAGGCATTGGCCAAAATTTGAATTTTGAAACAGCATTGTCCGGGGCTCCGGCCCCGGACATATTTAAATAAATGAGGATTAAAACATGCCATTAACTATCCCCGACAAGTTACCTGCAATTGAGCTGTTGCTACAGGAAAACATTTTTGTAATTGACCAAACACGGGCATCGCACCAGGACATTCGCCCGCTGAAGTTAATTATACTGAACCTGATGCCCCTGAAAATAACCACCGAAACCGACTTGCTGCGCGTGCTGTCCAATTCGCCGTTGCAAATTGAAATTGATTTTATGAAAATCAGAGATCATGAGCACAAACACACCTCGGCCGAACATATGGAGCAATTTTACAAAACCTTCGACCAAGTAAAAAAACAAAAGTACGATGGTATGATTATTACCGGCGCCCCGGTTGAACACCTTCCGTTTGAAGAAGTCACCTACTGGAACGAAATCAGGCAAATTTTGGACTGGTCGGTCAATAACGTTACATCCTCCTTGTTTATTTGCTGGGCTTCACAAGCGGCGTTATTCCACTTTTACGGGGTACCCAAATACGACCTTCAGAAAAAAATGTTCGGCGTTTTCGAACACCAGGTTTCCGACAATAAAATCCCTATTTTCCGCGGGTTCGATGACGAATATTACGTGCCCCACTCGCGCCATACCGAAGTCAGGGCCAAAGACATTGAAAAAGTTGATGGCCTTAAAATAATCTCACACTCCGATGTTTCGGGGGTAAACATGATAATGGCGCGAAACGGTCGCCAGTTTTTTATTACCGGCCATGCCGAATACGCACGCCTCACCCTAGACAATGAGTACAAGCGGGATCTGTCGAAAAACCTGCCGATTGAGATTCCGGTTAATTACTATCCCGGCGATAATGCGAACAAAAAACCGGTACTTCGCTGGCGCTCGGCAGCAAACCTGTTGTTCACTAACTGGCTGAATTACTATGTGTATCAGGAAACACCTTATAACCTTGCCGATATTAAATAACCACAGGTACAGCTCCTGCTTTGGGTTGTAAATCAACAAAAAGCCCCGCATGTGCCATCAAAGTATATCCTGGGCTTTTTTCATATCGGTAGAAATCGTTATTTTTAGAAAAACATTTTGCCATGTCCAATCAGAAGAAAATAGCCATTATCTTGTCCGGTTGCGGTGTGTATGACGGGGCCGAGATTCACGAGGCTACCCTCACCATGCTTGCCATTGCCAAAGCAGGAGCGTGCTACACCATTTTTGCACCCGATACAAATCAATATCACGTTGTCAACCACCTGACCGGTGAGGTGATGAATGAAAACCGAAATGTCTTGGTTGAATCGGCCCGTATCGCCCGTGGCCAGATTAAAAACCTGAAAGAGTATAAAGCTGACGATTTCGATGCGATTGTTTTTCCTGGTGGCTTTGGAGCTGCCAAAAACCTGAGTACGTTTGCTGTGGACGGTACAAATTGCTCGGTTAACCCCGATGTTGAGAAAGCTGTCCGCGAAACAGCAGCAGCTCAAAAACCAATTGGAGCCTTGTGCATTGCACCGGCGGTTATCACCAAAATTTTGGGCAAAGTTGATGTCACTATCGGGAATGATAGTGGTACAGCTTCAGCTATCAAATCAATGGGAGGCAAACATGTTTCGACAACGCATGGCGAAGTGGTTATCGACCGTAATTACAAAGTAGTCACTACCCCCTGCTACATGCTCGATGCAACCATCGACCAAATTGAAACCGGTACCCGAAACCTGGTAAAAACCATTCTTTTGATGCTTTAGTTGGCGTGTAACCCTGCCCTACCCAAGCAGGAGCTGGCGTGTAAATAAATTGACAAGAACCTTTAAACACGAACAGCATATCAGATTATATTATCTTTTTATCTTATTAAAATATTGTAAACATGAGCTTTGACAGGTTCTTAACATTAATTTTAGATAGGACAAAGGATTTTTTAAATCGGTTTTAAATAAGGGCGGTTTTTAAGGGCAACCTCCCTAATTTTCTATCTTTACACCTATAAAATTTCAGAGCAATTTATACCATTTTCTTATTATGAAACAAATCAAATATGTTACGCCCGAAGAGGCTGTAAAAGTCATAAAATCCGGCGACCGTGTTCATCTTAGTAGTGTGGCTGTGACACCGCATACGCTCATTAAGCCGATGGTTGATCGTGGTCGCAACGGAGAGCTTTACGATGTAAAAATCCAACACATCCACGTGGAAGGCAAATTGGATTATGCCGACCCCGAGTTTGAAGGTATTTTTGTATCGGAGCAATTCTTTGTGGGCGGAAACTTACGCAAGCAAACACAAGCCGGTTATGCCGACTACATTCCGGTGTTCCTGAGCGAAACCCAAAAACTGATTCGCGAAGGTTATTTAAAAGTGAACGTGGCCATGATCATGTGTTCGGTACCCGACAAACATGGCTATGTGTCACTGGGTACTTCGGTTGACGCCACGCTGGCTGCCGTAGAAACAGCCGATGTGGTTATCGCCGCAGTAAACCCGAATGTTCCACGTGCTTTCGGCGATGCCATGATCCCAATCGAAGACATCGACATTTTTGTTGAGTGTAACATTGACCTGTACGCACACGGTATGGCCGAACTATCAGACGTTGAAGTCCAAATCGGTAAAAATGTTGCTGCTTTGGTTGAAGATGGTGCCTGCTTACAAATGGGTATCGGTGGTATTCCAAACGCGGTGTTAGCCCAGTTGGGCAACCACAAAGACCTTGGCGTACACACCGAAATGTTTGCCGACGGTATCCTCCCTTTGGTTGAAAAAGGGGTTGTAACCGGGAAACACAAAAGCATTGACAAAGGTAAAATGGTAGCTTCGTTCCTGATGGGGACCAAAGCGCTGTACGACTTCATCGACGATAACCCTCGCGTTGCCATGATGGACGTAGGTTACACCAACGCTGTTAACGTAATCCGCCAACTCGACAAAGTAACAGCAATCAACTCGGCTTTGGCAATCGACCTGACAGGCCAGGTTTGCGCCGACTCCATCGGTATCAAGCATTACTCGGGTGTTGGCGGCCAAATCGACTTTATCCGCGGTGCCGGTTATTCAAAAGGCGGCAAGCCAATTATTGCCATTCCATCGGTAACCGAAAAAGGAATTTCTAAAATCAGCCCGATTCTGATACCGGGCTCGGGCGTGGTAAGTACCCGCTCGAACATGCACTGGATTGTAACCGAGTACGGAGCCGTAAACTTATATGGAAAGGCTCTGCAGGAACGATCCAAACTGCTCATTTCAATAGCGCACCCCGACCATAGGGCAACACTGGAACAAGCAGCCTTCGAACGTTTCGGATCACATTTCCACTTTGTAAAAAAAGACTATTAATATACAGCGGCAAGCATATTCCGAGAGGGTATGCTTGCCTTGTTAAAAAAACGACGGTACGCTTATCTCAGCCGGAAAAAGAAATAAGAACCCTGTTTTTGCTTCAATTTTCGAACATTTAAGCAATTTGTTAAAAACTGTCGTTCTTTCTTTTTTGTTTGACAATACATTCGTTTATATATATTCTATTTATTTTCAACACTTTAATTATTCATTATAATGAAAATATCGCACATTGAACACATCGGAATTGCTGTAAACAGCTTGGAAGAAGCTATCCCCTACTACGAACAAGTACTGGGGCTGAAATGCTATGCTGTAGAAGAAGTAGCCGACCAGAAGGTAAAAACGGCGTTCTTCAAAGTTGGTGATGTAAAAATTGAATTACTGGAATCGACCGATCCGGAAGGCCCAATCGGCAAATTTATCGAGAAAAAAGGACAGGGAATCCATCACCTGGCTTTTGCAGTCGACAATGTGAACCAAGCCTTAACCGAAGTTGAGTCAAAAGGCATTACCCTGATTGACAAATCAGCCCGCAAAGGCGCCGAAGGTTTAAGCATTGGCTTCCTTCACCCGAAATCAACCTTAGGCGTGCTAACCGAATTATGCTGCGAATAAGCGGGAAATCTACCAACATTTCAATTTTAAACGATGAACAATCAAGATAAAATTCAGCATCTCATTGCACTCCGGGCTGAAGCCAAGTTGGGTGGCGGTGAGAAACGTATAGCCGCACAGCACGCCAAAGGCAAAATGACTGCCCGCGAGCGTATTGACCTGCTGTTGGACGAAGGAAGTTTCGAAGAATTCGACATGTTTGTGCAACACCGCTGTACCAACTTCGGAATGGAAAATACCAAATTCCTCGGCGACGGTGTTGTTACCGGGCAAGGTACTATTGATGGCCGTTTGGTTTATGTATTTTCGCAAGACTTTACCATTTTCGGCGGTTCGTTGTCCGAAACCTTTGCGCAAAAAATCTGCAAGGTAATGGATATGGCCCTTAAGATGGGGGCTCCGCTTATTGGCATTAACGATTCTGGAGGTGCCCGTATCCAGGAAGGCGTTACGGCACTTTCGGGTTATACCGAAATCTTCCAGCGTAACATTATGGCCTCGGGGGTAATCCCTCAAATATCAGCTATTTTTGGCCCTTGCGCCGGTGGTGCAGTGTACTCTCCTGCCCTTACCGACTTCATTATGATGACCAAAGAACAATCGTACATGTTTGTTACCGGTCCCAAAGTAGTAAAAACCGTAACCGGCGAAGTGGTAACTGATGCCCAACTGGGGGGTGCCGTAGTACACGGTTCAAAATCGGGGGTAACCCATTTTATTGCTGAAGACGAAAACGAAGGCTTGGTATTGATTCGCAAACTGATGAGCTACTTGCCTCAAAACAATCTGGAAGATGCTCCGGTGATTCAAACCGGCGACCCGATTGACAGGCTGGATGATGCCTTAAACTCGGTTATCCCCGATAATCCCAACAAACCCTACGACGTAAAAGACGTTATCCACTCCATTGTTGATAATGGCGAATTTCTGGAAGTGCACCGCAACTACGCACAAAACATCGTCGTTGGTTTTGCCCGCTTCAATGGTATATCAGTTGGTATTGTTGCCAACCAACCCAACTACCTGGCCGGTGTGCTCGATATTAACGCATCGCGTAAAGCGGCCCGTTTTGTTCGCTTCTGCGACGCTTTCAATATTCCGCTGGTAACCCTGGTTGACGTTCCTGGTTTCTTGCCCGGTACAGCTCAGGAATACGGCGGTATCATCACACACGGTGCAAAATTACTGTTCGCTTACGGCGAAGCAACGGTACCTAAAGTAACCGTTATCCTGCGTAAAGCATACGGCGGTGCCTATTGTGTAATGAGCTCGAAACACCTGCGCGGCGACATCAACTACTCGTGGCCAACCGGCGAAATTGCAGTAATGGGGCCAAAAGGCGCCATTGAAGTACTGCAAAGCAAGAAAATTAAAGAAATCGAAGACCCAGCTGAAAAAACGAAGTTCGTTACCGAAGCAGAAGAGGAGTACAAAGACAAATTTGCAAACCCCTACAACGCTGCACAATACGGCTATATCGATGATGTTATTGAACCGCGCAACACGCGTTTCCGTGTCATCCGTGCGTTGCAATCACTGGCAACAAAAAAAGACGTGATGCCACCGAAAAAACACACTAACATACCTTTGTAAAACAATGCTTATGACCAAGAGCTATAACCATATCATAGCCGGAATCATTGTTTTACTCCTTGTTGCAATCGGAAAACCGGCACATGCGCAAAATGCCACAGATTTCCGGTTCTCCGAAGTTTTGATATACAATGACTCGAACTATGTTGACGATTTCGGCCACCGGAGCGGTTGGATCGAAATTACAAACTCCTCGTACAGCAACATCAACATTGGTGGTTGCTTCCTGAGCGACGACGCGAATAATCCGACCAAATACTGGATTCCGAACGATTCGCCTGAAACACTGATTCCTGCACGAAGTTTTGTCGTCTTTTTTGCCGACGACGAACCAACCCGCGGAATTTTCCACCTGAACTTCATCCTGGAAGAAGGAAAAACAATTTACCTGTACGATGCCAACGGACGGACCAAAATTGACGAGATGAAAATCCCTGGCGGATTTGCAGCCAATAACTCCTATGCTCGGGTTACGCCTGCAACCAATGAATGGGTTTTCACCAACCACACCACACCGGGTTCAAACAACGACCACTCGCGCAAAGCTTCGGCCGGCGAAAAATTCGTCAAACACGATCCCATCGGTATCGGAATGGTTGTTATTGCCATGTCGGTGGTATTTCTGGCATTAGCGCTGTTGTTTTTAGTTTACCGCGGTATTGGCTCGTTCTTCCATCGGAAAACGCTGAAAAAAGTAGCCGGAGCTGAGGCAGCTGCTAAAGCTGAAAGAGTTGAAATTTCGGGCGAAATTAACGCAGCAATCGCTATGGCGCTATACCTCTATCAGTCCGAAATGCACGATGAAGAAAATACAGTGCTGACCATCAAAAAAGTAGCACGTACTTATTCGCCGTGGAGTTCGAAAATTTACACGTTAAGAAAAAATCCCCGCATATAATTTTAACCTATGAAAAAATTCAAATTTACCATAAACGGTAACCAATACGATACCGAAATTCTTGGAATTGAGGATAATGTTGCCGAAATTGAAATAAATGGTACGCAATATAAGGTTGAAGTGAGCAAAGAAATTAAAACCACTAAAACCCCTAAACTGGTTCGCCAATCGGCCGTACCGTCAACCGACTCGCATCCGTCGGTTGCCAAAACAAGCAGCCCGTCAGCCCCCAAAGGTGGTGGTATTATTAAATCGCCGCTGCCTGGTGTTATTCTCGAAATGTATGTAAAAGAAGGCGACGTGGTAAAACGCGGACAAAAGCTTTTAATGCTGGAAGCCATGAAAATGGAAAACAACATCGAAGCCGACAAGGAAGGAAAAGTAATTTCAATCCACAAGCAAAAAGGCGATTCTGTGATGGAAGGCGATGTCTTAATCACCATTGGTGAATAATAAAGGAGACTGAAACATGAACACATCCTTTATTGATTTTGTAATTGAGCACCTGGCTCAGTTCCTGCAATTCACAGCATTTGCCAACTTAACTGTTGGCCATTTGGCAATGATTGCAGTGGGTCTGATATTCATTTACCTGGCCATTGCCAAAGAATTTGAGCCCATGCTGCTTATCCCCATAGGTTTTGGGATTATTGTCGGCAACATTGCTTTTGCCCCTGGCTTCAAAATAGGAATCTACGAATCCGGAAGCGTACTCAACTATTTGTACTTTGGTGTAATACAGGGTATTTACCCACCTCTCATCTTCCTTGGCATCGGAGCGATGACCGACTTTTCTGCCCTGATTTCGAACCCGAAACTAATTTTGATAGGTGCTGCTGCCCAATTTGGTATTTTTGGCGCGTACTGTATCGCCTTAGCCCTGGGCTTTAGCCCTACCGAGGCTGGTGCTATTGGTATTATTGGTGGTGCCGATGGCCCCACGGCCATCTTTATTGCCTCGAAACTAGCCCCTGATTTAATGGGTGCCATTGCTATTTCGGCCTACTCGTATATGGCTTTAGTCCCGGTTATACAACCACCTATTATGAGGTTGCTGACCAGCAAAAAAGAGCGTCTTATCCGTATGAGACCTCCGCGCGCTGTATCGAAAAAAGAAAAAATACTGTTTGCCATATCGGGAATGCTTTTAACCACCTTCATTGTCCCGAGCGGCTTACCACTTTTAGGGATGTTATTCTTTGGAAACCTGTTAAAGGAAAGTGGTGTTACCAAGCGTTTGGCCGATACCGCAAAAGGACCGTTAATTGACATTGTAACCATCCTGTTAGGTTTAACAGTTGGCGCCTCAACCCAGGCTACCACCTTTTTAACCTGGAAATCGGCCGGTATTTTCCTCCTTGGTGCCATTTCATTTGTGATTGCCACTTTTGGCGGGGTCATGTTTGTAAAAATCATCAACCTGTTCCTGAAAGAAGGTAACAAAATCAACCCGCTTATTGGTAACGCCGGTGTATCGGCTGTTCCCGACAGCGCCCGTGTTTCGCAAATGGTTGGTTTGGAATACGATAAAACCAATCACTTACTGATGCACGCCATGGGACCAAACGTAGCCGGGGTAATCGGTTCGGCCATTGCGGCCGGTATCCTGCTCAGCTTCCTGATGTAATTTTGGTTTACATTGAGATAGAAAACAATAAAGGCTTCCAGATTCGGAAGCCTTTATTGTTTGTGCTAAGCCAGTTGCGGCCCGGCTTTAACCAAGCCTTTTCCTTCTTCTGTATCAGTATAATCTTTAAAATTTCTGATGAACAGCTCTGCCAAATGCGTAGCTTTTGCTTCCCATTCGCCCGGATTGGGATAGGTTTCCCGGGGATCCAGAATATGCGGGTTAACATCGTGCAAAGCCAGAGGCACCTCAAGGCTGAATATCGGTATGGTTTTGGTTTGTGCTTTTTCAATTGAGCCATCCAGAATAGCATCAATAATCGCCCGTGTATCTTTAATCGAAATCCGCTTTCCGGTGCCGTTCCATCCGGTGTTTACCAAATACGCTTTAGCACCGTGTAGTTCCATCTTTTTAACCAACTCATCGGCATACTTTGTTGGGTGAAGGCTTAAAAATGCCGAACCAAAGCAAGCGCTGAAAGTGGGTGTGGGTTCGTTTATGCCCCGCTCGGTACCCGCCAGTTTAGCCGTAAAACCGGCTAAAAAATGATATTTGGTTTGTTCTGGTGTTAGCTTCGAAACAGGTGGCAACACACCAAAAGCATCAGCCGAGAGAAAAATAACTTTATGCGCATGACCGGCTTTGGAAATAGGTTGTACAATATTATCGATGTGATAAATGGGGTACGATACGCGCGTATTTTCGGTCAGCGAGCCATCGGCAAAGTCAATCCGTCCCTGGTCGTCCACCGTTACGTTTTCGAGCAACGCATCGCGCCGGATGGCATGGTAAATATCCGGCTCCGACTCAATATCAAGGTTGATGGTTTTAGCATAGCAACCGCCTTCGAAATTAAAAATACCATCATCGTCCCAGCCATGTTCGTCATCACCAATCAATTGCCGGTGCGGATCGGTAGAAAGGGTGGTCTTCCCTGTTCCCGAGAGGCCAAAAAAGATGGCCGTATCGCCATCGGCCCCAACATTGGCCGAGCAGTGCATCGAAGCAATTCCGCGCAAAGGCAGGTAATAGTTCATTATCGCAAAAATACCTTTTTTCATTTCGCCACCATACCATGTTCCACCAATCAACTGCATATGTTCGGTAAGGTTGAAGGCCACAAAATTTTCGGAATGAAGCCCTTGTTCTTTCCAATCCGGGTTGACGGTTTTTGAACCACAAAGCACCACAAAATCGGGTTTTCCGTAATTAGCCAGCTCGTGCTCGGTTGGACGAATAAACATGTTGGTAACAAAATGGGCCTGCCAGGCTACTTCGGTCACAAAGCGAACTTTCATCCGGCTATCTTCGTTCGCCCCGCAAAACGCATCAACCACAAACAACCGCTTCCCCGAAAACTGCTTTGTAACAACGTTTTTTAGTTGTTCCCAAACAGAAGGGGCAATCGGCTTATTGTCATTTTTTACTTTGTCAGAAGTCCACCAAATCGTATCGCGCGTAACGTCGTCCAAAACCAGGTATTTGTCTTTGGGCGACCGTCCTGTAAAAACGCCGGTCATTACATTTACTGCGCCCAATTCGGTCACGGTTCCTTTTTCAAAGCCCTTCAGGTCGGCTTTGGTTTCCTCGTTAAACAATTGCTGATAGTCTGGATTGTAAACAATTTCAAGGGCACTCTGAATCCCGTAAACTGATAAATCTACATTTCTCATATCTATTTTTTTTAAGAAATTAGCAGCATTTTTACCGAATATGTATCAGATTGACGCATACACCATCACCCACCAAATCGTATTCATTTTCAATTACATACTTTTGCAATCTACAAAAAAAAAAGACAGCACTTTCAGAAAGCGCTGTCTTACAAAACATATTAGAGGCTGATTATGTTATTTGGAATCTTTCAAAATAATTCCGGTATAGAGCCTACGATCGCGGATGAAAATGAGTAATTGTAGTTTTCAGGTAGTCGCGATCCAAGTGTGTATAGATTTCGGTGGTCAGAATAGACTCGTGTCCGAGCATTTCCTGAACAGCACGCAAATCGGCACCTCCCGAAATTAGGTGTGTGGCAAATGAGTGGCGGAACGTGTGCGGGCTAATTTTCTTTTCGAGCCCTACCTTTTCTGCGAGGTTTTTAATGATGGTAAAAATCATTACGCGGCTCAACTTTTTCCCACGGCGGTTCAAAAACAGCACATTCTCGCTATCGGAAGCAATCTTCAACGTTTTACGGTAGCCCTGAATGTACTTGTTAATTTCTTCTACCGCTTTTGAACTTACCGGAACTAAGCGCTCTTTTTCTGCCTTTCCTTCAATTTTCACAAAGCCTTGTTCAAAGAAAAGGTTGGTTACTTTTAAATTAACCAACTCCGATACCCGCAAGCCGCAACTGTACAATGTTTCGAGCATGGCCTTGTTTCGCTGACCTTCTGATTTTGTTAAATCAACACCATCAATAATCAGGTCAATTTCTTCCATGGTCAGCACATCGGGCAATTTGCGTCCAATTTTAGGCGACTCCAACAAGGTAGTAGGATCGCTGTTGATTTTTCCTTCCATCAACAAATACTTAAAAAAAGATTTGATTCCAGAGATGGTGCGGGCCTGTGTACGCGGACTTACTCCTCGCTCATTGATATGTTCGATAAAGCTACGCAAATGATTGATACGCACTTTTTCCGGCGTCAGGCGTTTGAATGCTTCATCCAAAAAAATCATCAACTTGTTAATGTCGTTGATGTAAGCAGCAATTGAATTCTGAGAAAGTCCCTTCTCTAGTCTCAGAAAATTCTCGAAACCTTTTTTACTATCTTCCCATTTCATAATAAAAAAATTAATTTTTTTCTACGAACAATTTAAATATTTTAGCCTCGCTTGGATTTTCTTAATTTCCAATCGTTTGAAAAGACGCTTCTTCCCACAGATTACATAATTTTCAATACGATGGAGGCTTGATAAAATTACTAAATCTTTTTTAAAAGTAAAATAAATATGAAAATATTGTTAATCAATGGCCCCAATTTAAATTTGCTGGGCAAGCGCGAAAAAGGAATCTATGGGGAAATTGGGTTCGAAACTTACTTTAATGAATTGACTAATAAATATTTAAATTTAAAACTCGAATACTATCAATCAAATATTGAAGGCGAACTTATTAACAAAATCCATGAAGTTGGTTTCACCTACGATGGTATTGTAATGAACGCCGGAGCCTATACCCACACATCGGTTGCCATCCGCGATGCGATTGCCGGCATAAAAACACCCGTGGTCGAAGTTCATATTTCGAACATCCTGACACGGGAGAGCTTCCGGCACGAATCCATTATCGGCCCGGTTTGCAAAGGCAGTATTATGGGTTTTGGATTGGATTCCTACCGGCTGGGGATTGAAAGTTTGCTAAAAATTAACGTTTGAGTTAATTCTTTGGTGCAGCAAGCGCATCCTTGCAGCACATCCATAAAAATAGCTACTTTTGAAACCCCATTAAATACATATCGTTCGAAATGAAACATACAAAAATCGTAGCTACAATCTCAGACATCAGATGCGAGCCTGAGTTCTTACAATCGCTGTACGAAGCCGGGATGAACGTTGTTCGCATGAACACCGCCCACATGACTCCAGAAACGGCAATGCCGGTGATTGATAACATCCGTACTGTATCTGAAAAAATTGCCATCCTGGTTGATACAAAAGGCCCCGAAATCCGTACCATTGGAATTGGAGAACCTATTCTTGTTGAAGAAGGGGAACTGATTGAAGTTTCAGGTATTGTTCGCGAAAAAACTGATTCGGGCCGGAAATTCTTTGCCGTTACTTACCCCGAAATGCACCTTGAAATCCCGATCGGCGGAAAAGTACTGATTGACGACGGAGAATTAGAATTGACTGTTATTGAACGCCTTGAAAATGCTGTTGTTTGCCGCGTTGAGAATAAAGGAAAAGTAAAAAACAAAAAAAGTGTAAACACTCCCGGGTTCACGGTCCAATTACCGTCAATATCGGCAAAAGATGCCAGTTTCATTGAATTTGCAGCCAAAGCGGGCGTTGACTTTATTGCCCACTCGTTTGTTCGTAATGCGCAAGATGTTATCGACGTTCAGAAAATTCTGGATCGTTTCAACAGCCCTATCAAAATCATCGCTAAAATCGAAAACTACGACGGTGTAAACAACATCGACGAGATATTGGATCACGCATATGGTATTATGGTGGCCCGCGGCGACTTGGGTATCGAAATTCCCGCCGAAAAAATTCCCGGCATTCAACGTATGCTGATAAAAAAATGTGTTGAACGTAAAAAACCAGTTATTGTCGCAACTCAAATGTTGCATACCATGATTGATAATCCGCGCCCAACCCGTGCCGAAGTGAGCGACGTGGCCAATGCCATCTTCTCGCGTGCCGATGCAATTATGCTGAGCGGCGAAACTGCTTACGGAAACTACCCGGTTGAAGCCGTGAAAATTATGAACCGGATTGCCAACGAAGTTGAACACAGTAAAGACAAACGCAACGACATTACCATTCCGGCCGGAGGTGGCGAAGTCCCGGCATATCTGGCCGAAGCTGCTATCCATGCGTCGAAAGAAGTAGATGCCAAAGCAATTGTTACCAATACCAATACAGGCCGAACTGCCAGATATTTGGCTGCGTTCCGTGGCACAAAAACAGTTTATGCCCAATGCTACGCACCGCATGTTGCCCGCGAGCTTGCATTATCGTACGGTGTTTATGCCGGTGTAATTGAAGCTAAAAAAGACAAATTCAAAATGGTTCGTACCTGCTTGAAAGCATTGGAAGCCGAAGGCGCGCTGAAAGCCGAAGACCAGATTGTATATGTTGGCGGAAGCTTCGGTGTTGGCGGTGGTTCAACCTTTATGGAGGTATCGACCGTTGAAAAACTGACTCAAAAAGAGAACTAAAGTTCTTGTAAACGACATAAAAAAAGGAACTCCGAGGAGTTCCTTTTTTTATGTCGTTTACTGGTTTCGCTTATCTCAAATCGATCACCTCAACACCCGGAAATTTTGTTTTGTCAAATCCGAACAGGGTGTCAGCTACGGGAACATTGGTTTTGAAATCAGTTATTTTTATAATAAAGCTGTTTCCCTCGCGGCCAACCATGTCGGCTTTCCGGATAACACTTTTATCCTTGTCGATCTGGATGCGGATTTTCGAATAGTCAATATCCTTGGTTTGCGGGAACAAATCAATCACATACGACGCTTTTCCGTCAATTACTTTTTCTTCAACAAACTTGTAGTTGAAACCAGTTTCGTAGATGGTGAACAGTTTCGAAGGGTTCATCATTTCGCCCGATTCGCCGTCCATTGAGGTTATATTCACTTCGTTGGCATCTTTCATATAAGTCCAAACTTCTTTTCCATTGCAGAAAACCTCCATCCCGAGTTCGGCCAGTTTCAACTTATATTTGTTGCCTTTCATCACAACATCGCCTTTGTATTGCTCATGAACACCAGCTTCTTTATTGTCCATTACATAATCGAATGTAGCCTGAATAGTGGAGTACGACTGGGTGGTTCGGGTTACATTTTCCAAAATCGATTTGGCTTTTTGATCCTGCTGGGCAGTCGCAGTTAGTACCATTAACACGATGCTGGCAAGCGATAACAATTTTCTCATTTTTTCAATTTTTTATTAGAGGCTATTCAATAATTGTTCCAAAGAATATTCATCCTGAATCATCACCTGCCGGGCTTTACTTCCTTCGCTCGGCCCAACAATTCCGGCGGCTTCCAGCTGATCCATAATCCGCCCGGCACGGTTGTAACCAATGGAGAATTTACGCTGAATCATTGATGTGGAGCCCATTTGGTTCATCACCACCACCCGGGCAGCATCGTCAAACAAGTCATCCCGGTTATTCAGGTCGGTGTCCATAGGGCCATTCCCGTCCGATTCGCCAACATACTCGGGCAACATAAAGGCCGAAGGATAGCCCTGCTGCGCTGCAATGTGGTCGCAAATGCGTTCAACTTCGGGCGTATCAACAAAAGCACACTGCAACCGGGTCATACTGCTACCCATAGCAATTAACATGTCGCCTTTTCCAATCAGCTGGTTTGCTCCCGGCGTATCTAAAATTGTTCGCGAGTCAATCATCGAGGCTACTTTAAAAGCAATCCTGGTAGGAAAATTGGCCTTGATAACTCCCGTAATGATGTTGGTCGACGGGCGTTGCGTGGCAATAATCATGTGGATACCAACCGCACGTGCCAGCTGGGCAATACGGGCAATTGGCAGTTCTATTTCTTTACCGGCGGTCATAATCAGGTCGGCAAACTCGTCGATAATAACCACAATGTAAGGCAGAAAGCGGTGTCCCTTTTCCGGGTTCAACCGTCGCTCAATAAATTTGGCGTTGTATTCTTTAATGTTTCGCGCGTGGGCTTTTTTCAGTAAATCGTACCGGGTGTCCATCTCAATATTCAACGAGTTCAACGTATTTTTCACCTTTTGAATATCGGTAATAATCGGTTCCTCGTCGTCGGGCAACTTGGCCAGAAAGTGGCGTTCGATGGTTGAATACAAGCTTAACTCTACTTTTTTCGGGTCAATCATCACCAACTTCAATTGCGAGGGGTGTTTTTTGAATAAAAGCGATGAAATGATGGCATTTAAGCCCACCGATTTACCCTGCCCGGTAGCCCCGGCAACCAAAATATGCGGCATCTTGGCCAGGTCGATCAGAAAGGTTTCGTTCGAAATGGTTTTACCAAGCACTACTGGCAAATCAGCCGTACTTTCCTGAAACTTTTTGGATGAAATAATCGAGCGCATCGACACCACTTCGGGTTGTTGGTTCGGAACTTCGATACCGATGGTGCCACGGCCCGGAATGGGTGCAATAATCCGGATTCCGAGCGCTGCCAGGCTCAACGCAATATCGTCTTCCAGGTTTTTTATTTTCGCAATGCGGACCCCCGGCGCCGGAACAATCTCGTAAAGTGTAATGGTTGGCCCAATGGTTGCGCGGATTTTGGTAATCTCTATTTTATAGTGCCGAAGCGTTTCTACAATCTTATTTTTATTCGAAATCAGTTCTTCGTTCGATACTTCTGCATTTCCGGCCGGATGATCGTCGAGCAGCTCAATCGGAGGGAATTTATAATTCGACAGGTCAAGGGTTGGATCATATGCTTCCATCCCCTCGCTAGGGACAAATTCGTCGCTGACCTCTTCCTCTACCTTTTGAACCGTCATCTCCAAATCTTCCTCTGCCTCGGTATTTTCTCCGTTCATCTGGTTCATCACATGCGTTGAAATCGAGCTAACATCCAGTTTTTCATCTATCTCCAGTTCTTCGTCATCCGGATCAAATATCGTTTCCACCGCATCATGCTCATTAATTACTTTCGACAAGGCACTCTCCTGTTCCACCAACGCACCAATTTTTACATCATCATCGCGCATCGTTTCAAGTGGCTTTTCAACTTTGGGTTTTGGGGCAAAAAGTTTTTGTAACCATACTGCAAATCCATCGGTTCCAAACAGAAGTAAAAGGAACCCGCTGGCAAGCAAAAGAAACAAGGTACCAATAAACCCGAACATAGAGCTGAACCAGTTTGCCAAAAATAAACCATTTCTGCCCCCCAGATAAAGATAGGAACCTGTACCGAAACTGGTTAGCATCAGTCCCATAAACATGGAAATCCAAAAAATAAGCACCACACTGTAAAACAGCGATTTAAAATACGAAACCAACGGGCGGCCAAATACCTGAAAAGAAGTTATTATCAGCAAATAGACAAAAATAAACGAGGACAACCCGAAGCCTCTGTTGATAAACAACTCGGCCAGTACCGCTCCTGTTTTTCCGGCATGGTTCTGTACCTGTATCCCCGAGTTGCGAATCAAACTACGCAACGAAATGTCGAGCTTGCTCGAATCGGCGGCTCCGTATATCAGGAACGAAGTGAAAGCAATAAACAAGTATATCCCGAATACGAACAGCAACACCCCTAGTGTGTACCTGAATTTTTCGCTTCGAAAGAAATTTTTAACACGCATAATCAGGCCGGTTCGCGGTTCGGCGCTTTTACTCTTACTCTTTTTTGCCATGGGGTTTTTTGAAATTCGGTTGCAAAGTTAACGAAAAATAGGTCGATAATCTTGCTCGGGCCACGAACTAAAAAAAATCAACCCGCAAGGCTTTATTCCAATATATAGCGGTAAAAAGAATCCTCAACAGCATAAATTGCCAACGGCATATTTTATTCGAGACAAACTTGAGCCGTTCATTTTCTCTGGTTCAAATGAATTGGCACACAACTCCCCCACTCATTAATATTAGGCAACAGTAAAACAGAAAAGCCGACAAAACGCAGCTTTTCCAAACACAACATTTCGTAGGTTTGGTTAATTGTGATTTACGACCGTGCAAAAAAACGGTCACAATACAGCAACACGATGACAAACAAACTGGCTGTTATAGCACTGGGAGGTAACGCGCTTTTGCGGGGCGACGAGTCGGGCACCATTGAGCAGCAGGAAAGCAACACGGTTGAAACACTCGAAAGTATTGTTTTTCTATTAAAAGAAGGGTATAACCTTGTTATTACGCACGGCAACGGCCCGCAAGTCGGTAACATCCTGCTCCGGAACGATGCTGGCGAACAGCTTTACCAAATTCCACCCATGCCGCTCGATATTTGTGTTGCCGACTCGCAAGGCGGCATTGGTTACATGATTGAGCGTATGCTCCGCAATGTCCTGAACCAGCATCAAATTCAAAAACATATCATTTCAATGATGGGTATGGTTACCGTCCGGCCAGACGACCCCGCTTTTACCAACCTCACCAAACGAATCGGGAAAACATACAGCCAGGCCGAAGCTGAAAAACTTCAACTTGAAA
>JBKEAN010000226.1:0-9724 GCA_047972415.1 Mangrovibacterium sp.
TGACGGTGTGCGACAGTCCGGAGAGGTTAATATCCGATGCCTCATTGATTTCGCATATTTTACCGTTCTTCTGCAAAATGTTTATCCGGTTATCGTCGGCAATGTAGGCGCTGTTTGTAATCGAATCGTGAACCATAAAATAGCCTAAATCGCCCTCTTCTACGCCAAACTGCGTCTGTATCTTTTCCCTTATTTTAGTCAATTTATTGGGGCCGAATGGTGTATTCTGAATTTTGATGCGGAATAATTTTCGGTTTATCAGCGATTGTGCTAGGTACGCCAGAATGGTGTCGGGGTGGTATTGCCATTGTTTAATGGATGCCATCACGTCGTCATCCTCCAGGCCGGCAAACATTTGCAGATAGGTGCGTCCCTGGAATTTCTCGCCCCGTTCCAGGAGCTCAAGCGTAACTTTATTTTCGAGGAATATGGCCAAGGTGGGTGTGGCAAACAACTTTTCGCCGCGCAATGCTACTTGTTTAGCGCGTTTCAGTATGTTCACCAGCAGAAATTCGGCCGATAGAACGGTTTTATGCAAATAAACCTGCCAGTACATCAGGCGGCGGGCAATCAGGAATTTCTCGATCGAATAAATGCCTTTGGCTTCTATCACCAATTCGTCATTCCGCACATTCAGCATCTTAATTATCCGGTCGGAGCCAATAATCCCCTCGGTAACCCCGGTAAAAAAGCTGTCGCGCCGCAGGTAGTCCAGCCGATCCACGTCGAGCTGACTGGCTACCAGCTGGTGTAAAAACTTTTTTTGGTAGTCATTTTTGAAAATCTGAATAGCAGTTGTCAGCCGGCCGCCGAATTGCAGGTTCAGTTCCTCCATCAGCATCACCGAAATTTTTTCGTGCACCAGCCCGTCTACAATCGAATGTTCCAGTGCATGGGAAAACGGGCCGTGGCCAATATCGTGCAGTAAGATTGCAACAGTAGCAGCTTCGGCTTCGTGGTCGGTAATTTTTACGCCTTTAATGCGCAAGTCGCTAATGGCCGAGCGCATGAGGTAAAGTGCCCCAATGGCATGTTCGAAGCGGGTATGGTTGGCTCCCGGAAAAACAATACACGACAAGCCCAATTGTTTAATCCGGCGCAACCGCTGAAAATACGGATGCTCTATTAAATCAAAAATCAACTCCGATTGAATGGTAATGAATCCGAAAACCGGATCGTTGATAATCTTTTTCTTATTCGTTTTCAAACTGATATCGGTTGTTTTGAGCATTTTGCCGCGACAAAAATAGCAAAACTTTCGGATGTGGGCAGGCAAGCGACTGAATACAAAGGATAAGCTGAAAATCACAAACTTCCGCATTTTGTGGATTCAATTGTTTTTTTTACATTTGCAGCGACAAATTAAAATCCACTGATAGGGGACCGAAAGTCCCCTATTTTATTAGCCATAAGCAATGATTGAAAAAAGCAGAATTATTCAACTGATTGAAGAAAAGCTGACCGAAGATCAATTTATTGTCGATGTCGAGGTTAGTCCTTCAAACCAAATTTCGGTACAAATTGACAGTGAAACGGGCATTACCATCGATCATTGTGTGGCAATCAGCCGCCAAATCGAAGGAAACCTAGATCGCGAAGAAGAAGATTTTGAATTGCAGGTTTCGTCGGCCGGGCTGGGACAACCCTTCAAAGTTTTCCGCCAGTACCTGAAAAATTTGGAGAAAGAAGTTGAACTAGTTTTAAAAGACGGGAAAAAAATGACGGGCATACTGAAACAAGCTACCGAAAGCGGCTTTGTACTGGAAAGCTCGAAAATGGAGAAGCCCGAAGGTAAAAAGAAGAAAGAGCTGGTAACACAGCTCCACGAAATTTCGTTTGACCAAGTAAAAACAGTAAAAAACAGTATAAAATTTTAAAACCGGAGTAAAATGGATACGATTAATCTTATCGATACCTTTTCCGAATTTAAGGATCTGAAAAATATCGACCGGGTCACGATGATGAGTGTGCTCGAAGATGTGTTCCGCAACGTATTGCAAAAAACTTACGGGACTGACGAGAATTTCGATATTATTATCAATATCGATAAAGGCGACTTCGAAATCTGGCGCAACCGTACCATTGTGGCCGACGACGAAATTACCGATCCGAACCTCCAGATTACGTTGACGGCTGCAAAAAAAATTGACCCCGATTACGAAGTCGACGAAGAAGTAACCGACGAGGTAAAACTGGCCGATTTTGGGCGCCGCGCTATTCTTAACCTGCGCCAAAACCTGGCAAGCCGAATTCTTGAGCTCGAAAAAGACCACATCTACAATAAATATAAGAGTAAAATCGGCGACATCATTACCGGCGAAGTTTACCAGATTTGGAAAAAAGAAATCCTGATCCTGGACGACGAAGGCAACGAACTGTTGTTGCCCAAACAGGAGCAAATTCCGTCCGATTATTTCCGGAAAGGCGATGCCCTTCGCGCCGTGGTTTACAAGGTTGATTTGCGTAACAACAACCCGGTCATCATCCTGTCGCGTACCTCGCCAGTCTTTCTCGAACGGTTGTTCGAACTCGAAGTCCCCGAAATTTTCGATGGCTTGATTACGATTAAAAAAATTGTCCGCGTACCGGGCGAACGGGCCAAAGTGGCCGTCGAATCGTACGACGAGCGCATTGACCCGGTTGGCGCCTGCGTGGGGATGAAAGGTTCACGTATCCACGGTATTGTTCGCGAGCTGCGCAACGAAAACATCGACGTTATCAACTTCTCGAATAACCTTCAGTTGTTTATCCAACGCGCCCTCAACCCGGCCAAAATAACATCAATTAAAATTCACGAAGCAGCCAAAAAAGCCGATGTGTACCTGAAACCCGAAGAGGTTTCGTTGGCTATCGGGAAAGGCGGTTTGAATATTCGGTTGGCCAGCCAGTTAACTGGTTACGAAATTGATGTTTACCGCGAAATGCCAACCGACGAAGAAGATGTTAACCTGGACGAATTTTCGGACGAAATTGAAGACTGGGTTTTGGACGCACTGAAAGGCATTGGTTGCGATACTGCTAAAAACGTATTAAACCTAAGCCGTAACGAACTGATTAAACGAACTGATTTAGAAGAAGAAACCATTGACGAAGTGCTTCGGATTCTGCGTTCTGAGTTTGAGTAAGATTGATGGAAATTTCACATACTGCCTGTCAGGATTGAAATAAATTGAGTAAAATTGCAAAGATTTCAGCGTTAAGCGTTTGAATCGATATAAAAATAAGAAATAGGGTTTATGACATTTGGCAATAAAAATATGCGACTTAATAAGGTAGCCCGCGAATTCAATGTTGGGATTCATACCATCGTGGAATTTCTTCACAAGAAGGGGTTCGACGTGGACAACAATCCGAACACAAAAGTTCCGGACGAAGCTTATCATTTGCTTGAAAAGGAGTATAAAAATGATATTAATCTGAAGAAAGAATCAGAAAAAATCAACCTTAAAAGTCAGCGTATCAAAAAAGAAACCATCACCCTGGATGACATTCACGAAAATGAGTCCGAGTCAGAGGACGATGACGATTTCCAGGCAGATGAAATTCGCATAACCGACCATAGCAGCCACAAGCACGAAGCTCAGGTACACAAACCCAAAGTGGCCGCTCCGAAACCCGAAGAGCCCATGCGGGCCCATACCACTCCGCTCGAACAACCCAAAGTACTGGGCAAAATAGATTTGAACGCTCCCAAACGGAAGGAAGAACCTGCACCGCAACCCGAAGCCCGTGTACCGGAAGTGAAAGTTGAAGCGAAGCAGGAAGAAATTGTAGAGAAACCGATTCCGCAAGAACCCGTTCAACAAAAAGCCGAACCCGTAGCTGAAGCGCCAAAAGCCGAACCAGCTCCGGTAGAGCAACCCAAAACGCAACCGGCAGTAACGGAAACAATGCCAACCAATATCCCCAAAGTGGAAGAGGTAAAGGTGGTCGGAAAGATTGATCTTTCAACCATTAACCAAAAAACGCGTCCCGACAAAAAGTCGAAAAAGCAAAAAGAGGATGAGCGCCGCGAACGTGATAAAGTTCGTCGGCAAAGCCAGCCTCAGGGGCAAAACCCAAACCAGGAGCAACGCACCGAGCAAAGCCCGGAGCGCAGCCGTCCCGAGTTTCGTACCAATGTTAACCGGTTGGCCGGCCCCACCGTTGTTGGGAAAATTGATCTTCCCGACAATAATAACCGTGGTGGAAATCAAGGGCAGAACCAAAATAACCAAAACGATCCGAAGAAAAAGCGCCGCCGCATACAGAAAGATGCCAACGGCCGGATTAATGTTGGAAACAAACCGCAAGCCCCGGGTCAGGGAGCACCGCAACAAGGCGGAGCCAAACCGGCTGGGAACCAAGGCGGGCCAAAAGTGAAAAAACGTCCGCTTATTAAAAATGAAATCAGCGACGAGGATGTTCAAAAGCAAATTAAGGACACGCTTGCCCGTCTGACATCGACTAAAGGAAAAACCAAGAGTTCGAAATACCGCCGCGATAAACGTACCGCCGCCAGCGAACGTGCAGCAGCCGAGTACGAAAAACAAACGGCCGAAAAAAATATTCTGAAAGTAACCGAATTCGTTTCGGTTGCCGAATTGGCCACGATGATGGAAGTGGGCGTAACCCAGGTTATTTCAACCTGTATGAGCTTGGGCCTGTTCGTGTCCATCAACCAGCGGTTGGATGCCGAAACCATGTCGGTTGTTGCCGATGAATTTGGGTACAAAGTTGAATTTGTAAGTGCCGACATCCTCGAAGCCATTGAAGAAAACGATGGTTTGGATGATGAAGTTCATGCACGTGCACCGATTGTTACCGTTATGGGCCACGTTGACCACGGTAAAACATCGTTGCTCGACTACATCCGCAGCGCTAACGTAATTGCCGGTGAGGCCGGGGGTATTACCCAGCACATTGGTGCTTACAACGTACAACTCGAAGATGGTCGTAAAATTACCTTCCTTGATACTCCGGGTCACGAAGCATTTACCGCTATGCGTGCCCGTGGTGCCCAGGTAACCGACATTGCCATCATTATTGTTGCTGCCGACGACGACATTATGCCGCAAACCAAAGAAGCAATTAACCACGCTCAGGCAGCCGGTGTCCCAATTGTGTTTGCCATTAATAAGATTGACAAACCGGGAGCAAACGCCGAAAAAATTAAAGAAGGCTTGGCTAACCTGAACTTCCTGGTCGAAGACTGGGGCGGTAAATACCAAAGCCAGGATATTTCGGCCAAGCAAGGTACCAACGTGAAAGAATTGCTTGAAAAAGTACTTCTCGAAGCCGAAATGTTGGATTTGAAAGCCAATAAAGACAAACGCGCGTTGGGAACTATTATCGAATCGTCACTCGACCGCGGCCGTGGTTTTGTGGCAACGGTGCTTGTTACCAACGGTACACTTCACCAAGGCGATATGGTGCTGGCCGGTCAGTATTACGGGCACATCAAGGCCATGTTCAACGAGCGCAACCAACGGATTCAAGAAGCAGGCCCGGCCGAACCGGTTCTAATCCTTGGATTGAACGGGGCTCCGCAGGCTGGCGACAAATTCAACGTGATGGAGAACGAGCGCGAAGCCCGTCAAATTGCTAACAAACGTGAACAGCTGGCCCGCGAACAAGGCCTGCGCACACAAAAACATATTACACTGGACGAAATCGGTCGCCGTATTGCAATCGGTAACTTCCAGGAATTGAACCTGATTGTAAAAGGTGACGTGGACGGCTCTATTGAGGCCTTGTCCGACTCGCTCATCAAACTCTCGACCGAGGAAATTCAGGTGAATGTGATCCACAAAGCGGTAGGTGCCATTTCCGAATCCGACATTATGCTGGCAACCGCTTCCGACGCTATCATCGTCGGCTTCCAGGTTCGTCCTACGGTACAGGCCCGTCGTTTGGCAGAGAAAGAAGAAGTGGACATCCGTCTGTACTCGATTATCTACGATGCTATCAACGAGATAAAATCGGCGATGGAAGGGATGTTGTCGCCCGAAATTAAGGAAGAAATTACCGGTACGGCCGAAGTGTTGGAAGCCTTCAAAATTACGAAGGTGGGAACAGTGGCCGGGTGTATTGTCCGCGATGGTAAAATTTTCCGCTCGTCGAGCTACAAAACCCGTATTATCCGCGACGGGATTGTTATCTACTCGGGTGTACTTGGATCGCTCAAACGCTTCAAAGACGATGTGAAAGAAGTTGCCAAAGGCTACGAATGTGGTTTGAACATTGACGGCTACAACGACATTAAAGTAGGCGATTTTATTGAATGCTTCCACGAGATTGAAGTTGCCAAAACACTGTAAAGTTCTATCTGACGATATAAAAAAAATCCGGCCTTTGCGCCGGATTTTTTTTTATATCGTCACTAATGGGATTAACAAGATGCCTTGGAGGAATGAAAAGCTTAACCAGTGATTTTAAATGGTCATTTACGGCTGAGCCGGATTACTGCAAGGCCACTTCATTTTTTTGAAAATATCCCACAACACAATGCCTGCACTTACCGACACATTAAACGAATGCTTGGTCCCGAATTGCGGAATTTCAATGGCACCGTCGCACAGGTCAACTACTTTTTGCTGAACACCTTTTACTTCGTTGCCAAATACCAATGCAATTTTATCTCCCGGTTTTGGTTCAAAATCGGGTAGCATAATGCTTTTATCAATTTGTTCGATGGCGTAAATGGTGTAACCCTCGGCCCGAAGCGCGGCGATAGCCTCTTCGGTTCGCTCGGTGTATTTCCAGTTTACCGTTTTTTCGGCATCAAGTGCTGTTTTGTGAATTTCCTTATTTGGCGGGGTAGCGGTAATGCCGCACAGGTAAATCGATTGGATAAGCAGGGCATCGGCGGTGCGGAAAAATGAGCCGATGTTGTTGCAGCTGCGAACATTATCGAGTACCACTACCAGGGGCATTTTACCGGTTTGTTCGTATTGTTCCGGATTGAGCCGGTTTAACTCGTGAGTGCGAAGTTTGCGCATGGTGTTCAATATTTACCAGTCAATTGTTTTTCGGCGGAAGGGCATGGTCATACAGCGGGCGCCACCGCCGCCACGTGCCAGTTCCGAGCCGGCAATGGTAACTACACATTTCTGATTTTTTGTAATTGTACGTGCCCCGGTTATCAACTCGTTGGCTTTTATTACTTCGAAACCGTGTTTGTTCAGCTCGTTTATGGTGTTTGTGTTCCGTTCGTAGCCAATCACTTGTCCGGGGGCAATAGCAAAAAAGTTGGCTCCGCTGTGCCATTGTTCGCGCTCTTGGGTCCAACTGTCGTTTTGGCCACCGCAGAAAACCGGCTGCATGTCCATCCCTAGTTTTTCGAGGCCTTTTACCAGGTTTTTCACTTCGCGTATCCGGGTTACTTCGCCGTTTTCAACCTGAATATGGATGGTATGAAAACGGTTGGTCCCCAAAATCAACGGTTCGTAAACCATGCAGGCATCGTAGCCCAGAAAGGTAAAAACCATGTCCAGGTGGATGAACGACTCGGGCGCATCGGGCAGTTCCTGCACCAAGATGTGGCGTACCGGTTCTTTTTTCGCCTTGATGCCTTCCAGAATGAAATCGATTCCCTGGGTTGAAGTTCGCATCCCGGTGCCAATCACCAGTACATCTTTGCGGGCCACCTGAAAGTCGCCTCCTTCGATGGTAATGTTTTTTCCGTCCCGTATGTTTCCCGGTTTTTGCGAGTTTATGGTTGGGGCTTCAAGCATCGGGTGATGCGTAAAAATGGCATCCATAATTAGGGCTTCGCGGTCGCGCACGGCATTGGCCATTTTCCCGATAAGCACCTCGTCGCGAAAAGCCATAGAAGCGTCGCGGGTGAACAGAAAATTATGCAGCGGCCACAAACTAAACCGCTCTTGGCTTAGGTAACGGGTTAGGTTGTTGCGTTTTATAGGTACGCCCTGGATAAGTAGGCGCGACAACTCGTCGGGTTTCAAATCCAGCAAATCGTCCAACACATCCTGGGCATTTTCCATTTGGCAGATTTCCGAGAGCAGGTTTTTCCGTGTATTGTCTGCTTTCAGTACCTCGGCCAGCAGGTCTTTCACCTCAAAACAAGAACTCACTTTGCTGAGTACGCCTTTCAATTGTTTGTATTCTTCGGCTGCAACCGAAAGGTTAAGAATGTCGCTGTAAAGTGCACGTTTAGCCGTTTCGGGTGTCATTTCTTCCACCTCCAGGCCAGGTGTGTGCACAATCACCCCTTCGAGTTCCCCAAACTCAGAGGTCATGTCCACCTTCATTTTTGTTGTCATAAAAACCCCTTTCTATTTTGATGCAAAGATAACAAACGGGCCGAAGCAGAATCTTTATTCGTGCTCATTCGTTTTGGTTAAAGAACATATTATCTTCGTTGTTTGTGATGTTGAAGCAACTTATCACTATCCTAATTGTGGCGTTGGCGGTTCTTTCTGTAAGGGCGCAGGAGCTGAAAACGCACTACTTGCCGGCTATTACGGTGGGACAGGACACTTTACCGCACGTGCAGTTGTCGTCGATTCCGGTTTTTCCGCGAAAACAATTCAAGTCGAAGCGGATGGAACAGAAGTATTGGCGTTTGGTGATGCGGGTGAAAAAAACTTATCCGTACGCGAAAATAGCGGCCCAACTGATGAACGAATATGAGGCGAAGTTCAGGGAATCGGACGACCCGAAAATGCGAAAAGTATATCTGAAAGAAGCAGAAAAAGAACTGTTCGATAAGTACGGGCCTCAATTAAAAAAGCTCTCGATCTCCGAAGGCCGCATCCTAATCCGCCTGATTGACCGTGAAACGAAAAATACATCGTACAACTTGATTAAAGACCTGAAGGGAGGCGTGTCGGCCTTCTTTTGGCAAGGTATTGCACGTGTTTTCGGCAATAACCTGAAGGACGAATACGACCCCGAATCGGCGGAAGAAGATAAACTGATAGAAGAAATTATTGTGCAGATAGATGCCGGGCTGATTTAGCCCGTTGAAAATGCCAGGCTGCTGTTTGCAAACAAAGGCCTGCTGATTAGCGGCCTTGCCCTGCGCAAAAAAAGAACCGCCCTGCTGCAACATTTCCTGTCCTGCTGGTTTGGTGGTATTCCCTGCTGCAATATTTCGCGCCCTGCTGGTTTGGCAGCCTTCCCTGCCGGGTTTTTCCCCGTCCTGCTGCTCCGGCAGTATTCCCTGCTGCAACATGGGCCTCCCTGCTACGGTGCCAAGCTTCCCTGCTACTGTTTTGCCTGTCCCTGCCCGGCAGGGCGGTAAAAAACCCGGCAGGGCGGGTTGCACCACCGGCAGGGCGATAAAAAAACCCGCAGGGCGGGTTAAAACCTGGCAGGGAACACAGCCCCATGCGCAGGACAGGAAATTTTGCAGCAGGGAAGGCTGCCCTCCTGACTTCCGCACTGGGACACCCAAATTAAAATTCGAATAAGTTGGCAAGGTATTTTTGCTCCTGCGAAAGCAATAATGTTCTCTCTAGTAGCTTACTGGCTGGTGTCTCAACTTTTATTGTGTAAATGGTTTTGGCAATTTCGATAGCTTTCTCTGGGCTCAGCGTTGCTCCCTTAGCTTTTAGTTGCCTATCCAGTTCTTTGTAGATTTTATATGCTACGAAGGTTATGCAGATGTGGGCCTCAATTCGTCGGCGGGCCCGGTGGAACACCGGCCGGATTCTCAAATCGTGCTTTGAGATACGGAATGCTTTCTCGATTTTCCATAGATGACCGTAGTTCCCGATAA
>JBKEAN010000227.1:0-16226 GCA_047972415.1 Mangrovibacterium sp.
ATAGCCCTGGTGATACGGTTACCATGAGGATGAATGGTGGCGTAAGTATGCATTGGAAATACGGAGAGGATAGCCCAAGCTTGGTAAAGGTGCTTCAGTTTGGCGATATTAGATGGCACAGCATGGAGCTTATGTTTGCGTTTGCCAATAAAATGGAATTTGCCGATACCATTGATACGCCCATTCTTGATGATGTAACAAACATGGGTGCTACTTTTTGGGACTGTCAAAAATTTAACAGTTCGCTCACCGCATGGGATGTGTCACAGGTAACAAACATGGCTGGTACTTTCTACGGGGCATCATCATTTAACAATGGAGGGCAACCATTTACATGGAATGAAAAAACAAAAAACGTAACTAATTTTTGGAGAACATTTTGGGCCGCCAACTCATTCAATCAGAACATTGATAATTGGGATGTAAGCTCGGCAACGAGCATGGAGAATATGTTTGGTGGAGCAAGTAGCTTTAACAGTCCTCTTGCCAATTGGAAAACCGGCAAGGTAGCGAATATGAGGCACATGTTTGATGGGGCAAGTAGTTTCGACCAGGATATTGGAGGCTGGGATATTTCGGCTTTGACCGATGCAAATGGTATGTTTCAGAATGTCAAGCTTTCGGTTGATAACTATGACTTATTATTAATTGGTTGGGGCGAGCAGGTCGAAGCGGGAACAGCTAATACCGAAGTACCATTTCATGGCGGTGAAAGTAACTATTGTTCAGGAACCGATTATCGTAAACTACTTATTGATAAGGGCTGGGGCGATGGCGTACTGAGTGCGCATAATAGCAATTATCCCGATATTGTTGACGGAGGATCGCTAGCCCTTGTTATAACAGATGTTGAGGTAAGTACCGCCGAAATATTTCAAAAGGAGAATGCTATAATTAAACTAGCACATACTGCTGATACAGTAACCTATTATGCCAGAGCAATACCTGCCGGCGATACCATCTATCAGGTTGGTAATTCGCTGATGGATATTGCCCTAGATATGGGTGCAATTAACAAAACCACTCGATTTGTGATGTGGGCCAGCGGAAATACAGCGGCCTGCGACATTGCATTTGAAGATACGGTTACTATAAACGTTTATCCCAAGCCGGATTTGGATGCTTGTTTAATCAACCTCGAAACTCAGGGGCTGAATGTAATCGCAAATGGTACCGATACACATCAAGTGAAAGTAACTGTTGTTGATGTGGTTGATGGAAGCCCGATTGAGGGAGCCCAGGTTGTGTTTTCGCCAACAGCCAATGTTACTTTTTTCCCCAACGATACACTTTACACTGCTGTCGATGGTACAGTAATGCTGAATATTTCATCAGAGCAGGCTGAATTATATAAAACTAAGGTTCAGGCATTTACTTATCATTCCATGCGTTTTAGGGCTATGGCCGGAGGTTATATCACGCAATCGAACCCAATAAGCTATACGTTTGTACCCGATGTACCGGTAGCAATTAACAGTAAAGTGGAGCTCCTTACTGCTGGCGAGAAGGTTAAAGCTGATAATTTTAGCACACACCGGTTTTTGGCCACGTTGAAAGATGCTGTTGGTAACCCCGTTCCCAATAACGCAGTACGCTTTAACGCAACAACAGGTGGTGGAGGTGCTGATAAGGTACGTTTTTATTGGATTGATAAAAGTGTTGTCCCTAACGATACAACCTACTTTGCACCGGGAAGTGCAACTAGTGGGTTGGTAACTGATTCGCAGGGGCAGGCAATAATATATGCAACATCAACGAAAGCCTGGATCGACTTTACAACCGTCGTTGAATTTGATGATGGTACAGGTAGTTCTTCGTACACCGCTTTTAGCGAAAGTCCGATAACTTATAGTTATGTAAGTGGCGATGTTGATTATATTAACAGTTCGGTCGCAGTCAGCCCAATCACACAATTTGTGGGCGACAGTATTGATTTGACAATCAGCCTTGTCGATGCATTTAACAATCCTTGTCGTGGTATTACTGCCATTTACCGTCAGGCGAAACTGGCTTCTAGTAATACGGAGACCAACTTGGTAAGCTATAACTCGGTGGTTGGCAAAGTTTCGGGTACTACCGATGCGAATGGCCAGTTCCAGGTAAAGGCATCATCAGAGAAGGCAGGCAAGTACAAAACCGAAGCCACACTTGTTTACAACGGGATTGAGCTTGCAAATGGTAAATATGCCAATTATGAATTTATAGCAACCACTCCCGATCCGGATAATGAGAATACCTATGTTGAGTTGATAGTAGATAACTCAAAAGCTGATTATCTGGAGTTTAACCAGATTTTGGTAGATGTTGTCGATGCTTTTGGTAACCCCGTGGCTAATGCAAATGTAAAAGTTCTAGCTTCTTCGGATATCGACTGGGGGAGTGGCCTCAATGCAGATCATATCATCCAAACAAACAGTCAGGGCGAGGCAATATTTGGAGGCACAACGCCTGTAGCCGGCAAGTATAGTACACTGGTTTATTTAGAAACAGATGAAGGGTACAAGGCGATTTCAACTCAGCTAGGGTTTAGTCCAAGCCGCGAGAATCCGGTAAATCACACATTCCTACCCGGAGAAGCAGATTTCCAGAACAGTGAAATTTATATCAGGGGAACACCACAGGTTGCAGACGGAGTGTCCAAAGTTACGATAACTGGTGTTTTACGAGATAACGTTGGCAATATAGTTCCCGATGGACAGGCAATTTTTATGAAAACCAATGATGTTGTAGTAACATTGGAACGGGGTGATAGTTTAAGTACCGATAATGATGGCAATTGGATTGTTGCTGCCAACAATGATGGGGAAGTGGGGATTAATATTACATCGGTTGTCGCAAAAAACTACATTACCCAATGTGGTGTCTGGCATGACGATGGGCATGCAGAAGCGCTTTATCCTGCTGCATATACCTTTGTTCCCGATGTACCTTGGGCAAGTAATAGTGTTGTGTCTGTTAGCGTTAATAATCAGGAAGTGGCTACGGCCGACAGCCTGAGAGTAGAACTGTTTGATGCAAAAGGAAACAAACTCGATACGTTGCGAACAGACACAACGCTTGTATTTTCAGCAACAGCCAACGTTTCAATTGGCGGACAACCCGTGGGGGCTGAATATAAGCACTTGCTTTCGGTGGGCGATACGGCCGTATTCAGCATCCCGGTTGTTAGTAACAGGGCCGCAAGCTATGAGACAGCAGTTACCATAGGGGGAGATGTGCTCAGTGGAAGTCCGGTTTCCTATGCGTTTGTTACGGGTGCACCCGACAAAAATAAATCGACTGTTGAGGTTATTAATAACGGGGCACTGTGGGGACGGAATGATACCGTTTATGTAAAAGTAACGCTGGTTGATAGTTTGCATAACCCTACTTCGGGCGTTAATATAGGGTTTCACAATAAGTATAAAGGAGAAGGTTGGCTTGATTTTGGATTCGGAGAAGGAGCCAATGGAAGGGCAGTATCGGACAAAAAAGGAGTAGCCATTGTTGGGATAACTTCCTCCAAAATTGGACGTTTTGATGCAGAGGTAGCCTTCAATGCGTTTGGTTGGGATGAATCTGGATTTGTTGGGAATGGTATTGTAAACGGAGGGATGCCGGCATCCTTTTATTTTGTGGATGAATACACTAGTGTTGATAAGTCGGCCAACATGGCAGTTCGGGCTAAATGGTATGTGTTGAACGATAAGGAAGCTTTAACGCATTCAGTATCCGATGTCATGAAATCAGCAGGGGTTGAAGCCTGGTACCTTAGCGGACAGTATCAAAAAGTACCCGACCAAAACATAACAATAAGTGATCTGGCTGAGATAAATTCAGGCTTTGCCGGGCCATACCGAATAAGTTTTACAGCTACGGATACATATAGCAGTGACAACAAACAGGTGATCCGGGATAGCGTTGTTGTTTCAGTTGTCGATAACCAAACTATTTATGATGAAAATAAAGAATTGGCGATACGGGCTATTAATTATGCGCTTACTACAGCCTTGGCGCAAACGCACGATAGCAATCATGCAAAAGAGGACGGAGAAATAAGAGCCTGGAGCCTTAGCGATTGGGAGCAGAATCGTTTGGAATCGCAAACAACCGCCCGAACGGAGGACTTAATAGAAATCAATACAGGTAATGCAGGGGTATATCCTTTGGGCTTTGTTGTCGATAATGGGAAAACGCTTACGAACCAGGTTAACGTAGCTGTTATTGACGATAATAGTTGGTTTGTAACAACCTGGAAAGTACAATCCGGAGAAACGATTACCATTCCAACATATATAAACGAAAATGGCTATGATTTTTTTATTGATTGGGGAGATAACACACATGTTGAGGAATTAATAGGAAGCGGTCCGTTTTCACATACCTACACGAATGCTGCTACAGACACCTTTACTATTCGCATTAGCGGGGTTTTTCCGCGTATCTGGTTTAACGGTGGGCAGCAAGGTCAGCAACACCAGAAAATACTCAGCATCGAGCAATGGGGTGCTATTCAATGGAAAAGTATGGAATCCGCATTCGACGGCTGTATTAACCTGACGATTGCCGATAGTGCAGGAGCTCCCATCCTGGATAGTACGACATCGTTGTACGAGATGTTTATGAACTGTATAAAGTTAAACAGTTCAACGTTATCCGATTGGAATGTCTCAACGATTACCGAAATGAATGGCTTACTTTATGGAGCGATAGCTTTTAATCAGGATTTAAGTAAGTGGTCGGTAGATAATGTAACCGACATGAGTAATATGTTCCGCTATGCAGCAAAATTTGATAAGGATTTAAGTCGCTGGAATGTGGACCGCGTTACTACCATGAAGGGAATGTTTGACGGGGCAAAAAAATATAACAACCAGGGAATTCCTTTAACATGGAATACGGCTCAGGTTGCGAATATGGCAAGCATGTTTCGAAATGCCGTATCATTTGATCAGGATATAGGAGAGTGGCCGATAAAATCGTTAACCGATGCTGGGAACATGTTCCAACAAGCTCAATTATCGGTAGCTAATTACGACAGCCTTCTTATAGGATGGAACAACCAACTGGAAGCTGGCAACGCTAACATGAAGGTAAAGTTTCATGGCGGTTTTAGCGAGTATTGTACAGGGGAAGCCGCTCGTGCCAACCTAATTGACAATGGTTGGGGAGACGGGCTTGCAGGAGGTGACTACAGCGATAACCTAGAGCCAACTAGCGGAATTGCAGATGGAGGATCCGGCGCTCCTTATGCAACTTACACTTTTGGCCCCGACCAGAATGTTTGTTTGGGAAGCCAAACCGAGTTGATTTTAACAAATACAGAATTAGATGTAAACTATCAGCTATACAACAAAGCGGACAATACTCCGGTAGGAGAGCCTGTTTCAGGGACGAATGCTGAAATTAGTTTTCTGGTTACACCAAGTGAAACAACAACTTATTATGTAGAAGCTTTTCATACTGACTTTACCTGTACTACATTTTTGAACGATGAAATTACGGTGTACATCGATCCGGTTAGCCAAGGGGGAACGGTGACGCTAACAGATGGATCACTGGCTGTAGTTTGTGTTGGTAACAACTACACCAGATTGGAATTGGTTGATTATGTGGGGGCTGTTGTGCGTTGGGAAAGTTCGATTGCGGGAGATTTCTCCGATTTGTATGTTATAAAGTCAACGTCACCATCAATTGAACTGATTAACCTGGCGAAAGCAACGTCATACCGGGCAGTAGTTGCGAGTGGAAGCTGTGCAGAGGTACGTTCGGGCACGATTAGGATTGAGGTTAATTCGCCTAGCGTCGGAGGATCGATACTCGGGGCCGAGACCGTGTGTGCAGATACAAACAGCACCCTGCTTCAGCTTAGCGGCTACGTCGGAGATATTGTGAGATGGGAAAGTTCGCTAAGTAATTTTGTAAGTGATAATACTGTCATTTCAAATTCAGACAAAACACTTCAGATTGACAATATTACCGAAACTACCTACTACCGGGCTTTGGTAAAAAGCGGTGTATGCGATTCAGCTTATTCCGATATCGCTTCCATTGTTGTTGACCCAATTAGTGTCGGGGGAACAATAACCGGGGCTACTCCCGTTTGCTCCGGACGTAACACAACAACGCTTACCGTTGTGGACTATGTAGGTGAAGTAATAGAGTGGGAAAGTTCGTATAATAATTTTACTGACGGGGCAATAAGTGTTGTTCGTGCCGGAGAATCCCTGCATATCATAAATCTCACGCGTACAGTATATTATCGTGCAGTTGTTAAAAGTGGCGAATGTTCAAAAACTCGCTCCAATACGGTAGCTATTGTTGTTGACCCAATGGTTGTAGGAGGGGAAATTTTACAAAACGATACGTTATGTGCAGGAAGTAGCACTACACTTATACTGAATGCATCTGTAGGCGAAATAGTTCAGTGGGAGAAATCGCTAACCGGTGATTTTGAGTCGGATGGCGTGGTTATTGAACATACCTCTGAGCAATACACAACCGAAACTTTAACTGCCACAACATACTATCGTGTATTGTTGCAAAGCGGAGCTTGTTTAAGTCAATATTCTGATGTCGTGGAGATTGTTGTTGATAAACCGAGTGTAGGCGGTAGAACTGCGGCCACCAAAAACGAGTTGTGCAATGGCGGTACAACGGAATTAAGCCTTGTTGATTACTATGGAGCAATTCAGTGGCAGGTAGCAAGTAACACTACCGGAATCGAACCTGTAGCCAACGATTTTGAGCCTGTGCCAGGTGCAACGCTAGCTGCTTATACCAGCAGCACTTTAGCAGCTATCAGCGATACAACTTACTACTTCTACCGTGCAGGAGTAACCAGTGGTTCATGCAGCCCCGAAACCTCAGATGTAACGCAAATTACGGTTTATGCCCCGAGTTTAGGGGGGGATTTGAATCCAATAACACAAACAATCCTGAGTGGAAATACAGCCAATTTTGAGCTGACGAACCATATCGGCAAGGTTCTCTATTGGGAAAGCAGTACAAATAGCTTTGCTACAGCAGGAACACAAATCGAGCATACTTCTGCTGCTTATACAACCGGGAACCTTACGGTTGATACCTATTACCGAGCAGCGGTTCAGAATGGTGAGTGTGGCTTGGCTTATTCAAATACAGCCTTGGTAACAGTTCTGAATTCAGATTTTGGAGATGCACCTGATAGTTACGGAACAACCCTGGCCACTAGCGGAGCACAGCACATTATCCCAGTTTTAACCGGAAATATTTTTATTGGAGCTACAACACCGGATAAAGAAAACGACGGACAAGCAGGTGCTGATGCTGGTGACGATGATAATAATGGAACCGACGATGAGGATGGACTACTTATTAGTTACGCGACAGATCGTTCTGATGTGATATTGAATAACATTACAATTACCAACAATACCGGCAGTAGCGGATTTTTGTGCGGCTGGATTGATATAAACAAAAACGGCGTATTTGACAATGGCGAAGGTGCGGTGACGAATATCGCAGAAGGGCATTCCGGCGGTGTTGATTTGAGCTTCACTGGTTTTAACTATGCCATCGACTCGGGGAATTACTACGTGCGTTTGCGTACCGGCACTGTGCTCACCGAGGTAAATCAACCTACAGGGTTGGCAAGTAATGGTGAGGTCGAAGATCACCTAATCTGCATTTACCCCGATACAATTTTAGTTGACGATGCACACGTCTGGATTTGTGAAAGTTCATCATCAGTTAATCTGTCCAATTGTATTCAGTATGTTCCGCAATCAGGCAAAAGCATTCGTTGGAGCACGGCAAATGGTACAGCCATTAGTAACGGGAACAGTTTCGATGCCAGTGCTTTTAACGTTGGAGACATGGTGGAATTACACTATACCGTTGTGGAGGCTTTCTGTAACGATGTGGAAGTAGATGGTTCCGGAAAACTCTACCTCGAAGTAAAAGGCGAAATTGATAGTGCAGACAAAACAGTAACCTTCTGTAAATCCGATGCAGCAAGCATCAACCTCAGTACCGTATTAGGTGCTTCAGTTCCTGGTACCTGGATTCCACAAACCAGCGGGGGTGATATGTATTTAACCGGTAATCTTTTCGATGGGGCTGCTGCCTATGATACAGCAATAGGAGGAGATCAGTCCTTTGTATTCCGTTTTGCAGCTGATTCAGGTACCTGTATGGTGAGTACACCAGAAGTTACTGTCGTGATAACCGACAATTTTTAAATGATTGAAAATGGGATTTGATAACTTTTATAAATGTGAGCCTGGGTTTAGTTATTACAAAATCAATTGGCCTACCCTCACGAAGAAGAATGATTTAATATAACTGAATTGATGTAATCAACAAAGATAATGGGAGTGTGGTACAGTTTCAATAGTATTAGTTTTTTCAAGGCAGCTTAGTTCATAGTTGCCACACTCCCTTTTTTATTATCGAGGTTTAAATTGGAAAGACATGAAAAGAGTTTATGTGCTCCTAGTTTTAATATTAATGGCTTTTTCGAGTCCTGGTAATGCACAGGACGTATCTGACATAAAGTTTTCAGATACCAGCTATTATTTTGGCGTATTCAACCGTAATCAAGGGTTGAAAACACACACGTTCAAATTCGAGAACACAGGTACTAAGCCTCTTCTTATTACAAGGGTGAAGACAACTTGCAGTTGTACTGCTACAGAGTGGACAAAAAAACCAGTGTTGCCAGGAGAAATGGGAGAAGTCAAAGTTCAGTTTAACCCACAAAAATTTAGTGGCTATTTCAGTAAAAAGCTAAGTGTTTACACCAACCAATCCGCAAACGCAATTGACCTGCATATATCGGGGCGCATACAGGTAAATAACAAAGTAAGTGATGAATTTGACTATTTCATTGGCGACCTGAAGGCAGATAGAGATTATGTTGATTTTGGCGAAGTAGAAGCGGGAAGTAAGCCGCTTACGAAGGAAATTGGGTTGATTAATATTATGCGCGATACGGTTTGGCTGAAAATGGGCAATAGCCCTAAACAGTTAACAATAAAACAAAGCAGGACCGAAATTGCACCCGGAGGCAATTGCAAACTGACATTTAGTTTCGATCCCTCAGCAGAAAATGAATGGGGCTCGCTTGATGCATTTGTTAAACTGACCATACAACGTTCCATTAAAACAGAAACAATAAAGCTACCCGTTAAGCTTGCAGTTATTGATGGTTTTTCGCGCATGGATGAGAAACAACTTTTAAATGCACCGGTGATTAGCTTCCCTAATTCCGACGAGGTACTACTTGAAGCTGCAAAAACCGGTCGCTGGGAAAACGTGAAACTTGAACTGATGAATACAGGTGCATCTGAATTGCTGATTCGGAAACTTGAACTGAACAGCGAGAATATTCAGGTAAAAGAGTATGACAAGACAGTAGCCCCAGGAAAATCAGGGAAGATTGTGTTGACGTATCGCCAGCCTGTACAAAGCGAATTTGTTGATGAGCATTTAATTGTTTGGAGTAATTCGCCGAAGAATTACCGGTTAGATATACCAATTAGAATTATACGAGGATACAAAAACTAAAAAAATTAACGATTAACAATTATGATTTTAAAAGTTAAATGGATTAAGTATTTAATGAGCTTCTTGCTCTTGTTTGGAGCAATGGGCTGGGCAAATGCACAGGAAAACCCAAAATATGTTTGTGATGTAAATGCCAACACAGCTATTGATTTGGGGTTGGATGTAATTGGTGATGTGTTAACCCGTGACGGAGGTTATTGGGACTTGGTAGATCCAGGTAATAGTAACGCGGTGTTGGCGCACGATGTAAGTAATATTTTTGTGCTGACAGGACAGGCCCCCGGAACCTATCACTTTATTTACACAGCTACCAATAATGTCTGTTTATCTCAGGGGCAGACAAAAACTGCAGTAGTTACAATTCTCGAAACGCCAAAGGACTTTTCACATATTGTTTATACCTGTACAGGCGAAACGCCAATCTTGGATTTAGCAACTATAATTCCGGCCAACCTTCCATCCGCTACTTTTGCGAATGCTTCGGGTGGAACACTTACTGGAAGTACACTTAATATAGGCAATTATGAAGGTACTATTACGGTTAATTATTCGGTTGAACACGGGGTTCCCGGAGATGTGTGCGAGGGGCCTGCCACAATAACCATTGAGGTTATTCGTGACAATGCTACTCCCGGGTTAACCGCTAACAGCGTTACATATTGTAAAGAAAAAGCACCTCTTTCCATTAATTTGGCAAATGTAGGAGGAATGACAGCTTACGAGGACACTGAATGGTCACTATCAGCGTCTTCTACCGCAACCGACGCGTCTATAAATGGAAATATATTAACCTTTACCGGAGCAGAGCCTCCTGTGGCTGGTGTTTATACTGTTACCTATAGCTGGAACGGAACCTCGTGTTATCCCGCAGGTTCGAGTGATTTAACTATCTCAATTGTCAATGATGGACTAACGTTGCCAAGTGCGCCTGCTGACGAGATTTGTAAATCAGATAATCCAAACCGGGTTTACAATCTTACCCTTGAAGGTCTTGGGCTATCATTGCCTGCTTCAACCGGAAAGTGGGTAAAAATGGCTGATAGTGAGCCAGATAATCAGAATATAGAAATTGATATAACTGATGGTTTATTTGAGGTTGGCCTTGCTCGTGCCGGAGTATACAAATATAAGTATATCGTGAGCGGAGTATCCGATGTGTGTGGCCTGGCCGGAGAAACAATTCTGACACTCACCGTGGGCGATGTTGGTGGTGGCTCAATGGAAGATGGCCGCCTGCAACTGTGTGCTGCCGATTTGGAAAGCAAATCGGGTAACCTGATCTTATCAGACTTCCTTTTGAGCGTTCCTGTGGGAGCTACCTGGACTGGCCCCAGCGGAACAACAATGACAGGAGACAATTTGGATGAAGTCGCTTATTCCGAATTAGAGGCTTTAGGTGTTGGAACCTACAAGTTTACATTTAGTTACAACTCAGTTGGCTGTTCCGGAACCGGAGAAGGTTTCCTTGTAGTGAGCATCACCAATAGCATGAGCATTGCTGATGAAATTACCTTGAATTTCTGTCGTCCTGATATGCCTGATGCAATTAGCATGTTCCAGGTTATTGGTGCCGATCTGAAAGGAACAGGAACTTGGGCTAAGGAGGTATCTAGTCCCGATGATACATTTACAATCACGGCAGATGGTGTATTTACTGAGACGGGTGCTGAAGCTCTTCCTGGACCCAAAACATATGTCATGAAATACACAGCTAGTTCATCGGCACCTTCGAATTGTGATGTGCCTGCTACCATTACGGTAACCATTAGTATTGACGACGATAGTTTTTAGTTTTTCAGTCTGATTATAAGTGAGGTGCCGGATATTTTCCGGAATACGATCCCCGGATTCTGTGCGATGGAAAAAGAACCTGGCATCCTCATCTTTTATCTACGGTAATTTGAAATATTTTAAATATGAAACATTTTAGTAAGGTTCTATTAATCTCGATATGCTTGTTGTTTGCATTGGGTAGCTATGCCCAAACAGGCGTTATAGTAACAGGTAGTTATGATATGTGTGAAGGCGAAGTCCTTCCCGTGAAACTTGATGATATTGTTAGCCTCGGTTTATCTGCCGGAGGAGGGAGCTGGCATGAGGTTAACCCTGCAGATAACAGCGTGATTGAGGAAAATGTGAGCAATGTGTTCCTTGGAATCAACCGTCTGCCTGGAACGTACAAATTCATATTTGTACCTAAAAATAACCCTTGTATGGAAGACGAAGATCGTGCTGAAGCTACAATCAATATAATGGAAATACCCAAGTTGGTAAATCATTACATAACACTTTGTAGCGGAGAAACAATTAACTTCGATTTGGCTACACTTATTTCTCAGTCGCTGAAAGATGAATATGCCATCACTTATAAAGATGCAAATGGTAATGCATTGGCATCATCCTCCATTTCTATTGATACCGAAGGAGAACTCTTCTTTACGTATGAGCTTGCCGCCGGTACCTCGGGCTTATGTGTAAACAAGGCTCCTATTGTGTTGAGCGTAATTTCCGACAACATGGCTGCTGGCCTTACTTTTGACGAAGGATTGGCTTTTTGTGTGACTGCAGTTCCCCAATCGTTGAACCTGAATGAAGAACTGGGCTTAACTGGTAAAGATGGAACCTGGGAAGCGACAGGCGGGGCTCCGGCGGTTACTGGTGGAGTAATTAACTTAACCAATGTTGCTGTTGGCAATTATGTTTATACCTATAAATGGACTGATTGTTCAGGAGCAGAGCAAACCAATCCATTTACGGTGAGTATTACCGACGACCTTTCTTCCGATTTTGTTGACGCGGAGAGAGACATCTGTAAAACAATAAATAGTAATGGTTTTATTGTGCTGCTGGACGTAATCGGTGTTGGACTTCCCGCAAACTCGGGTGTTTGGACCGTGGAAACAGCTGTTGATGGGACCGCAATTGATGTTGCTGATGGTATTTTCGAAATAGAAGACTCTCGTGTTGGACAATATGTTTATCGCTATACGGTAAGTAATGCCGTCGATTTGTGCGGAATCCAGGGCAAGAGCGCTACTGTTACACTGAATGTTTATGATAGTGGCGAGGTTCTGGATGGCGAAGTACAGCTGTGTAAAGCGAACCTGACAGCAGGAACTTCGCTTGATTTAACGGCCTTTATGCCGAATATGCCAACTGGCGGAACTTGGTACGACCTTGATGGCACAACCGCATTAGCAGGTTCATCAATTGATGCTGGAAGCTTAAATATTGGTGTTTATAGTTACCGGTATGAATTTGCCAGTGGTCCTTGTGGTAATGGAGATGCAAACTTGCTAGTTGTTGTAACCGACGTATTAACCAACTTTAAAGATAAGACGAAGAGTTACTGTTTGACCGATACTGGAGCAGATCAAATTGAACTGAATACGATTTTGGGCATTGGCAACATCGAGGGTACGTGGACGAATACCGATAATGCAATGAATTTCGATAGCAGCTCAAATGTATTTAACGGAGCTGCTGAAGGCCTGGGAGAATACAACTTCACATTTAAGGCAACTGTTGACGGCTGCGGCGTAAATGCTGGAGACGAAGTTGTTATCAAGATTATTATTACTGACGATTTAGCAAAATAAAAGATACTTCCCCTTCCCATAGAAGTAATAATTCCGGGGATTGAGAGCTTGCTCTCACCCCGGAATTTGAAAAAAATTGAAATGAAACACAATCTGGTTGGTATGATGCCATTGCCGCCAAAAACACAATCCGAAAAACGGAAAAGAGAAGCTTGAAATAATTGTTGTCCTTTTTGCTGAAAATGAGGTTTCTCCAGTAAAGTGTAGTCATAGTCCAAAGGTCGTTCTTAATCAGGAGCTGATGGTTTTTAAGCCTACTCATTTCGGTATTTACAATGGCTAAATAGATACAATTGTGGTTTTCCGATGTAGTCGGACGAAAAGTTAGCTGAGAGGAGAATGACATTGTGAATGTTCTCCGGCTAAAGGAATAGTGGCACCGATAAAATATGGGGCAGTAAAATGCCATCGCAATTTAGCAAGGCACGGCCTTGTATTGAGAAAAGGTCTGGTTCACCTTAGAATAAAAGAAATGAGAAAATATTTTACCAATAAAAAACAGAAAAAACCGAGGGAGGGAAAGTGGAAAGGTTGGACATTGTTTCCTCTCCTTTTGGGGCTCACTATGGCGGGGCCTGTCATGGCTCAAAATGAGAAGGTTCTGAAAGAAGAGACTTTGTATATGTGCAGGTCCCACTTGTTGCCGGTTGATTTAGGAGATGTGATTGGGGTAGCAATTCCTGCGGGCTCAGGAAATTGGTATGATAGTTCGACAGGCCAACCTGTGGGGAACATATTTATTCCCGAAGTTGGTAAAAATAGATATACTTTTTATTTCCGGGTGGAATCAAAAGCAGCACTTTGCGAACTTGAAGTAGGAAACCGTTATGTCGTAAATATAGTCATAAATGATGTTCCCACTCCCACGGGAGACCCGGAACAGTTGTTCTGTTATTCTCCGGCCGATAAGTTAAGCTTACAGGATCTGGAAGTGACAGGAGATAATATTTTCTGGTTTAGTCAGGAACAGGGAGGGATCCCGTTGGATATAAAAACACCACTTGTTAACAGTACAACCTATTATGCCACACAACTTGAACCAGGGTGTGGCGAAAGTACCAACCGTCTGGCAGTACTGGTAAAAATGAATATTCAACCAAATATACAAATCATAGATCCGGGAGTGCAAACGGCCGATTATGATTTGGCAGAGCTGGAGGTAGATGACTTAAATAATGCCGAAGGGACGATTAGCTACCATAGCAATATGCCAACAGATGCTTTTGACATGAGTAATCGTTTAGGCAGCACCCTGATAACGATAACACAAAAAATAATTGTGATGAAGGCGACAACAAATGGATGCTTTGATGTCGAAGAAGTGAGGATAGTAATTGATAAAACAAATGGTTGTGATTATGAAGTCATTGTAGACGAAATTTCGGACGTAAGCTGTTTCTCGGGCAACGACGGGGCTATCTCCTTGTCGGTGAAGAGTAATTCCGGCGATGGGGCTACATTCAGTTATTTGTGGAGCAATGGAGCCACTACAGCTTCGGTTGAAGAACTTGTTGCCGGAAAATATAGTGTCATTATTACACCAGATAGTGAAGGATGTGAAGCAATCAAAGATACTTTTTGGATAGAAGAACCGGATGTATTAGAGTTAGTTATGGAAACTATTGAAGAGTCAGCTCCTAATGCACGGGATGCCAGTGCAACTGCAAAGGTTACCGGAGGAACTCCGGGGTACAAGTACTTGTGGAATGACGATTTGCAACAACGAACCGCAACTGCAATTAATCTGGGGGCTGGTGAATATCAAGTAACTGTAACTGATATCAATGGATGTCAGATTTCAGGAACTGCCTTGTTAAAGGCTAAGTTGTTCATCCCGGATGGGTTCTCACCCAATGGAGATGATATAAATGAGCGCTTTGTAATCTCCGGTTTGGAAGACTATCCAAATGCTAAATTAGAGGTATATAGCCGTTGGAATAATTTGGTCTACTCTAAAGAAAGTTATGGTAATGAGTCAAAATGGGGAGCTGATGCTTGGTGGGACGGACGTTCGTCCGGGAACATGCGGGTTGGAGATGGGCTCTTGCCTGCGGCCAATTATATCTACTTCTTAAGGCTAGACCCCGATAAATCAGACGTACACAGGGGAATTATCTTTATTAACAGGTAGTTGGGATGTTGAAATTAAAGATTAGTATGAAAATAGAAAGTATAAAATATATCCTAAGTGTATGTCTGTTTATGGCGGTTGGGAGTACCTCTTTCGCGCAGCAGGATCCACTTTATTCTCAGTACATGTTTAATATACAGTCGGTTAATGCTGCTTATGCTGGAACGTGGGAATCTCTCGGATTTACCTTATTGAGCCGTAACCAGTGGGTGGGCGTCGATAGGGCACCTAAAACGAATACGGTGAGTATACAGACGCTAACCAGAGGGCGAAAGGTTGGCCTTGGACTTTCTGTGGTGAACGATAAATTCGGTTACATTGACAGGCTTGCCTTTTTTACCGACTACTCTTACAAAATAGACCTGGACAATAACAAGACTTTTTTGCGTTTTGGGCTGAAAGCTGGTTTTTCCAATTACCTGAATAATTTGGATGCCTACGCTTTGCAGGATGAAAGCGATCCCGCTTTTCAGGGTCTGATTGAAAAGCGGTTTATGCCCAATTTCGGACTTGGTTCATTTCTGCACAATCAAAACTACTATCTGGGTGCTTCAATACCCAAAATAATTGAGCATAATGTTGAAAATTCAGTAAACAGTGAGTATACGATTAATGCCGACCTGCGGCACTGGTTTGTTATGGGGGGCTATGTTTTTCCGTTGGGAGATGATTTTAAGTTTAAACCATCGTTTATGACCAAGGTTGTACGAGGAGCACCTTTTCAGGTCGATCTGAATGCAAACTTTCTGGTGAAGGAGCGTTTCTGGTTCGGTGGTTCATATCGGACAGGGAGCGGGTTTGGCGTTAACCTTCAATGGATATTCGATGATAAACTACGGGTTGGTTATGCGATCGATTACTCAAATAAAGGGCTTTATCGCAACAGTATGGGTATTCATGAGTTGATGATCTCTTATGAGTTGAATTTCTTGAAAACGATATTTCAATCACCTAGATATTATTAATTG
>JBKEAN010000016.1:0-13760 GCA_047972415.1 Mangrovibacterium sp.
ATCTTTGGGAATTTGTTTCACGTCGGCAGCGGGGCGCAGACGGCTCACGTAATCCACCCGGACCGGGAAGTCTTTCAGCCTTTCCGAAAAGGTTTTGTAATGTTGAAGGGCCAAAATAGTCGTTGGTACCAGAATGGCCACCTGTTTGCCGTCGGTAGCGGCTTTAAAGGCGGCGCGCACGGCAATTTCGGTCTTGCCAAAACCCACATCTCCGCATACCAGCCGGTCCATCGGGATGGGGCGTTCCATGTCTTCTTTAACCGCTTGGGTGGTGTTCAGCTGGTCAGGCGTGTCTTCAAAAATAAATGAGGCTTCGAGTTCGGTTTGCAGGTACGAGTCGGGGGTGAACGCAAATCCCAGCTCCTGACGGCGTTTGGCATACAGGTCAATCAGGTCGCGGGCAATGTCTTTTACCTTCGATTTGGTTTTTTCCTTGAGCTTTTGCCAGGCGCCGCTTCCCAGTTTGCTTATTTTGGGCTCAACGCCGTCTTTTCCTTTGTATTTCGAAATGCGGTGCAGCGAGTGGATGCTCACCAGCAATACGTCGTTGTCGCGGTAGGTGAGGCGGATGGCCTCCTGCAAGGTTCCGTTTACTTCGGTTTTTACCAGACCGGCAAATTTGCCAATCCCGTGGTCAATATGGACCACATAATCGCCCGGGTGCAACTTGTTCAGTTCCTTAATGGTAATGCTCTCTCGCTGTTCTTTTCGACTTTTCAATTGAAAGCGGTGGTAACGCTCAAAGATTTGGTGGTCGGTATAACAGCAAATTTTTTGATCATGGTCAACAAAACCCTCGTGCAAGCTAAGCTTGAGGTCGGTAAAGCGCACATTCAGACCCTGATCGTTAAAGATGGCTTTTAACCGCTCAATTTGTTTTTCGTTGTTCGACAGGATAAAGTTGCGGTAGCCATTGGCAATGTTTTGCTGCATGTTTTCGGCCAGCAGCGGGAAGTTTTTATTGAAAACCGGTTGCGGCGAACTGCTCGATTCAAACACATCGCCCTTTATTCCCGGATTGTTCCCGGTTAGGATAAGCTTGAATTGCCTCGCCCGATCCAGAAAATCCTTACCCGAAATAATCCGCCCCGAAATATCGTCGGTTTGGCTTTCAATACTTTGCTGGTAAATTCCATCAATCAGGTCACCGATCAGTTTGAGGTCGTTTACCTGCAAAATGCTTTCGGGTGAAATGAAATTGAGGAAGTTGTCGCGCTTTTCGTCGTCAAGGCCGCTTTGGATGTTTGGTATGATGACGATACGCGAAAGCTGTTCAATCGAAATCTGGTTTTCAATGTCGAAGGAGCGGATGCTGTCCACTTCGTCGCCAAAAAAATCGAGGCGGTAGGGATCTTCGTTGGCAAACGAAAACAGATCGACCAAACTGCCACGAATGGAATATTGTCCTGGTTCAAAGACAAAGTCAACTCGCTCAAAGCCGTATTCAAACAGCACGTCGTTCAAAAACTCAATCGAGAGTTTGTCGCCTTTTCGTACCGTAAAACTGTTTGATGCCAGCGCCTCGCCCGTAATCACTTTCTCCACCAATGCTTCGGGGTAAGTCACAATGGCCAGCGGTCCCCCCTCGCGCAGCTTGGTAAGTACTTCTGTCCGCAGAATTACGTTCTCCTGTTCCATTTGCTGGTATTGTACCGAGCGTTTGTATGAACTTGGGAAAAACAGCACCTCGATAGGGGTTTTCAGATTAATTAAATCGTCGTAAGCATAGGCAGCTTCTTCTTTATCTCCCAAAATCAGGACGAGTGGTTCCTCAAGGCGGGAAGCCAGCGCTGACGCAAAAACCGTTTTCAGCGAACCCACCATTCCCCGTAGATGAAGAGGGTTTGCCGATTGACGAATACTTTCGAACACCTTAACGAAAGCATTACTTTCGGAATAAATCCGACGAAACTCAAGTAAGTCCAAAGCAGTAAAATTTGCCTGCAAAGATACAAATTTGTTCCCGCGGGGGACTTTTGTTGGCGCTTACTTTTGGAGTTTTTAGGGCATTGAGAGAGCTTTTCTGACAAGCTGACAGCAGAAATTGCGGCATGTAAATTGATAAATGTAAATATATAAATATGAAAATAAAATTGACATGTTACACACCAATTTAAAACACGTGTTGTCTGCCGACGAGCACAAAAAGCTGATTTTGGAGAACGAAAATGTAATGATTTGCTGCGGCCGGATGGGGCCGATGTGCATACCGGTTTATGCCGCCATGACGGAGTTGAAGAATGATTACGATAAAGTTGTTTTCGCCGATATGGAGTTTGACATTCCCGATGCAGCAGTTATCCGTAATGCACCCGAGTGCCGTGGCTTTATGGGCTTACCATTTGTGATGTATTATAAAGACGGAAAATTGGTACATGCGACAAGTAGTATTCAAAGCAGGCTGCAAATTGAAAATATATTGAAAAAGAAGTTGTTGAAATAATTCAGAAGAGGGTTTATGGCTGTTCCCCGATTGGGAAGCTTATTTGTTTGGATAAAAATCCATCGGTTTGTCGGTGGATTTTTTGTTTTTGATTTAAAAATGTTTCGTGAGGCAGCATACTGTTGACAAAAAGCATATACCTTTGATTTCAAAACAATTTAAAATGGTTATGAAAAAGCTACTTCTTATCGCTTGTGTTGCAATGCTGACGGCTTGCCAGCAGGGTAAAATCGATCGTATGCAATCAACCCAGGACAGTCTTGCCTCGGTTGCCGCAGAAAAAGATGCTGCGATTCTGGATTTTGTTTCAGCCATGACCGAAATTCAGGAAAACCTGGATTCGATTAAGCATATTCAGAATATTGTACAAGTTGAATCTGCCGCTGTCAGTGAAGGTCAAATAAAGGATAAAGACAAGATAATGAATGATATCCAGGTGATTGCCGATTTGATGCAAAAAAACCGAGAAATGGTGGATAAATTGCAAAAACAGTTGGGCGCATCCAACTCGAAAGTGGCCGAACTACAACGGGCTATTGCCGTGTTGAACCGTCAGATTGAACAGAAAGATGCAGAAATTGCCACCCTGCAAGCCGAACTGGCCAAGTTGAATATCAATGTTTCGGAACTAAATACCCGGATGAACGAAATGTCGGCTGAAAGTATGCACAAAGATGAAGTTATTCAGGAAAAATCGACCACAATCGAGTCGCAAACCATTGCCATGAACAAAGCATTTTATGCCTTTGGTACCCAAAAAGAATTGATTGAGAACGATTTAGTTGAAAAAGACGGTGGTTTTCTGGGTTTAGGAAGAACGCTGAAAATGAAGGAAGATTTCAATAAAGCCTATTTTACGGAAATTGATATTCGTGAATTCGCGATGCTTGAACTGCACGTGAAAAAGGCTGCGCTGATTACCACTCACCCGGCCGGTTCGTACCATTTTGAAGGCGACAAAACAGTTGAAAGCTTTGTGATTGACGATCCGAAAGAGTTCTGGAAAACATCGAAATACCTGATTATTGAAGTGAACTAATTTTGAAACAAACAAATAGAATAAAAGTCCGGCCGGTGTCGGACTTTTTTGTTTTTTAGACTAGTACCGAGAAAACGTTGGGCCGTTTTGTTCTCAGAAAAAAACAATAGTCATAAACAAATATTTGGCAACTAGGCCCAGCAAACTATATAACAACGCCTGTTTCATGGGGTGTTTCAGCATACCGGCGGCCAGCAGGATAACAGGCGAGGCGAGGGGCAGTAGGTTAAACAGAAAAATGGAAATATTGCCGTACTGGCGGATTCTGTTTTCGGCTTTCTCGTAACGGTGCCGGCCCACCAGCAGATCGATAAATTTGGTACTGAACGAGCGTCCGATGTAATAATCAATCATCAGCGAAAGAATACTCGTACTCACAGCAATCAGGTTTAAAAAAACCATGCTCAGGCCAGTGTGCAGGTAGTAAATAAAAGCCAGTTCAACGGGCATAAACAGAAAAAACAAATAGCCTGAAAAATTGATGATGCCAAACGAAAGGAAGCTCACCTGGGTGGTTCCGTAGTAAATGTCGCGGCCAATGGTTACCGACGCGATGATGGCCGCCGCCGTCACGCAAATAAGAATGACGACAAATTGACGGATATGAGTAGGGTTTAAATTCATTGGACAACTGAGCTTCTAACTGAAAGATAAGTTTTTTTACGCTGAAATACACCTTCGAGCAATAGTTTTCTCTTTTTCGGATAAACTCTTTTTTTATTGTTTTGTGAATGCTTGACTTTCAGTTTGTAATTTCATAACTTGAATGAAAACCGGCAAATCGAAACTTATGAACGAGTTTTTTCTTCAATTTCTATGGAAATATCGCCTTTTTAACCCGGACAAATTGATAACCAGTTCCGGATTCAAAGTAAAAGTACTTTCGCCTGGCTTCCTCAATACCGATGCCGGACCCGATTTCTTCAATGCGCGCATTCAGATTGGCGATACCACTTGGGCGGGCAATGTGGAGCTTCACCTGCGTTCGAGCGATTGGGTGAAACATAAACACCACGAGGATGGGGCCTACAATAACGTCATTTTGCACGTGGTGAAGGAGGACGATGAGCCAATAACGAACTCGAAAGGCGAACCGGTGGAGTGTTTGGTTCTCGATTATCCCTCCGGGTTGGAGAAAAACTACGCCAGTTTACTAAAATCCACCGCCTGGATACCCTGTGCAAAATCCATTCACCGGGTCAATCCGGCAACCCTTCAATTGTGGTACCATGCCCTCATGGTTGAACGCTTGGAAATGAAAACCGGTGAAATTACTGCCAAGCTGGAACAAAATAAGAACGATTGGAACGAAACTTTTTACCAGTTTTTGGCGCGGAACTTCGGCTTCAAAACCAACTCGGTACCGTTCGAGTTGTTGGCAAAAGCACTTCCAATAGGTATTTTGTCCAAGCACAAAAACAACTTGTTTCAGTTGGAAGCGCTGCTGTTCGGAACTGCGGGTTTGCTGAACGAAGAGTTGTTGGGCGACGATTATTTTCTCGGTCTGCGCTCCGAGTTCTTTTTTTTGTGCCAAAAGTATAAGTTGAAACCAGTTGAAGGGCACCTGTGGAAGTTTTTGCGGTTGCGCCCCGTTAACTTCCCAACGGTTCGTATTGCCCAGTTTGCGCAATTGATTCATCAATCGTCGGCCTTGTTTTCGCATTTGGTTGAGCTTGATAAACTGAGCGAACTAAAAAAATTGTTTCAACTGGAACCTTCCGGTTACTGGCTCACGCATTACCGTTTTAATAAAGAATCGAAAAAGCAGGCTAAGCATTTGGGCGATTTGTCGTTCAATAGTTTGGTCATCAATACCCTGGTTCCCTTTTTGTTTGTTTATGGCGAATATCATAAGAAGCAGGCACTGAAAGACTTGGCTTTGGCTTATATGGAGCAGTTGCCTGCCGAGCAAAATGCCATTGTCAGAGCTTGGGCGCAGTTGGGCATTTCGGCTTGCTCAGCCTTCGACTCGCAGGCGTTGATACAGTTGAAGAACAGGTATTGCGACACCCGGCAATGCTTAAATTGTCCGGTGGGAACAAAACTAATCAGCATGACCAGTCTTGGAAACAACGAGGAGGGTGCCGGGTAAATTCAGGGCCGCCAAATCTGGCAATTCCGAAACATGGCTGAATAGGGAAGAGCAGCGTTTTACCCAGGCTTCAAATAATTGAACGAAAAGTAGTTTGTACGAAAAAATTAGTTACTTTTGCGCAGCTTTTTTAAAGCAAATTAATTTTAAGCTGTTGTTATTGAAAGCAATGCTGCGGCTTAAACATTGTATCATTTTTTTAACACAATGCATTATGTATTTAACGACAGAGAAAAAAGCCGAAATTTTTGAAAAGTACGCTAAAAACGCAACCAACACCGGTTCAGCCGAAGGTCAGATTGCTTTGTTTTCATTCCGTATCAGCCACTTGACTGAGCACCTGAAGAAAAACAAAAAAGATTACAGCACCCAGCGTGCACTGGTTACATTGGTAGGTAAACGTCGTAGTTTATTAGACTATTTGGCCAAGAAAGACATCGAACGTTATCGTCACATCGTGAAAGAGCTTGGCTTACGTCGATAAAAAATCTGATAATAAAAGGCAATAATTTATTGCCTTTTATTATTTTTGTTAACCCCACCACCACAAGAAACATTCAGAAAAATTAATTTTAGTTCAAAATTTTATGAGTCAAGCAATTATCAAAACAATTGACCTGGGCGATGGTCGTCAGATTACGATCGAAACCGGACGTTTGGCCCGCCAGGCCGACGGGGCAGTTGTTGTAAAAATGGGTGGTACCATGTTGTTGGCAACAGTGGTGTCGGCCCAGGAAGCCAAAGAAGATGTCGATTTTATGCCTGTATCGGTTGATTACCGCGAAAAGTTTTCGGCAGCAGGCCGTTTCCCTGGTGGTTTTTTAAAACGTGAAGCTCGTCCGACCGACGAAGAAATTCTGATTGCACGTTTGGTTGACCGGGCGCTGCGTCCGTTGTTCCCGGCTGATTATCATGCCGAAACAGCGGTAATGATAACCCTTATCTCGAACGACGAAAATGTGATGCCCGATGCCCTGGCTGGTTTGGCCGCCTCGGCTGCAATCCAGGTATCCGATATTCCGTTCGAATGCCCGATTTCTGAAGTTCGTGTTGGCCGCATCAATGGCAAATTTATGCTCAACCCGAGTGCTGCACAGTTGAAAGAGTCCGACATGGACATTATGGTGGGCGCTTCGGCCGAAAACATCATGATGGTTGAAGGCGAAATGGACGAAGTGTCCGAAGAAGACATGCTTGCCGCTATTATGTTCGCCCACGACGCCATCCGCGTTCATTGTAAAGCACAGGAAGAACTGGCTGCCGAAGTTGGCAAAACAAAACGCGCATATTGTCACGAAGTAAACGACGAGGACGTACGTGCAAAAGTTCATGCCGAACTGTATCCTAAAGCCTACGCCGTTGCTACCCAGCGCATTGATGATAAACACCTGCGTGTTTCATCGTTTAAAGCCGTTGTTGACGAGTACATTGCCGCCTATACCGAGGCCAATGCCGGAAATGAAGAAATTGATTTGGCACAACATGTTAAATTGATTAAAAAATATTACCACGATGTAGAAAAAGAAGCCATGCGCCGCATGATCCTGGACGAAGGAATCCGTTTGGATGGCCGTACAACCACGCAAATCCGTCCGATTTGGGGCGAGGTGGATTACCTGCCGGGCTCACATGGTTCTTCAATTTTTACCCGTGGCGAAACCCAATCGCTTTCGTCGGTGACTTTGGGTACCAAAATGGATGAAAAAATTATTGACGGTGTCACCGGAAAAGGGATCGAAAAATTCCTGTTACATTACAACTTCCCGCCGTTCAGCGTGGGCGAGGCAAAAACCCCTCGTGGTTTGAGCCGTCGCGAGATTGGCCACGGAAACCTGGCTTACCGCGCCCTTAAACGCATGATTCCGACCGATTTCCCGTATGTAGTCCGTGTGGTATCCGACATTTTGGAGTCAAACGGTTCGTCGTCAATGGCAACGGTTTGCGCCGGAACAATGGCCATGCTTGACGCCGGTATGAAAATGAAACGCCCGGTTTCGGGTATCGCTATGGGGTTGATTACCGATAAGGGAAACACCAAATTTGCAATCCTCTCGGATATTTTGGGCGACGAAGACCACCTAGGCGACATGGACTTCAAAGTAACCGGTACCGAAAAAGGGATTACCGCCACCCAGATGGATATTAAAGTTGACGGGCTTTCGTACGAAATCATGTCACAAGCGTTGCAACAGGCCAAACAAGGTCGCGAACACATCATGGGCAAAATCCTGGAAGTGATTAGCGAACCGCGTCCTGAATTTAAACCGAATGTGCCGCGTGTTGAAACGGTTCAGATTCCGAAAGATATGATTGGCCCAATCATTGGCCCCGGCGGTAAAAACATCCAAAAGCTGCAAGAGGAAACAAAAACAACCATCGTTATCGAAGAACGTGACGACTTTGGTTATGTTGAAATTTCGGGCTTGAACAAAGAAGCGCTCGATGCAGCCAAAGAACGCATCAAACGTATTGTTGCGCTACCCGAAAAAGGCGCAACCTACAAAGGTAAAGTGAAAACCATCACTACTTTTGGCGCTTTCATCGAAATTTTGCCGGGTAAAGAAGGTTTGTTGCACGTGTCGGAAATTGCCTGGGAACGGGTACAAAATACCGAAGATGTGCTGAAAGTGGGCGATGAAGTAGAAGTAAAACTGCTCGACATTGACCGCGACAACAAGCTGAAACTATCACGCCGTGCTTTGCTGCCCAAACCCGAAGGTTATGTGGAACCGCAAGAACGCGAACGTCCTCCGCGCCGCGATGGTGGGGACCGTGGCGATCGCCGTGACGGGCGCCGGGACGACCGTGGTGACCGCCGAGATAACCGTCGTGATGACCGAGGCGATCGTGGCGACCGCCGTCCGCACAGAGACTAATCATTTGAAAAATGATATACGATAAGATGCCTGCTTTTTGCAGGCATTTTTTTAAAGCTATTTTTGAAGCCTCAATCCGGTTTGGGTTGAAAAGAAGATGAACGATGGAAAATTGGTATCCCGAATTTGAAAAAAGCCTGGTAACGCAACTACAACAGGCCAAACCTTCCGATTTGCGCTTCTTTCGGATGGAAGAGTTTTTTCGCAATGCCGAGCGTATAGGCTCACTGGCTGCCACCTGCCGCCAGTGCGAAAGCCTTCGTTTGGAGCTGGATCAACTAAAGAACGAAGTTGGCAAAGCGGTAATAAACCCTGGCCCCGAGCGCCGGCGCCTCGACGGGTTGCAGTCGCGCATAAACGATCACCTCAGGAAAACCCACGGCTTTTTTCCCCCTTATTACCACAGTTATATGCAGTCTGTTTACTGGACCCTTTCGCTGATGGCCGTTGCGTTTATGCTTACTTATTTGTTTCCCGATTTGGACAAAGCCGTTTTTTATGCGCCGGCATTTGCGGTTGGCGTTATCACGGGGCAGGTTATTGGGGGAAAGCGGGATCGAAAAATTCGCGAAAACAACAAAACTTTGTAATCATTATCGGCCCATCGTTACTAATTGAGCGATAAATACGGCAGGCAAAAAGTGATTCGCTCTTTTGGTTGGCCCGAAAAAATAAACGACGATGAAAAATAGAACTTATTTATTTGGACTGATGCTTATGGCTTCGTGTACACAGAAACTGGACTACCCCCAAACAAACAAGCTTGATGTAAGCGACGACTACTTTGGCACAACTGTAGAAGACCCGTATCGTTGGCTAGAGAACGATACCTCGGCCGAAACCGGCGCGTGGGTAAAAGCCCAGAATGAGGTCACTTTTGCCTACCTTAACCAACTTCCGAACCGCGAAAAAATAAGCAGCGAGCTTACTGCTTTGATAGATTTTGAACGCTTCACAGCACCATTTAAAAAAGCGGGCAAATCTTTTTATTCGAAAAACGACGGGTTGCAGAACCAAAATGTATTTTACATGGTCGATTCGTTAGGCGCCGAACCCAAGGTGCTGCTCGACCCGAATACCTTGTCGGACGACGGAACGGTTGCTTTGGCGGGGCTGGAGATATCCGACGATGCAAAACTGCTGGTGTATTCCGTTGCCCGTAGTGGTTCGGACTGGAACGAGGTTTTTGTAAAAGATATAGAAACCGGGCAAATGCTGGATGATCATCTGAAATGGGTAAAATTTTCGGGCTTGTCGTGGTACGATGGAGGCATTTTTTACAGCGCCTACGATGCTCCCGAGCACGGCAGCGAGCTATCAAAATCGAACGAATTTCAGAAAGTGTATTACCACAAAATAGGGACTCCACAATCCGAAGACCTATTGATAAAAGCCGATCCGGAACATGCCAAACGCATGTTTGGAGCAGGAGTTAGTGACGATAAGCGTTTCCTGTTTCTGAGCTCGAGCGAGGGAACCAGCGGTAACGCCTTGTCGGTAAAAGATTTGAGCAAAAAAGGAAGCAATTTTGTGAGCCTCATGGCCGATTATGAGTACGATTTTAATCCGGTTGATAATATTGGCGACCAACTGTTTGTACTTACCAATTATAAAGCGCCGCGCTACCGTCTTATAAAAATCGACCTAAACAAGCCGGCTGAAGGGAATTGGGTTGACGTGCTGCCCGAAAAAGAAAATGTACTCGAATCGGTTTCGCTCAATGGCGGACACCTGGTAGCCGTGTATATGAAAGATGCACACAATGTGGTTGAAGTGTATGGCGTTGACGGCAGCTTCGACTACCAACTACAACTGCCCGGACTGGGAACTGTTGGTGGCTTTACGGGGACGAAAGACGATGTGCAGTCGTTTTTTAGTTACACGTCGTTTACCACACCGGGCGAAATTTACGAGTATAATTTCGAAACAAAAGAAACGAAGCTGTATTTCAGGCCGAAAGTATCTTTCAACCCCGATGATTATACGGTTGAACAGGAGTTTTTCGAATCGAAGGACGGTACAAAAGTTCCGATGTTTATTGTGCATAAAAAAGGACTTCAGCTTGACGGGAATAACCCCACTTTACTATACGGTTACGGCGGTTTTAACATAAGCCTTACGCCAGGTTATTCGGCCACACGAATGGCTTTTGTTGAAAACGGAGGTGTTTATGTGGTGGCAAACCTTCGTGGCGGGGGCGAGTATGGCGAGGACTGGCACAAGGCCGGGACCAAATTGCAGAAGCAAAACGTGTTTGACGATTGCATAGCTGCTGCCGGATTTTTGATTGAAAAAAAATATACGAACCCCGAAAAACTGGCACTCATGGGCGGCTCCAATGGTGGGTTGCTGGTGGGAGCTGTGGTTAATCAGCGGCCCGACTTGTTTAAAGTGGCGTTGCCCGCAGTTGGTGTGCTGGACATGCTCCGCTTTCAGAAATTTACAATTGGCTGGGCTTGGGCAGGCGATTACGGCACCAGCGACGACAGCAAGGAAATGTTCGAATACCTGTACGCGTATTCGCCCTATCACAACATACAGAAAGGCGGAACGTACCCGGCCGTGTTGGTAACAACTGCCGACCACGACGACCGCGTGGTGCCGGCACACTCGTTTAAATACGCTGCGCGCTTGCAAGAATACAATACCGGCAACTTGCCAACCCTCATCCGCATTGATACCAAAGCAGGGCACGGGGCCGGCAAACCAACCGCTAAAGTAATTGAAGAATATACCGATGTGTGGGCCTTCACTTTTTATCATTTGGGCATGAAAATGTAAGCGCCGGAAGAAAAAAGCATCTAATAAATTGTATTTTTGAGTCCCGCAAACAAAACGGTTTGCGGGACTTCTTTTTGGAATGAATATCAGATATTTAGTTATTGAAGGAAATATTGGTTCGGGAAAAACAAGCCTGGCCCGGAAAATTGCAGCCGACTACCAGGCCCGGATGTTGTTGGAAGGGTTCGAAGACAACCCCTTTCTTCCGAAGTTTTACAACGAGCCGGGGAAATATGCATTCCCGCTCGAAATGTCGTTCCTTGCCGACCGCTATAACCAATTGGGAAAGCATCTGCTCGAATTTGAGCTGTTCAGCTCGTTCGTTGTTTCGGATTACTACTTTTTTAAAAGCTTGATTTTTGCCCAAAATACCTTGAGTGCCGACGAGTATAATCTGTATCAGCGCTTTTTCAATATTGTTTACGAAAAAGTACCACGCCCCGATCTGTACGTGTACCTGCACCAAAACACGGATAATTTGCTGAAAAATATCCGGAAACGCGGGCGCGGTTACGAGCAAAATATCAATTCCGACTATCTTTCTCAAATTGAAAAAGGCTACTTCGGTTACTTCAAACAAAACCCCGATTTTCCTATCTTGTTGATTGATACAAATGAAGCTGATTTTGTGGGCAATGAGTCCGATTATCAAAAAATGCTTGGTATTATTTTTGACGGCAAATTCGGTCCCGGAATAAACCGGGCAATCCTGAAATAGCCCGAAAAACATCGTCGATAATTTAAAAACAATTCTAATTTTGTATGTTGAGTGGGTTAAGAACTATTATTTAATAGTTGGTATAAATGAAACAAATTAACTTTAAATCGTTGACTTCGCTGGCAATTGCAGCGGTTGTGTTATCGAGCTGCTCCGGCTTGAAAAAAATGAAGAATAATGCTGATCAAATCAGTTTTAAAACAACTCCCGAAGTTCTGGAAACACATGCCGGAAAGGTAGATGTAGCCATAAACGGGGTGTTCCCTTCAAACTATTTTAATAAAAAGGCTACTTTGGTTGCTACCCCGGTGCTGGTTTACGAGGATGGCGAAACGGCCTACACCCCGGTAACCGTTCAGGGCGAAAAAGTAAAAGATAACAACAAAGTTATTGCTTACGACAACGGCGGCAACTTCTCGTACAAAGATGCTGTGGCTTACAACGAGGGTATGCGCAAATCGGAACTGATGTTGCGTGTAACGGCAAAAAAAGGCCTGAAAAGTGTCGATTTTGAACCAATTAAGCTGGCCGATGGCGTAGTGGCTACACCAACTTTGCTGGTAAATTACCCGTTCCCGATTATTGGCGTTCAACGCGAAAAAAATACAACCGGCCTCTACGATCCGAATATCGACGCGTTCCAGCGCATTGTTCCCGAAAAATATGTAGCCGACATTCACTACCTCATTAACAGCGCAGTTTTGAGAAATACCGAGCTGAAAAACGAAGACATCGCAATGTTGAGGGAATATACAAAAGACGCTTTTGAAGCCGAACGCAAAGAGCTGAAAGATGTTGAAGTATCGGCCTACGCTTCGCCCGACGGGTCGTTGGATATTAATACCAAATTATCAGAAAAACGCGAAGGCACTTCAAGCGAATACGTGAAAAACCAATTGAAAAAAGATAAAATTGAAGCTGAACTGAAAGCCAAATTCACCCCCGAAGATTGGGACGGTTTCAAAGAATTGATGGAGAAATCGAACATTCAGGATAAAGAGTTGATCCTGCGCGTTCTTTCAATGTACTCAGATCCGGAAGTTCGCGAACGCGAAATTAAAAACCTGTCGCAAGCATTCTCGTCGGTTGCCGACGACATTTTGCCACAGCTTCGCCGTGCTAAAATTACAGCTAACGTTGAGCTGATTGGCCGTACCGACGAAGAAATTATGGAGCTGGCCATGAACAACCCCAGCGAATTGACCCCAGCCGAATTGCTGTACGCTGCAACATTGACGACCGACAAAGACAAGCAACTGTACATTTACGGTGCCATGACCGACACTTATCCGAACGACTGGCGTGGTTACAACAACCAGGGAATGGTGTTGGCCCAGCAAATGAAATATGCCGATGCAAAACCCTTGTTCGAGAAAGCTGAAAAATTGGCCCCGAACGAACCCATCATCAAAAACAACCTGGGTTGTGCGGCACTGATTGATGGCGATGTTGCTAAGGCTGAAGAACTGTTTGGCGCAGCTTCGGGTGCAGGCAAAGAAGTGAACTACAACCTGGGAGCAGTTGCCATTAAAAAAGGCGAATACGAAAAAGCTGTAAAATTGCTTGAAGGTTCAAACGTTCCGAATGAAGGTTTGGCAAAAATAATGACCGGCGACAACAATGGCGCATTGAAAGCCTTGGAAGCCTGCCCCTGGGAAGGCTGCTACATGAGCGAATACTTTAAAGCTGTTGTGGGTGCCCGCACGGCAAAAGAAAACCTGATGTACGAAAGCCTTGAAAAGGCAGTGAAACTGAACCCGGAACTGAAAAGTAAAATTGCTACCGATTTGGAGTTTGCCAAATACTTCGGC
>JBKEAN010000228.1:0-8800 GCA_047972415.1 Mangrovibacterium sp.
TAAAAATCGAAGGTGCAGTTGAGGTAAACCGCCGAGCCATTCAGGGCATCGTCGGTCATTTCGAAGTGGCAACGCTCAAACAAGGTGCGTTTGCTGCCCCAAAAGGGCCCGGTGTTCAGCCGGCTGATGAAATTACAGTTTCGGGCCAGCACTTTGTCGCCATCCGAAAAGGCCAGCTGCCCCTGCACAATGGCCGATCCGCGTTTTTCGCGGTTCAGCTTCGGGTTGAGGGGGTAGTTTAAATCAATGTTGCAATAGTTCCCAAAGGTGATGTTTTCGGCCGTCAGCCCGTCGCCTTTAAAGTTGAAGTTGGTGAAATTGCCTTTCGCACCCATCGTTTGGCCGCGGTTGGCCGCCAGAATCACATCATAGGGGTTGTCCGAAAGGCCAACGAGCCTTAACCACGGACAGTTAATTTCCATCCCGAATGGCGTACCGCTACCTTCTTTGGGTACACGAAGCTGCGGGTCGTCGGGGTCGTCAACCCAATACACCCAAGGCGCTAGGTAAATGGTCATCGGCTCGGCTTCGGTACCGCTGCTTAAATGGGCAATGGCGCTTTGCAGCGTATTAAACACAAAGGGGTACCGGGCAGCTTCGGCATCGGTCAGCGAGCCATCAACATAAAAGGCCTTTGGCCCGATAAGGCTCATCTTTTTGTTGAATGTAAAGAACTTTCCGCCGCTGGCATCGATCTGGTGATAGTACGTGCTCATTTTTTGCCCGGACACGGTTGCAACCAGGCAGATGGTTCCAAACCAGGCAAGAATTAGTTTTAGTTGTTTCATTTTTCAGTCTGGGTTTTATTGTTTTTCAGGTAATTCAACAGGGTTTGCATGTTGCGGATAAAGGTTCCGGTTGACAGGTATTCTTGTTCGCTGGGGTCAGTGTAGGGCGAGGTGTCGGTTTCGTCGCCCACATTCTCCGATGCGTATTCCATCGTGGGCTCTTGTTTTACACCATCGCCGATGTAGGGGTGGCTCGTCATCGCATGTTTGCTGAGCCAGCGGTTCTGGCTGTCCAGTTCGCCGATAATTTTTGTAACTAATTCAGGAGTAGGCTTAATTCGGAAATCGCTTCGGTTTAAATCGGAAAAGCCTTGGGGCGTTCCTTCGCCAATAAATTGACCGGGCAACAGGGGCGAATTTTTGGTTGCTTCGCTAAGCGGGAGTTTCTGCAAACGGGAATACTCGTCTTTGAGCTTCTGTAATTGGATACGGCATTTACCGCCGTAGTGCGACAGCGGGTACGAGTCATCCCCGTCAATATAATAAAAGCCGTATTTCACGTTCGAGCCTTTGCGGTGTACGTATATGGGTTGTTGTGTTGCCGGATCAATAAACATGGGGTAATTGCGCTCATCATCCACCTTATCGGCCGGCAATTTAGCCGATTCAAGCCATTCAATGGCCGCCGGAACCCGGGCCAGGTAGCGGGTGTCGCCGGTCAGTTCGTAAAAATGAAGCAGCAGCAGGGCATTTTCGCAGGTGGTGCTTGGCAAAAGTGCAGCCGGTTCGTAAGTGCGCGCCCCGGCTGTTTTCATATCCAGGGTGAGTTGTTGTCCCCAGGCACCACAGCCATCCTGCGAGAACAGGTAGAAATCCATGCCGCGACGAATGGGGTCGAGGAAGCGCTCTTCGCCCAGCACCTGGTAGCATTGAATCAGAAAATGCACGTTTTCCCAGGTCACGTCGTCATTGAAGGTGTAAAACGAGGTGTAGTCGGGATGCCCCTCTTTGTTGAAGTCGTACCTGAGCGGGTAGCGCTGCGGCCAACCGCCTTCTGCATACTGGCTTTTCAGAATGAAGCTGATGGCTTTGTCTAATGCCGGTTTGTATTTCGGGTCAAGCTTTTCGAGGTACATGCGCAGCAGAAAGCGGGCAGCATCGGAGCTAATGTCGTCGTCGAAAGTGCTGTTCCCGTAATAGTGTTGAAACTCTTCGAGCCGCCAGCCATTTTTGCCGATGGTGGCGTACCAGTGTTTCAGCGAGCGGTCGCCGGCAAAGTCAACCACGTAGTTCCAGCCGCCTTCAGTGCTTTGTCCCCAAATAAGGGCAGCAGCCGTTTTTTCCGCCGCGTGGTAATAGTACTCGTCGGATGTGGTTTCGTAGGTGTCCAGGAAAAGATGTCCCATGCTGATGGTTCCGGGATGTTGCAGCCAAATCATGGTGGGGTAGGCTTCCATTTCGCCCCAACGGCGCGAAAAATCGGGCAGGTAGTTCCACAAGTAACCGCCATTGGTGCTGACAGTTTCCACCATGTAGCGGGTGGCTCTTAACATGGTTTCGCGCACCTGTTGTTCGGTTGCTTTGGTTTGCGCTTCCAGCGTTAGCCCGCAGCATAGCAGACTGAGTAGGACCAGCGTATTTTTGGTTCGTCTCATCGGTTTAGTTTTTTTGGATTGAAGGGATTGAAGGGATTGCGGGGATGGAACCAATTTCTTCAATCTGCATTCAATCTATTTTCAATCATTCATAAATTGCCTGGCTTGAATGGCTTTTGGAGTAATCCTGATTTGGTAAATAGAGCCGCAAAACCACGAACGTTTGTCGAGCCGGGCGCCTATGGCTGTTTTTCCGCTTTCGATAGGGAGAAAAGTAAACTCTTCGTGTAATTCCTGCTTCCCGTTCACAAACGTGGTGAGGCTCCCGGGAGTAACCACAAAGGCCACATGGTACCATTTCCCGAGGGGGTGCAGTTTGGTTTCATCAATCAAGGCTTTTTTGTTGCTCCCCGAAGCGGCATAGCCGTCAAAATACCAATGGCCGTTAATGGCCCGGAGCTCCAGTAGCATGCGGTCGCCACGGTCTTCGCCAATATGCAACATGCGTTGCTCGAACTGGTCGGTAGAGTCGGGCTTGAAGATCATTTCGACAGTAAATTCCGGCATCGATTTGAGGGGTAGCAGATTCAAAAGCAACTGGTCGTTGATGCCGTTAAAATGAAGCGCCTCGCCATACGGTGATTGCACTATCTGCGGTTGGCCATTCACTTCGAAGGAGTGGGTCTTATCGTTCATGATTTTTGCCGGAAATAAATTGATGGATTTGGAGCAGCCAACATTTATAAAAAAGATAGAAAGCAAGATTAGTTTCGAGATTTGCATGGCGCGGTTTGTTGGTTATTGGTGAGATCAACGAAATTTGGTGAGGTTCAGAGCCAAAATAACCCACCACCAAATGGTAGTGGGTTATTCGTTTTGTTAATACCAACCGAGTATGAATTTATTTTTGAGCGAAGCCATAACCATTGGTAAAGCCTCCGGTTGAGATAATATTTGGCGTGTAAGGCCACAAATAAACAGGGGTAGAGTTGTAATCGTATTCATAGAACAGATACGTGTAATACTCAGCTATATTGGCAGTAGTTGTTAATGATGCGCCCCAGGCAACTTTGGTATAGCCGTCAGCCACTAAGCTTGCTCCCTCTGTATCGTTAATATATTCGAACAGCCCTTTAATTGCCAGGTTTGTTTTTGTATTGCCGTTGTAGGAGAAAGATTGACCATTACTTGATGCAATGCCTTCCCAGTCATCGTTTTGACCACGCCATCCCGGATACAAAACAGGATCGTCTTCCTCTCCCTCAGGACACTGTGTTGTCAGTCGATAACCGTAAGAACTTTTGGCATCAACCAACTTGGTATATACATAGTTTGAAATGGTATTCCCGTTAGCAAAAGTGTAATAGCCGTTAGCTTTCAATCCCTGAAGCATGGCGTTCGTCATTTCTTTGATGTTTTTGATGGCCTCAGGCAATAACCCAGAGCGGATTAAAGTCCAACGGCGGTCGCCTTCCGCAGCAAATTCAAATCCACGTTCCTGGATAATTGCTTTAAACAAGCTTCCGCTAGAAGAAATGAATGTACTAGTGTTTGCTTCGCCGGACGGAAAGGCACGTTTGCGGATTAAGGTCAGGTAAGTTGTTGCTTCACCTGTAGCGCCTGTAACAGCACAAGCTTCAGCATACCCTAAATAGATTTCGGACATGCGCATAAACGGACCATGAATGCCCGATAACCGTTGTCCTTTGATATAGGGTGATGCCATGCGGTTTTCGTCCCATTTATTAAATGTGATGCCACCACCTTCAGCTTTTGAGTTGGCTTCAAAAGGAATCAACTTTTCAATTCCCTTTCCAGTGCTGCCGGTAACACAAGCGCTAACATCGCGGCGTTTGTCTTTGGGATCGAACATGCCATAGTAGAATGCGGGATTTACACGACCTTGCCCATATGATTTACAAGGGTAGTCATTTTTACTACCACCACTCGAAACGCGGCCAAACGAATAAGGGCGAGCATCGTTTCCAACACCTTGGGTCATGTTATACTCATAAATAGACTCATCTGCATACTCCAAGTCGTTCATTTGTTGGAAGAAATATTGGTAAGGGTTGTCGAAGATTTGGCCTTTGCTTCCGGTCGCTCTGGGGTCGGAGGTATAGAATTTTGCCGTACCAGGATTGTCAATGCACGCTTTGAAATAGGTTTTGGCCGTTTCGTACAGCGCCAAGTAATCGGAACGACGTCCGTACGCAGCATTGTTATTTGAACTTCCTAGTGTTTCAAAGGTCAATACATTACCTTCACCGTCTGTATAAAAGCTAGTTCCCAAATCACTTCGGCGAGTCTGGTAGCCTGCTGCATCCAGACACATGCGGCCAATGAGCCCCTGAACGAAAGTTCGGGAAAAAATGTTTTTTATCATTGTTGAGTTTTCGCCTACGCGATACATCAAGGGCTCAACGGTTATTAAGTCCTCGATGCATAAATCATAGATTGAATCGCGGGGAGCCAAGCCTTTGGCTGCTATGCCGCTTTGGTATGCATAGGGTACGTCGCCGTAGAAGCGGATTAGCTCCATGTAGGAGACTGCCCGTAAAGCAATTGCTTCGCCATAAAGCTGACTCAAGTCTGAAGCTTCGCCAGCACTCATAAACGTATTAAATTCCGATGTGCTTCGCATGGCATTGATAATCGCATTTGCTTTGGCAATACAACTAAACAGATAGGTGTATGCATTGGTTTCTGTTTGATATGAAAGCAGCGTGTATTGGCTGGCGAAGGTTCCGTTTTGGTACAAACACTCCGGATAGTGACGACCTGGCTGGTTGGTAAATGCTTCGGGGTGGCGTTCAATATCGGATCCGGTAACCTCAGTTGCATAGAAAAGGCCATCTCCAAAAACATATTGTTGACAGGTCGAACGCCAGGTTTCATAGGCGCCTGCCATGGCAGCGCGTGCCGTTTCAATATTGGAGAACACAAACTCTGCATCGACAACAGATGGGGAGTTCGTATCCAAAAAATCATCACATGAGCTGATTATGCTTATCATTGAAATCGCTAGTAGCGATTTATAGAAGAATTTTTTCATCTTAAACATCTCCTGTTAAATTTAGAAAGTTACGTTTAAGCCCAACGTGTAAGTTCTGGCTTTTGGGTACGAATTGTAGTCATAGTTTGGTGTTGGGAAGCCGTCAACGCCGTCGGTGTCGGTGTTTACATCCGGATCCAGACCAGAATAACCAGTCAGGCAAAACAAGTTAGCACCTGTGAAATAGAAGCGCAAATTTTGAATTCCGATTTTATCGATCAGGTTTTTTGGCAAAGAATAGCCGACGGTCAGATTCTGAAGACGAAGATAAGAGGCATCTTCAATAAACTGAGATGAAGCAATACCGTATTCAGAATAGTTCAATGCGTATTTCGCATTCGCATTCAGCGTATTCAGGGCATCCGGATCAGTAACTAACGCCAGATTACCGTTGTCGTCAATATCATAAACTTTGTAAGTGTCTTTTATGAAAGACAAACGGTTTGAACCCAGGCTGTTGTCTTTGTTTCCCATCATGCTATGCATAGCTATGGCATTGTAAACACTTCCGCCAATCTGATAGGCAAAGCCTGCGCTGAAGTCAAATTGTTTATAAGACGCGTTGAAGGTAAACCCGCCGGTGTGTTGAGGCATGGTTTCGCCAATATAAGTTACATCATCTCCGTTAACGGTACCGTCGCCAGTAACATCCTCGAACTTAACACAACCGGGGAAAGCAGTTTGTCCGTCAGCCAAGCTAAAGCCACTTGTTACATTGGTTGGATAGTTAACAATGGCTTTAATATCGGGGATACCAGATTTTAAGGTATAAACTCCATTGGCATAATTGAAATCATCCACGGTGTAATAGCCTTTTGCTTTGAAGCCCTGAATCAGTCCAACCGGTTCTCCTTTGCGAATCACATAATCGTAATAGGGGACACGCATGCTTGAGCCCCAACCGGTATGTGTGTCGGCTAAGGCTTCATCGCTCAGTTTGTCAATGTTGTTATGGTTGTAGTTGTATGACACTGTAACGTTCAGGTTGAAGTCTTTTTTGCGTATAAGGTCAATATTAAGAGCCAGTTCGAACCCTTTATTGGAAGTTTGGGCAACGTTTTGGAACTGGTAGCTGTAACCTGCAGTCGGATCAACTGGTACTTTCATCAGGATATCTTTGGTAGTGTTCCAGTACGCATCTAAACTCCCGCTAATACGATTGTTTAAAAAGCCGAAATCTAATCCGGTGTTTCTTGAGATGGTTGTTTCCCACTTTAAATCCTCGTTTTTTAACATATCTCCGGGAACATAGGTCGTAATTGTTTCGCCGTCAACCGTAATCTGTTCTGTTTCCCATGTTTCTTTCCATAGAGAGGAGCTGATGTTGTCGGCACCTGAAGTACCCAAAGACAAGCGAAACTTCAGGTTGTCCAAGAAGTTTCTGGTACCTTCCATAAAGGATTCTTCCGAAATGCGCCAGCCAAATGCAGCAGCAGGGAAATAACCCCATCGGTTATTCGGAGCAAATTTTGAGGAAGCGTCAGCACGGAATGTTGCGGTAAATAAATAGCGATCCAGATACGAGTAGTTCGCACGGGTAAAGAATGACGTAGTCTTTGTCGGTGTCCCTACTGAATAACTGAACTCATCTATATTTGCATCGTAGGCGACATTCGTCATATTAATCATACCAAAGGCATCTTCCATGCTAAAGCCACTAGGGTAACCTGCCCCTTTCAGATAAGTTTCGTTTGATTTTGATGTTAAAATCTCGTTGCCAAACAGAAACGATAAGTTATGGTTGGGGTTTAAACCTTGTACTTCATAATTCAACGTTCCGGCCCAGCGAATTGCATAACCATCTTTTTTTGTAAGCTCTGCTATTTTATATCCGGTTTCCAACCCATTGTCCCACTCTTTTTGCTCACTCCAATTGCGTTTTAATGATAGTTCTGCCTTTCCAACCAGCCCTTTGGTAATGTTCCAAGTTAATGTGGAATTACTCTGAATAGATTGATTTTTAACAATATTGTCGTAATTGCGGATAACGGAAACCACATTGTACGTTTCGTCGACGTAACTTTCGCCTTGGCCTAAACCGGTAGAATAAGTGGGATCGCCTAGTGGATTGTCAATGGGACGATACTGATAAGCTGAAGTTGCTTTGTCGAAACTAGCCCCTGTAGTTTGGTTTTCTCCATATCGAATATCTTCACTAAAGGTCAGTTTATCTCCCAGTTTTTGATCCAACTTCAGGCTGGCATTCCAACGCGAGAAACCTGAAGCGATACGGATACCTTCATCGTTAAGGTAGTTGAGGGATGCAAATATTTTGGTGTTCTCGTTACCGCTGCTAATTGAAAGGTCATGGTTAAACGGCATAGCTGTGCGCATGATATCATCTATATAATTGTGCGCTTTCACATTTTTGTAGGCGCTTAAATGATCGCCGTATGAAGAGCCTAATCCAAAATACTTGGCAACACCGTCGCCATAAGATGTCCCATAGGCTGTTGCATATTCCCAATTCCACAATACATAATCGTAGGCATCTAGAACCTCCAGCGTTTTAGGATTCTTTTTAAGTTGATAATAAGTATTGTACTTGACGGTTGTTTTTCCGGCTTTGGCACCTTTTGTAGTAACTAGGATAACACCGTTGGCTCCACGTGCACCATAGATAGCAGTGGACGCAGCATCTTTCAGCACATCAATGCTCTCTATGTTGTCGGCTGGAATATCGTTAATATTACTAACCTGTATCCCATCAACAACATACAGAGGTTCGCTTGATTGGGTGATTGAGTTACCCCCACGAATACGCACGGACATCGTGGCTCCGGGACGTCCATCCTGAGAAACCACATTTACGCCAGCCAAACGGCCTTGCATGGCCTGGGCAACATTAGCGACCGGAACAGCAGCCAATTGCTCCCCTTTTACAGAAGCGACAGACCCAGTAATATCCTTCCGTTTAGCCGTTCCATACCCAATGGCCACTACCTCTTCCAGGCCAATGGTTTCTTCTTCCAGTTTCACATCAATTTGGCTTTTGCCGGCTACGGCTACTTCTTGCAGCTTCATTCCAACAAACGAAAACTGCAAAATGGCGTCGGCCGGAACGTTGGCGAGGGTGTATTTGCCATCGAAGTCGGTGATGGTGCCGTTGCTGGTGCCTTTAACCACCACGGTGGCACCGGGGATGGGCTCGCCCGTGGTTGAAGCGACTACCCCGCTTACGGTTTTGGACTGTTGTTGCTGTGTTCCGGCCTGGTCTTTCGACAACACAATCTGGCGGCCTTCTATTTTATAGTTCACGCCGGTGTTTTCGAACAGTTGGGCCAGCACTTCATCAATCTTTTGGTTTTCAGCCTTCAGGTCAACCCGCTTGTTTACATCAACCACACTCCGGCTGTACAGGAAGTAGTAATCCGACTTCTCTTCGATATTCTGAAGGATGTTTTCAATTGTCGCATTCTTAA
>JBKEAN010000229.1:0-2957 GCA_047972415.1 Mangrovibacterium sp.
CAGCCCGTGTAACCGACCTGCTAAAACGGGTTTTCGGGAGCTCGCAGGCCCAATAAGCTTCAACATACAAACCGGGACAGGGATAGCAACTTACCAACTTGCTATCCCTGTTTTTTTGTGCCGGCTATTGGTCGTTAATCAACGCCAAACCACCCGAGTTGCCGTCCTCGTTTGGGTGAAAGCCTTTTTGTCAACAAAATGAAAACCCGCCGCAGCCGTGCGGGAGGCAATCTTTTTATGTTGAAGGCGTGACGCAGCCGTGCTGGAACCAATCTTTTTCTGTTGAACGCGGGCCGCAGCCGTGCAGGAACCAATCTTTTTATGTCGAAAGCGTGCCGCAGCCGTGCGGGAGGCAATCTTTTTTTGTCGAAGGCGTGCCGCAGCCGTGCAGGAACCAATCTTTTTGTGTTGAAAGCGTGCCGCAGCCGTGCGTAATGGGACCTTGCACGAAAAAACAGCATGTAAAATCGAACGAGGCAAGCGCTTCACAAAAAAGGCCCGCCGAAGCGAGCCTTTGTATCCGAATTTCCAAATGTTTCTTATTTCGCGTAGTTCACCGCGCGGGTTTCGCGGATAACGGTAATCTTAATTTGTCCCGGATAAGTCATCTCGTCTTGGATGTGCTTGGCAATGTCGTACGACAGTTGTTCGGTTTCTTTGTCCGAAATTTTATCGCTGCCAACAATTACACGCAACTCGCGGCCAGCCTGAATAGCGTAAGTTTTTAATACGCCCGGGTACGAAAGGGCTAAATCTTCCAACGCTTTCAAACGCTTGATGTACGATTCCACCACTTCGCGGCGGGCACCGGGGCGGGCTCCCGAAATGGCATCGCAAACCTGCACGATAGGCGCCAGCAGGGTAGTCATTTCTACCTCGTCGTGGTGTGCACCAATGGCATTGCAAATTTCCGGTTTTTCCTTGTACTTCTCGGCCAGTTTCATCCCCAGAACGGCGTGCGGCAATTCGGGTTCATCGTCGGGTACTTTGCCAATATCGTGCAGCAAACCGGCTCGTTTGGCCCATTTAGGGTTCAATCCAAGTTCGGTAGCCATTATGGCGCACAGGTTGGCCACCTCGCGCGAGTGTTGCAGCAGGTTTTGCCCGTACGACGAGCGGTACTTCATTTTACCGATTAAACGGATAAGCTCCGGGTGAAGGCCATGAATACCCAGGTCGATAGCGGTACGTTTTCCGGTTTCAATAACTTCTTCTTCAATTTGTTTTTTCACTTTGGCAACCACTTCTTCAATACGTGCCGGGTGAATGCGGCCATCGGTTACCAGCTGATGCAGAGCCAGGCGGGCTACTTCGCGCCGAACCGGGTCGAAACCGGAAAGAACAATGGCTTCGGGGGTATCGTCAACAATAATCTCAACACCAGTAGCTGCTTCGAGAGCCCGGATGTTGCGCCCTTCGCGGCCAATGATGCGGCCTTTTATTTCGTCGCTTTCGATGTGAAAAATAGTAACTGCGTTTTCAATAGCCGTTTCGGTAGCCACGCGCTGAATGGTTTTCACCACCACTTTTTTGGCTTCCTTATTGGCAGTCAGTTTGGCCTCTTCCATAATTTCGTTGATGTACGACATGGCGTCGGTTTTGGCTTCGGCTTTCAAAGATTCAACCAGTTGGGATTTGGCCTCTTCGGCCGACAGGCCCGAAATTGCCTCCAGCTGATCGACAATCTGGCGGTGTTGTTTTTCCAGGTCTTCTTCTTTTTGCTGAATCAGGTTCAGTTGAGCGCCCAGGTTTTCGCGGATAGTGTCCACGTTGCGCTTTTCGGTTTCAAAGTCCTTTTGAACCCGTTGAAAATCGTTTTTACTTTGAAGGAAGGCAGTTTCCTTCTGTTTCATTTTATTTTCGAGACCTACAATTTTGTTGTTTTTCTCGTTAATGTACTTTTCGTGCTCTGCTTTTAGCTGAAGAAATTTTTCCTTTGCTTGCAGCATTTTATCCTTCTTAATTACCTCGCCTTCGGTTTCGGCTTCGGTAACTATTTTGCGCTTTTTACTGCTTAAAGCTTTGTCCCACATAAAGTACGACACTGCTCCTCCGCCCAAAAAGCCTAGAACTACGTATAATATTTCCATTGTCAAAATTATTACTAATAATTAAAAATGAAAGCCCACTATCTGGCTTACATTCATCTGTAAACAGGTGAATATAAGTCAAAAAGCGGGCTCTCGATATATTGTTATTTATTCGTTCAATGACAAAAATTCGCTCAACTGTTCGTCCATCAAGCGGATTTCTTCAACAAGCGGTGATTCATCGGTTTTCTCTTCCAGCTTTAGGTTTTTCAATACAAACTGAAAAGCCGTCATGGCCAGAAAGTCCTGCGCATCCTGGGTTACATAAGTTTTTTTGTATTCCAGAATGATGTCGTTAATCATTTTTGCAGCTTTCCGAATCCTCGCCTCCTCTACCTCATCTTGGTCAATTTTCAACGGATAAACACGCCCGTTGATATTAATATTTATTGAAAGCTTGTTTGCCATTATAAACTATGTAATTGCTAAACATTTAGTTGTGCAATACATTTATCAATTTCCCGCACTATTTTATTGATGCGTTGTTTTACCTGTTTTTGTTCGTCATCGCCAACCGATAAAACTTTAGCAACTTTTAAATCGTCGTATTTTTTGACCAGTTCCCGGTTTTCACTTTTAAAATAGGTAAGCTTTTGATCCAATCCCGCAGCCTTTGCCTTTAGCTCGTCCCTATCTGCTTTCAAAACCGAGTGCCGCTTCATCAGAAGCCGCAATTTTGCTTTGAAATCTTCCAGTAAAAGTTTTTCTTCCCCGGTCATCCTGATACTCTTTCCCGGACAAAAATAATAAATTTGCCCAAATCAGGATAAGAAGATAAACTTATTTCTTTAATAGCATGAACCCGACCAATAATATTATTAACAGCTTTGTTTTGAAAAATGAGTAAAAGGATTAACTTCATATTTA
>JBKEAN010000230.1:0-12138 GCA_047972415.1 Mangrovibacterium sp.
AGCCGTTTCCCGAAATGCCCCCTTGCCTTTGGTGACGACGGCGACCGCAGCGTGAAAATTACCAAAGAGGCTGATTATATAGCTAAAACATCGGCTACTCGCAGCTTTCCCTGGCGAGTTTTCATGATAAGCAGCAACGATAAGCAAATTTTTGAAAACGAACTGGTTTTTAAACTGTCCCGTCCCAATGAGTTGGGAAATACCGATTGGATTAAACCCGGACAGGTGACCTGGGAATGGTGGCACGATGCACGCCTGTATGGTGTTGATTTTAAGTCAGGATACAATCTCGACTCGTACAAGTATTACATCGATTTTGCGTCAAACTTTGGCATTCCCTACATTATCATGGACGAAGGCTGGGCCAAAAGCACACGCGACCCCTACACGCCAAATCCAACAATCGATTTGTTTGAGCTGATAGCATACGGAAAAACAAAAAATGTGAAAATTGTTTTGTGGCTCACCTGGCTCACCGTAGAGAACAACCCCGAACTGTTTAAAACATTCAGGGAATGGGGAATTGCCGGTGTTAAAATCGACTTTATGGATCGTAGCGACCAATGGATCGTCAATTTTTACGAACGGGTAGCTCGAGAAGCTGCTAAAAATCAGCTATTTGTTGATTTTCATGGCGCCTTTAAACCGGCAGGTATGGAGCGGGCTTTGCCCAACATCCTCTCCTACGAGGGTATCGTGGGGATGGAACAAAATATTTGGAGCAGTTGGGCCAATACCAACAACAATGCCTTTATTCCCTTTCTGCGCAATGCGGTTGGGCCGGCCGACTTTACTCCCGGAGCGATGAACTCGGCCCATCCCGAAGATCACCGCCCAACGCGTACAAACACGCAAAGCATCGGTACCCGGGCTTATCAGCTTGCACTTTATGTGGTGCTGGAAAGTGGTGTGCAAATGCTGGCCGATAACCCCTTCTACTACTATCGCGAAAAAGAATGCACCGAATTCATAACCAGTGTACCCGTTGTGTGGGACGAAACCCGTGTGTTGGCCGCCCAGGTTGGGGAGTATTTCGTTGTGGCCAAACGGAGTGGAACGAAATGGTTTATCGGAGCTATTACCAATTCAACGGAGCGGACAATCGACCTGAACCTTGATTTTTTAGAAGGAGGCAAATCCTGGCAAATGGAAGCCTTTGAGGACGGTAGCAATGCCGGCGTTCAGGCGATGGACTATCGAAAATTAAATCGTCAGGTGAAGAATGGAGACAGTGTCCGGCTCAACCTGGCACGCGACGGAGGTTGGGCAGCAGTGATCGAGTAGTCTGTTAGCTGTTGTCTCCGCATTAATCCGGAAGGGCTGGCTGACAATGGATGCCAGGCAAAAATGTTTTAAAAAGAAGAAACAATGAATAAGCTGATGTTTGCGGTTTTGTTTGCGGCAATCGGTTGTGCTTGCAACAAATCGCCCCGGTATTTAACCGACCAGGTGAACCCCTTTCTGGGTACTGCCCCTTTAACCGACAGTGTGGATGTTGGTTACAAACCACCAAAAGATTGGCGCGTTTGGGCTGGCCTGACCTATCCGGGTGCTTCGCTGCCGAATGCCATGGTGCAGCTGAGTCCAATTACCGAGTTCGGAAGCGGGGCTGGTTACGAGTACGAAGACACGGTCATTTACGCGTTTACCCATACCAATAAGGGACACTGGAACCTGTGTCACCTCCCGATCCTCCCGGTTTCCGGCGTTTTTTCAGCTGTCGATTTTGGTTCGGGTTTCAGTCATGCTAACGAAGAAGCGCATCCCGGGTACTACCAGGTTTTCCTCCATCGGTACCAGGTGAAGGCGGAATTGACGTCAACTTTGCGTTGCGGCTTCCACAAGTACACTTATGCGAAAGGAGAGGAGAAGAAGCTGGTTCTGAACCTTGCCCGTTCAAACGAACATGTTCACAATTGGCTGCTGGAACAAGCCGGAAAGAAAGCATTTAAAGGCTTTCAGCAAACCGGTGACAAGCTGTGCTTTTATGCCGAAACGAACATTCCGATTAGCGGTATCGAAACACTGAAAGAAGGAGATAAGGCGATTTCTGTTGTTTCATTTGAACCCGCTGATGAACCGCTGGAACTGAAAATAGGCTTGTCGTTTGTGAGTCCCGAGAATGCAAAAATGAACCTGGAGGCCGAGCTTGCTGAGAAAAGTTTCGACGAGGTGACGAACGACGCAAGAGATACCTGGGAGCGATTGCTGTCGAAGATCCGGGTAAGCGGCGGGACAGAACGCGAGAAGATGCTGTTCTATACAAGTTTGTACCGTTCGTTTCTTTGGCCCGCTTTGCGTAGCGATGTCAATGGGGAGTTTACCGACGAAAGCCACAATGTGGTTAAAAAAGATTTTCGGTATTACGAGCTTCCCTCCATTTGGGATACCTACCGCAACAAATTGGTCTTGCTAGGGATGCTGGAACCCGATGTGACCAACGACGTCATTCAATCGATGATCGACCGGGGCGAAAAGACAGGCTTTATGCCCACCTTTTTTCATGGTGACCACGCTGCGGCGTTTATTGCAGGGTCGTACCTGCGTGGCTTGCGCGGCTACGATGTCAAAAGTGCTTACAACTTGCTGCTTCGGAATGCAACAGTGGAAGGGGGGACTAGGCCTTTCTTGACGGAGTACATCGAAAAAGGCTACATTTCGACTCCCGAAGTAGAGAACCCGCATGTTGAAACAAAAGCCAAAGCCGGCGTAACCAAAACGCTGGAGTACGCTTACGATGATTACGCCGTGGCTCTATTGGCTAAAGAGCTGGGCGATACGGCGAATTGCCGCATGCTGTTGAAACGCACATCAAACTATAAAAACCTGTTCGACCCCTCAACCGGGCTGATGCGCGGAAAGCTCGAAAATGGCGACTGGGTTTCGAATTTCAACCCGCAATACCCGTACTACGAGTACATGTACCGTGAAGCCAACGCCTGGCAGTCGTCGTTTTTTGCACCACATGACACACAGGGGCTGATCGGCCTGTATCCAAGTAAAGCCGATTTTGAGGCCAAGCTCGATTCGCTGTTTACCATTCCCTGGAACGGGAATTACATTGCGCGAAACGTATCCTCATTTATCGGGCAATATTGCCATGGCAACCAACCCGACCATAGTTTTCCGTTTTTATACTATTTTGTTGACAAACAGGAAAAATCGCAAGTGCTGCTCGATAGCCTGATGAGCCATTTTTATGGCATGGGCGAGCATGGCTTGGCTTTGTGTGGAATGGACGATGCCGGCGAAATGTCCGCGTGGTATGTACTCACGGCAGTCGGACTTTACACTTACTCGCCGGCCGACCCCGATTACTTGGTTTCTGTTCCTTTATTTGACAAAACAGCACTGACCTTGGGCAATAATGTATGTTCGGTTGTGAAGGAAGGAACCGGACAGAAGATCACCCAGATTTGCTACGACGGCATGAAAATTAACGGATATTTTATTTCGCACAATGAATTAATGAAAGGAAAGACATTAAAAATAATGGTAGACAACTAAAACCTGAAAAACAATAAGAATGACAAGCAGAAGAAGTTTTATTAAAGCTAGTGGATTAGCAGTAGCAGGGCTGACAATTGCCGGGACCGGCGGCGTTTTTGGTGCAGTGCCGAAGGACAGTTTTGTTAGCAATCGCCCACTGCTGGGGAAACGAAATTTTAGCTCGAAAGCTGTTGAGGAAACAATTAGTGCTACCAAAGCAAAACTAAAAGACCCGAAACTGGCTTGGATGTTCGAGAACTGTTTTCCGAACACACTGGACACAACGGTCGAATTTGGTACATTGAACGGTAAACCCGACACATTTGTTATTACCGGCGATATTCATGCCATGTGGTTGCGCGATTCGTCGGCCCAGGTTTGGCCCTATCTGCCTTTGGCAAATCAGGACGAAGAACTGAAAAAGTTGCTGGCAGGGGTCATCAACCGGCAAACACAATGCGTTTTACTTGACCCCTATGCCAATGCCTTCAACAAAACAAAAGAAGAAGAGGTACACTGGATGAGCGACCAAACCGAGATGAAGCCTGGCTTGCACGAGCGCAAATGGGAAATCGACTCGCTTTGTTACACGGTTCGCCTGGCCTACCATTACTGGAAAACTACAGGCGACACTTCGGTTTTTGATGCCGACTGGCAAAAAGCTACTGCAAGTATTGTGGATACTTTTAAAGTGCAGCAACGGAAAAACGGGTTGGGGCCTTACAAGTTCGAGCGCGAAACAACCCGCCAGCTCGATACGCTTTCCAACCACGGCTACGGTCGGCCATTGAAACCGGTTGGCCTGATTAATTCTTCGTTTCGCCCGTCCGACGATGCTTCAACCTATGGTTTTCTTATTCCGTCGAACCTGTTTGCAGTAACCTCGCTGAGGCAATTGGCTGAGATAAGTAACAATGTTACTGGCGATACCACTTTTGCCACTGCTTGTTTGGCACTGGCCGATGAGGTAGAAGATTCAATCCGAAAATATGCAATTGTGAAGCACCCGAAATACGGCAAAGTGTATGCTTTTGAGGTGGATGGCTTCGGAAACCATACCTTTATGGACGATGCCAATGTGCCGAGTTTACTCGCTTTGCCCTATTTGGGTTGTGTTGCGGCCAACGATTCAGTTTACAGAAATACCCGAAAACTGGTGTGGAGCGAGGATAATCCTTATTTCTTTAAAGGAACCGCAGCCGAAGGAATTGGTGGCCCCCACGTGGGTTACGACATGGTTTGGCCGATGAGCATTATTATGCGTGCAATGACCAGCGACAATGATACAGAAATTGCATGGTGTGTAAAAACTTTGCGCGATACCGATGCCGGAACAGGTTTTATGCACGAAACATTTCACAAAGACGATCCGGCCAATTTCTCGCGAAGCTGGTTTGCTTGGGCCAACACCCTGTTTGGCGAATTAATATTGAAATTGGTTAACGAAGGGAAAGTAGGTTTGCTGGGGTAGGCTAATTTAGTTGCAATGCGCAAATACGGGCTTTGTATGCCACCGAAGAATGAAAGTTATGGCTGGGAATTAGCTTTTGGCTCGCGTTCTGGTGTTTTGTAAAAAAACAAAACCGGACGTAGTTTACTGAAAGTGTTTTATTGTTACTTTCAGTCGCTACGCCCGGTTTCTATGGTTTTGAAACAGGAAATACGCCTGGCTCTTTTCTTTTAAGTTCTACTCGTACAGCACATCATCCGGAATTTCGGCGCAGCGAACATAAATTAGCACCTCGTCCGGATTATTGCTCTCGCTCAGCTCAAGCCGTTCGGTTGTCAGGCGGTTCACATCATAACCTTTCCAAGCCTCGTCGGTATAATCATAAACACCTGTTAAGGTGTAGCCATCTTCGTTGGAGCCTCCAATGGTGAACTTGCCGGTTAGTTTACGGGCATACATGGAACTAAAGTTTTCGTAAATCACAAAAGCTTGTTCCAAACGGTCAAAGTCGATATAGGAATAACGGCTGTCATTCATCAGTTCACCATTCCATTCATAAAGTTTCCAGGTTCCGTGAAGGTTGGCATTGGTTACCTCTAACGATGGAAGTTCCTGAATATCGTCGTCTTTATCACAGGCCATCATGCTGACAGTTAGAAAAAGCATCAGGGATAGTCTTAAAATTCGTGTCATTTCAATTCTTTTTATTCTACTTAATTCTGAAAGTTCATCATCCATACATTTCCCGCATCCGGGCGTACGGTCACATAAACCGTTTGTGGTTCATGGCCGTTGGCAGTAACTGTCATTTGGGTTGAACCGGTTTTCAATCCGGTTACGGTAATAATGGCACCATCTTTCGCCAATGAAGCCACCGTGTTATCTTTTAGTGAAACGGTATAGCTTAAGCTCTCACCATTTTTGAAAAAGCGTGCCAGATCGATTGATGAAGAACCATCAACGGCCAAATAAACATTTGGTACACGCATTTCGCGTCCTGCGCCATCGCTTTCAATCGTAGCCAGCAGGTTACCGGCATCTACAACCCCGCCTACATGGCCCCGATACAGGTCCAGGTTCATTTCGGCGGGATAATTTTCACCTTGATAAATCCAATTATCATAAACGATTTTTTCGGAGGGATAAGTTGGCGTATAGCTTGCGGCAAGTACTAGCTTACGAAACTCGTCGGAGGTAAAGTGCTTGCGTTGTTGTACCGCATGAGAAAGCCCCAGTGCCACTACGCCGGTAACCGTGGGACACGCCATTGAGGTACCTTCCAAATACGCATAACGTTCTTCAGCTGAAGCACCTTCAACGTAGGGAATGGTAGAAAGAATACCGCCTTCGAATGCGCAATGATATTCCATGTCGCCACCGGGGGCTGAGATATCCACCGCTCGATCGTAATTGGTATAAATAGCAGGCGTATTGTCGGCAGCTGTTGCTGCTACGGCTATACACGCCTCGTAAGCTCCCGGAAAGCCAGCCATCGGGGCTTCCTCGTTACCTGCTGCAAATACGGCAATACCTCCTTCTATCACGCCATTAGGCGAACCTGCATTGTGAATGAAATAATCCAGCGCTGCTTTTTCAAGGTTCGACGAAGCCATCCACTCCTCTTCTGTGCGGAAAGCCGGCGAGTAGTATAATGGGTTGGCATACCCCGAGTTGTAGCCCCAGCTGCATTGTAATACCACAGCGCCGTTGTCGGCTGCATATTTAATGGCCCGCACTTCCTGTAAAAGGGTTACACCACGGTTACCGTCGAATACCTGGCACGACATGATTTTTACGCCATTACCACCATTTCCTCCGGCCACACCGGCAATTCCTTTTCCATTGTTACTTGAAGCCGCAATAATACCGGCAACGTGTGTGCCGTGTCCCGAATCGTACGGATTATTCCAACTGATATAACCAGATTGACGTACAAAGTTATAACCGTAACGGTCTCCTGCATACCCGTTGCCATCGCGGTCTTCCAGCGAGGTTACGTCGGTTTCCTTTTCGTTTACCCACATGTTGTCAGCCAAATCTTCGTGTGTGTACATCACACCTTCATCCAACACGGCAACAATGATTGAAGGATCGCCCATTGTTTTTGGCCAAGCCTCGCGACAATTGATGTCGGAACTGGCCACAACGTTTTTCATAGACAGACTACCATCGTTTACCAAGCCCCATTGTCTGTTCAGAAAAATATCGTTTGTTAAACCAGTTGCCCGAACCGATTTAACGACAGATTTTGTTGTTTCACTCAGCCGAACAGGTTTATTGTTAGGGTTATAGGCGCGTTTTATTTCTTGGTTAAATTGCAGCCCTGAGATTTCTCCGAGTTTACTCAGTTCCTGAACGGCAAAACTCAAATCGATACTTTCATCAAACTGTACCAGGTACCACAGGTGCAGTTCTGATTTCCGGGTTCTCGATTCATTGCGCCCGTCGACCGGGAATACCCGCTCCAGGTTATAAGTACCAATTCTATCCAGGATCGCATCAACCGGTTCTACGCTAGAGCGATTCAGGGGCGTTTTCGTGCCGCTTTTTTTAGTACTTAGTACCAAATGATCGAGTTGTTCTGTCAGATCCGGGTTAAACTTAATCAGTAATTCTCCACTTGCTAATCCTTCGGGAATGGTTATCCCGGGGTTGGTTTTCGAAGAATCATCAAGATCCAGATCCCTCGAACAAGAAACCATTAGTGCGAAAATGGCAGCCGCACATACGAAAGCTATTTTATATTGTAATTTATTCATGATTATCCGACTTTTTTTAGTTGTCTCTGTTGGGTTTTAAAAGAGGAAACGCGTCCCAATAGTAATTCCAGCTGACTGGTACGTTGTCGAAACCAATAGGCTCTCCGGCTGTATTCAATTTTTTGCCATCCTGGTTGTACAACAATGTCCACGGATCCCAATACATTAAGTTAGGATGATACAAAATCCAATCTGGGATACTCCCGTTAAAGAAGTTCAAGTTTAGCCGCAGTGTTTTCAGATTGGGCATTACTTTGGGTTTACCAATCAGGTAGTTTAGTGTATCACCTTTTTCGGCAAAGTCAGCGGCTGTATACACTTCGTTGATGTTCAAATCAGCTGCAGTCGGAATATTTCCTTCCAACACGCAGTTTGAAAAGCCGATATACTCTAGATTTTCCCATTGCAATAGGCGTTTGAAATAAAAGCTTGATCCGGTAACATGCAGCCCAATTTCGGAAAGCGGGGCCGAAAGCGGGTTTAATGTAACAGATACATAGCGTCTGTTTGCCGAGAAATTCAAGTTTTTAAGTGCCGGAAAGTTTGCCTCTGTCAGGTTTGCTGGTATACTGGCTAAGTTGTTCGACGACAGGCTTAATGTTTCCAGTTTTTTCAAGTTTTTCCATGTTGCAGGAACATTTCCAACCAAGCCGTAGGCAAAAATAGTCAGTTCTTTCAGGTTCGTCAGGTTTCCGATCCCGTCATCACTTTTACTTAAATCAATACTCAGAGTCGATTTATTGGCATTTGTACCGATGTTTAGGCTTTCGAGGTATTTAAAGCTTCCAATTTCAACAGGAATAGCCTCCAGGCATTTGAAATATTTTATTTCTAATGAACGGATACGGCCTAACATATCCGGATTTAATTTTACTTCCTTGTCTGTTTTTTGCCAAACGGTAACACCTTCCCAAAATGATAGTTTTTCGGTGGTATTGAGTACCCGGGTCATGTTTAGTTTCTCATAAACAATCAACAAAGCCAAAGAATCACCGGCTACATCATCGGTAATTACCGGACCTGCTTTTTGGCGGATGATTAGGTTTACGGTGTCTGCCAGCGCTGTCGAAATAAACATTACCCGGGCAACCCGTTCTTCCGGTTTCAGGTTACTTTCCCAATCAAAACGCAATTTGAACGCTTGCGGACGTGCACCTGTTGCTTCCAGGTTGACATCGTTTGCATTGGCACATTTTATCCAACTTACCGTAGCTGGGTTTACAGCTTCCGATAAACCGTCCACTATTTTGTTCTTTAGGTCTACATTGGTGCTTACATTTACAATGGTATAGCGGCTATCATACGCCGCAGAGCTTTCAATTATGGTATCATTAGTCGATAGAATAATCGCTTTTTCGAAACCAAATTGTGTTACTGTCAGGGTTTTTACTTCGCCATTTTCCGAAGAAAAACGAATGGTACCCTCACGTGCTTCATTCAGTACGCTTGAGTCGACTATAAGCTCACAGGTTGTTGTTTCCAGACCGGAAGCCGGCGATAGCTGAATCCACGGTGATTCTGATGAAGCCACCCACCGGCCTGGAGCCGTTACTGTAAACGCTTCTTTCACCCCGGTGTTTGGAGCAGCTATGTTGCTAAACTCCAGCTCGAAAGCAATAGTCGGATCTTCGATATCTTTCTTGTTACAGGCCGCCAGTAAACCGACACATAAACCGAAAAGAAAAATATATTTTAATAGATATTTCATATTTTGTCTTTTTTAGATGTTTTAAAATCCCAAACCAACTATTCCAAATCCAAATTGCTGCATCCGATAATGTTTTGTGTTGGATCATAATTCAACTGGAAGGTTCTGTCGGCAATTCGGCTGCACATAGAAGATACATCCAGTATCAGGTTCGGATTGTCCGATATATCCAGCATATTCAGGTATGGTCCGATAATTTCGGTTTCAGGGACTCTTCCAAAATCGTTACCTCCCAACCAAATCGCCCTCAGTCCTTTATGCTGATAGATTGACAGTGGCCACTCTTTCAGGCAACGATAACCGTCAACATCGCGCTGGTAGCGCACGCCATAAATTGTTAGGCTAGCAATATTCAGCGGGCGGTAAGGAAAAGCCGATAAACGGTTGTAACTTAAGTCTAACCCAGTCAAATACGGTAGCTTCAAATTGTTGAAATCGGAAGGGATAGATTTCAGGTGATTGTAGGTCAAATCCAGAGTGGTCATCGCATAGGCGTATTTACCAATAAACGGATCGTCGGGGAAGCTGCTGATTTTGTTGTTTGACAAATTTAAAAACGTAATATACGAGCCATTGTCGAACAAAGCAGATGGAAACTCCGTGAGTTCGTTACCAGCCAAAACCAAGACTTCGGTATTCACTCCTTTGGTATTTTCAATATTCTGGATGTTATTGTATGACAGGTCAATTGTTGAGATTTGGAAAATTGATTTTGCATCGAAAATATCCGGAAACTGGGTCAATTCATTATCACTTAGCATAAACTCATCAACATCGTCCATGTTGCAGAAAACACCTTCGCCGTCTGTTTGTATCGTATGAATTTTATTGTACGCGAAATATAAAAGCACAGGACTGACCTTTGCGCCTAGGGCAGGCAGCACTTCGAGCTTATTATGTGTACATTCAATTCCAGCCAAACGTTCCAGGCTGCTAAAGCTGGCGGGCAGGGTCGTGAGGTTATTATAACTCAGGTATAGCAACTGAATTGTTTTTGTTGCTTTTTGACCTTCGTAAACGGCCATTTTATCCAGCCCCCGGCGCATTTCCTCATCCGAAATCTGTGGGTTCATGGCTATATTAATTGCAACAATAGCATCTAAACGCGTTAATACGTCCGGAAAACTTTTCAGGTTCGGGCAATTAGCTACCTGGACGTCCGTCAGCGTTGGAAGTTGATCCAATACATCCGGAATCTCCGTGATGGGGCTGTTTGCAATGCTAAACGAGGTTAATTTTGAAAGGTTTTTTATTTCGTCCGAAATTGCTGTAATATGGTTCGTCAAGATTCCGATTTTGGGCATCAAATTAGGGACCGTAATTTCGGCCAGCGAAAAGGGTACGTTTTTCGAGGCCGCAATTGCGCGTTGGCTTATTTCGGAGAAGTGGGCAAGTGAATTTGTTTTCACATAATTTTGGAAGTATAAATCGTTCAGCCTGGAATCGTTGTTCTGACCGTCGGAATAATACTTTTTGCTATTATTGCCTTTAATCGATGGGCTGAAATTTCCGTTCATGTCGTTAATTTCGCCCAGAATTAATGTTGAGAGTTCGCTCAATGCACCAATTTCATCCGGAACAACACCGCTAGGGCCAAAGCCACCAATGGTTATACCGGTAACACGTCCTGAGCTATTCATTGATACACCCGGCTGTTCGCCCCACATATCGATATCTTTATTAAAATCCCAGTTTGTACCTCGCGGATAAGTGTCGCCCGAGAAGGCCCAGTGTTCGCCGTCAAGCGCTTCCCAAATAGCACGCAGTGCCATATAATCCTGAATATGGGCAGCTGCTTTAGCAATGCGAATCGGAACCTCGGCTTCCTGGACAAGGTTGTTTGCTACGACAAACTCATTTTCGGATGGAGCTGTATTGGTATCATAAACCGTGGTACCACCTTTATTGGAGATAACATATTTGGTAACCGCATAGGTTCCGGCTTCGAGCACGATTAACGAATCAACCCGGCCAACTGCGGAAAGTGGTGTTCCGGCTTCTTCCCCTTCAAATCCTTCGAGATAAGTCACGGGCAGGTTATTGAATATCGTTTCACTTTGTGTTTGCACATTTTTGATGGTTATATCCACCTCTTTTATTAAACGAAAAGGGAAGCTCGGTTCATCTGACGTTGCTTTTGTTTGCATAATAAAGTCTTTGATCAGGTAAAAACGAGTTTTTCCGTAGGCCAATGCATCTACATATATCGATTGCTTCGTCAGGCCTCCGCTCAACACAACAATTTTCTCGGAATTGTCAGGCTCGTCCGATTTAATTTCCTCGTCCTTTGCATTGTACAAGTAGTAACCTATCAATTCGTAAGTTCCTTCGAGCAATTCCAGTTTCTCACTGGTTAATCCATACTCGGCGTTTTCCTCATCAAAAGATTCCAGTTTCAGAGTTTGAATAATGGTGTTATTATCCTCATCATTCAATACCACCCGTATTTTTTTTGCATCATAAAGCTTATTCAGAGGCGCATTGGTAGATTTGGTGCTTATTTCAACTTGTTTATACAACCGGAACTGCAACATTCCGTTGCCTTTCTCCGGGTCCAGCGAATCGTCGTCCGAACAACCGGTCAGAAAGCTAAGTCCCGCCACCAGTATCAACAGCAGGATGTTTTTTGTGTATATTGATAATGTTCTCATTTATTACAAATTCAATGTGTTATTGTTGTAACCAAACTTGCATGTTCTGTATTTAACCCTTTTGAAGGATTAACACACAAA
>JBKEAN010000017.1:0-7315 GCA_047972415.1 Mangrovibacterium sp.
ACAAAGGTACAAAATGCGGGGAAATAGAAAAACGAAGCTGCCTATTGTGAACCGGCCTGGTTTAAGCCTGTCTGGTTTGCAAGCGCAGGTCGGCTCCGTGTTTTTGGTTGGCCGCACACTAATTGGAACCGTTTGCACGGGTTAGCCCTGTTAAACAACCGTGCGGACAATGCAAAATAGCAAAGCCTGTAAAAACCTAACCGTTGTGCCTTGTTAGCACCGAAACGGGCATAAAACCGGTACCGGCAATTCGGTTTCGAGCGTAAAATAGCTTCACCCAAAAGTAAACGACACTGTATATTGCCGAATAAAGCTTTGCACAACAAAACCAGGGGGGTACAGAACCGAATTAGAGCGGTAAAAAGATACCCGAAAGCGGTTTGAAATAGAATTAAAGCGGTTTAAACATGCGAGAGAGCGGTAAAAACATGCGAGAGAGCGGTTTTGAACCGAATTAAAGCGGAAAAAAGATGCCCGAGAGCGGTTTGAAATAGAACTAAAGCGGTTTAAACATGCCCGAGAGCGGTTTAAAATAGAACTAAAGCGGTTTAAACATGCGAGAGAGCGGTAAAAACATGCGAGAGAGCGGTAAAAACATGCGAGAGAGCGGTTTTGAGGGGGGGTAAGCCGGTAAAATTACAACCCCACCCCGGTATTATGTAGAATGAAACTAAATAGAATAGCTATTGAACAAGTTTACAGGCAAGAGTCGTAAATTGGTGGGGCAATAGAGGGGGGCTGTGCCGAGGCACAGGTGCATAGGCCGGTGGCTGTAATTACGAGTGGCAATTGTGTTGGCAATGCCAATGCAAGAAACACTTATCAACTGGCATTGTATTACTTATTCGGGAACCACAAAACCAGGAAACTGGAACTAATCGGATGACTGGCCAAACCTGAATTACCAAATTAGCCGAACTTAAAGCAAATAATAAAATGGAAAATTTAAACAAAACCTCAAGCAACCCAAAACAACGGCATGGTTGTGTTACCGCGTGGTTAATCCTGATGATTATTGCAAACTCGCTGACTGCTATCCTCTACCTGTTCTTTGGAAACCTGCTTGCTCAAGGTTTACCGGAAACGGTTTCGCATTCAACGCTGGTTATTTTAGCAATTTTGGGACTTATCAATGTAATTTCATCTGTTTTATTACTCAGGTGGATGAAAATTGGGTTTTGGATATTTCTTTTCACAAGTATTGCTGCCTTAGTGATAAACCTGACAATGGGATTAGGGGTTATACAATCGTTTTTTGGATTGGTCGGAATAGCTATCCTGTATGGCGTACTTCAGATTAAGGAAAATAATGTGTCTGCCTGGACAAATCTTGGCTACAGAAATGAGCAAATTAAACCCGTCAAAAATTCAGCTTTTAAATCAGCAAAAACCATTTATAAAGAAAAGCTGGAAGAGGAAGAACGGTTAAAAAAACAAGCTGAGGAAGAGGCTGAACGCCTAAAACGACGTGCAGAAAACGAAGATCCAAGCCGGTTTATGCCCAACTAGCTACCGCTAACCCAGTACATGCTGCATTTCGGTATTGCCCGGTATGTTGTTTCTGCTCCCCGGCCAAAAAATCAAACCCAATGGCTAAGTGCAAGCAACCAAAAGCAAATTCGAAGCTAAAAACTTACACGATGCAATGGCACAGAAGCTGATGCCAATAGCTTTAATTCTGCCGGAACCTAAAAAAACGGAAAAGATTTTTAATCTTTTTCTGCCTCGGGTTTCTTCTGAAGGGCTTGCTTGCGCTTCAAGCTCCGGTTGAGCTACACAAAAGCGGCCGAGCAGATAGCGAAAGCTTGTGGAAACAACTTATTGGTACCCTAAAACACTATTGGCACCTTGTTTATTAAGCAAAAAGAGGCCTGCCCCATGGCAGACCTCCACACTAGAATAAACAAAAGTGCTCTCACATAGCAACTTTCTATTTTTAATCTGTTTGGCCGTTTTTAGTGGGCCCCGGGTTCTTAAGCAACCGGTATGTACGGTACCCAAACCCGGCAAAACCCCGGCTTATTCAATTACTTTAAACTCGGTACGCCGGTTTGCCTGATGATCTTCTTCGCTACAGAAAACCCCGTCGGCGCAATTGTTTACAAGTTGTGTTTCGCCATATCCTTTGGCTTCCAAACGGTTTTTTGCAATACCATGATCAACCAAATACTGAACAACCGATGCCGAACGACGTTCAGACAAGCGTTCGTTATAGGCAAATGATGCCCTTGAGTCGGTGTGCGAGCCCAATTCAATACGGATATCCGGGTTGTCGTTCAAAATCTTTATCAACCGCCCCAAAACAAGTTGTGCATCGGGTCTGATGTTGGATTTATCCAAATCGAAATAAAGGTTTTCCAGCACAAATGCTTTCTTCACTTCCAGTTTTTGCAGCGGGATTACAAACTCGTAGCTAAATTTACCCTGTTCGATTCCTGCCCGGTATGCTGCGTCCTTCCACATATAGCCGGTTGCCACGGCATGGAACGCCTTGGATTCGCCCGGTTGCAATCTCATTTCAAAAAGGCCGCCTTCGCCGTCAATTTCCACTTCATTTTCGCCTTGCATTACCGCTAACACGGCATTTGGAATCAACTCTCCAGTTTCGGCATCAACCACTTTTACCAGCAATTGCAGGTATTTAGGCGATAGGTGTACTTTATAAATATCGTCTTCGCCTTTGCCGGGTCGGTTCGATACAAAGTAGCCATATTCGAGCCCGGGGGTTACAATAAACCCGAACTCGTCGGCACCGGTATTAATGTCGGGGAGGCTTGTTACTGTTGAATGACCGTTCAGCTGGGTATAATAAACATCCAAACCGCCAATGCCCTCGCGTCCGTTAGATGCAAAAGATAAAAAACCGCCGGGCAAAAAAGTCGGGAACATCTCGTCGCCCGAGCTGTTTATGTGTTCGCCCAAATTTTGGGGAGCCGACCAAGTTCCACCTTTTCCGTTCCGGGTACACACGTAAAGGTCGTTTCCGCCGTAACCGCCGGGCATGTTACTTGTAAACACAAGGCTGTCGCCGGTAATGCTGATGGCAGGATGGGCAAAACTAAAGTCTTTGTCGTTGTATGGAAATTCCTCTTGAATAGCCCAATTGCCGTCGGCACCGCGTGTCATTGTCACCAGCCGTAAGCGGATTGTATTTTTAGGAAACATTCCGCGGATTGAATCCGGATTTACGACATTGCTAAAGGTAGCAAAAAGTTCTCCTGTGGCTTCGCAATAGTCAATTGGGCCTTCGTGGAAATCTTTGCCAAACCCGCCGCCAGGTTCCCGCTTTCCTGCTGAAGGGCTAACGTTCCAGCCTTGATTCGGTTCTTTATAAACATCGTAAAAAAGCATGTTCCGTTTTGCACGCGACCGGGAACCCCAATAGCTTTTTTGAACGGAAGAATAGTAAAAGTCGTTTCCGACAAAACAGGGGCTAATGTCGCTCGACACGGTATTTAACGAGTCGAGTGTTTGTATCTGATAATGCTGTTCCAAATAGAAATCAGCAGGTTGGGCATGTAGTGTTTTTATACTTCCGGCCCAAAGGGCCAAAACTAAAATCGCCAAAATAGAGTTCTTCATCATCCTTCGGTTTTTTTCCAGTAATGTAAGAATAAATCGTTAATTAGAACATACGTGGGGTAAGCCATTTACGCTTGCTGCCAACTTCGTACGAAATCATCAGCTCGTGTGTTCCGTTGCTGACACGGCTGAGTTCGCTTGTTGTAAAATCAATGGCGTAGCCAAGCCGCATCCGCCGATCAATAATCCACTGGGCAATAAACCCATAGGAATCGCCCGTGCGGTACATTGCTCCCAACCAAACCCGGTCTTTAATCAAAAAATTTGCTGTTAAATCTAATTCAATCGGTGCATTTTCGACCACCTTCAGCAAAAAGGTTGGTTTAATTTTAACTGCGCGCTCTTTGTTAAAAACATAACCGCCAATGAGGAAAAAGTGCCGCAACTCCGAATAGGCTGAATAGTTATACTCCGTATCGAACGTAGTTTGAATGATTTTTGGGACTGATAAACCCACATAATAATCTTCGGAATACCAGAACGCCCCGATACCAAAATTGGGAATTGTTTTGGCATCGATATTTTCTAAGGTCGGGTCTGTTGGTGAATCCGGATCCTGCACATAATCTGTAAGCGGGTTACTGTAGTTGCTGATGCCAACCTTCAAGCCTAACCGCATATAGGAATTCATTCCCATGCGCAAGCGGTAGGAATAATCGCCCGAAAGCGTAAAATGTTGCTCCTTCCCTATTTTGTCGCTTATGACATTCACGCCCCAAGCCACGTTTTCCTTCCGCGTTGGTGTTTGAACCGAAAAGGTATAGGTTGTAGGGTGACCATCCAAGCCAACCCATTGGTACCGGCCCAGAGCCAGAAAGCCCAAGCTTTCCCACGAGCCGGCATAAGCCGGATTAATGGTTTGTGTATTGAAGTTATACTGGGTAAACATCGGATCTTGCTGTGCCTTAACCGAGTTAACCACAACTAGTAAGCCGGCCAGAATGATTACTTTACTTATATCTTTTGTACTTCTCATGTCTCAATAATTTTCTTTTAGACTACTATTCACGCTTCAGGAAAACAAAACCACTTACTGGCTTTTTGCCATCTCCCAAATCCAACAGGTAGAAATAAGTTGCAGAAGGAAGGATGCCGCTGCCAAAGGTTCCGAGAGCTCCCTTGTCGTTAACTTTACCGTCCCACCAGGCTTCGGTTTCGCCCCAAACAGCAGCATTTCCGTACCGCTGAAGGCGATAAACCTGATTTCCCCACCGGTTAAATATTCGAATCTCGGCTTCCGGATAGTTATCGATACAATGAATTCTGAAATAGTCCTGAATACCGTCGCCGTTCGGCGAGAAAATCTCCGGTACAACCAACTCGCATTGATAAGGATCGCGCCAATCGCGTACACCATTGTGGTCTCCGTCTCCCAAAGCAGCGTTGCTACCAATTGCATTATCGCCAGAGTTTTTGGGAATATTACCCGACATGTTATAGTTATCATAACCATCGTCCAGTCCATCGTGATCACTATCTACTCCCACGGGACCAAAGTCGGCAGTTTGATCATAATTCCCGTCGTTACCTTCAATCCAATCCAAATAGGGATCATCGTCACTATTCAAATCCAGGTAGTCGTAAGTTCCGTCTCCGTCGGTGTCCACCAACGCAGGATAAGAACCACCGTTATCCGGGTCATACGCATCATCCCATCCGTCACCGTCGGTATCAACCAAAACGGGATCCCGGTAGCTACCATCTTCTGCTTGCCATTCAATATTATCAACAATACCATCGCCGTCAGAATCAATATCCAGGCGGTCAACAATACCATCTCCATCCGAATCCAACGTCAGTTGGTTAGTTGCATTCCTCTCTTCGTCCGTATCCAGAATACCGTCGTCATCGTCATCAATATCGTCTGCATCCACCACTCCGTCACAATCAGAGTCGAGATGAATATTAATAATAACTTCGGCACTACTGCAATTGGTTAGATCATCAGCACTACAAACGGTATAACTAAACTGTATTGAAACAGCACTTAGAGTTGAACTCTCATAGCTCAGGTAGCCATTTACCAAATTAAGACTAACGTTTTCCGGCAATCTGTCAACACTAATAGTGACATCTCCCTCAATATCCTCATCATTAGCCAAAAGATTGATATTACCCGTTATATCTCCGCCCCTACAATAGATGATGTCTAACACATCGGGACGTGCCACAATAACCAACTGCGGCGTAGTTTTTTCCGGGTTCACCGTCAGGTAAACCGTAGCCTGGTCGCAAGCCCGAGGAGTGCCGTTGTCGCATACTTCGTACACAAAACTATCGGTACCCGTAAAGCCGCCCGTGGGCTGGTAACTAAAGCTGCCGTCGCCGTTCAGCACAAGTGTTCCGTGTGCAACACCGGTTACTGGTACGGTGTTCACCGTCAGTACGCCGCCTTCCGGGTCGTAGTCGTTGCCCGTCACGTTCCCGCTAATAGCAGCCCCGTAGTTGCCGTTGTAGGCATCGTCAACGGCATAAACACTGTTTATTCCGTCGTCCGGAATTATCGTAATGGTTACCGTGGCCTGGTCGCAGGCTTGCGGGGTACCGTCGTCGCATATGGTGTAGGTGAAGGTCACCTCTCCCAAACCGCTACATGCGGCATCCGGTACAAAGCTTACTTTTCCGTTAGTTGTGATGCTCACACTGCCGCAACTTGGTGTACCCAATGCGGTAATACTAAAGTTGTTGCCTTCCAAATCGAAGTCGTTGCCAAGTACGTTTATCACGATACTTTGACCTTCTTCTACTACTACTGCATCGTCAATGGCTGTTACGGTATTCTTATCACCCGTGGTATGGCCCGGCAATACGCGTATGGTTAAGGTTGCCTGGTCGCAGGCCTTCGGACTGCCGTTGTCGCATACCTCGTAGTTAAATACAACTTCTCCTTCGAACCCGCTTGCCGGAATAAAGGTGTAGCTGCCGTCGGCTTTCAACTCAAGGGTGCCGCCTGCTACCGTGGTGGTTTGGGCTGTTACCCTTTGGCTGTCGCCTTCCAAATCGAAGTCGTTGGTCAATACGTTGCCGCTTACCGCCATATCTACATAGGTGACGTTGATGTCGTTTACTGCGTAGGTCGAGTTCGTATGCAAATTAACAACAACAGTACTATCACAACCGCTTATTGTCTTATAAATAATGTCTTTCGTTCCTGCGGCATAGAAGACAGAATCCCCATAGGTAAATGGCAAGTCTGATGTTAAGATTGAAATATTAACAACTTCTGTTTCATCTCTTGCAAACGTCGGATTCACCGTAATATCAAAATCAATTGGCTCTCCGATGCAATAGCCGGTGCTTGGGGTAACGGTAATAGTTGCCTTGTTGGTAGTTCGTGATGTATTCGTAGCAATATAAGCTCCAATATTACCGGTTCCACTCAAACCAAAGCCTACATCGGAAGTACTTGTCCAATTAATAGTAGCACCAATTATATCAACGTCAAAATTGATTGATGAAGCCACATCTCCTTCACAATAGGTTTGGCTGGCTACCGCTTCAACGGTCGGGGTTGGGTTGACCGTAATGGTAAAGGTTTGGGTTGCGCCCGCACAGTCTACGCTTGCATTGTCATAATGCGGGGTCACCACGATGGTGGCTGTTACCGGAGTAGTACTTGTATTTACGCCTGCAAATGCGGCGATGTCGCCCGTACCGGTTGCTGACAATCCGATTGAACTGTCACTATTGGTCCAGCTGTAGCTGGTGGCATTGCCGCTAAAGATGATGGCTG
>JBKEAN010000231.1:0-10175 GCA_047972415.1 Mangrovibacterium sp.
CAATATTGGGGAAGACCGCACGACTACATGTGGTTGAGTACAACCCAGCCGGGCCGTATTTACAGCGAGATGAAGCAAGCCTACGATAGCAATGCCCGCCGTCTGTGGATTGTGAATGTACACGACATGAAAACGGCAGCCTATGATCTGGAGCTTTTTCTGGATATGGCCTGGGATATCAATTCGGTAACACCGTCAACCTTAATCAAGCATCAGGAAAATTGGCTCTGCCGCGAACTGGGAGAAACTGCCGGAAAGAAAATACTTCCCGCGATGCTGGAATATTACCGGCTCTGCGGAATCCGGAAACCCGAGTTTATGGGGTGGACACAAGTGGAGTTGAGTAAAACAAAGTATGCCAGGGGAATGTCGCCGGTAATTGATTCAGAATTTAGCTTAACTGAATTTGGAAGCGAGCTCGATCGTTACCTGGAAGACTACCAGCGGATTCAAACTATCGTTGCTGATGCCGAATTGAGCATCGCGCCGGAGCGCAAAGATGCCTTCTTTTCCGAAGTGAAATACCCGCTTTTATCAGCAGGAGCCATGGCTGTCAAAATGCTTGAAGCGCAGCGGGCACGTGCTATCGCTTCCGGCACTTACGATGCAGCCCGCTGGACACGGGAGTCTGCATTGATGGAAGCATGCGCCAAAAGTATGAGCGCTTACTTCGACATCCGCCGCTTAACCGACTACTACAATAACGAGCTGGCCGAAGGAAAGTGGAGATACTCGATGTGCTATAATCCGCGGGATTTGTATGTTTTCTCCACACCAAATCTGCCTGTTGGACCGACTGAAAAGGAAATAGAGGCATACCTGCCGGGGAAAAAATACAATACGCTGCCCTTAGCCGAAGTAAACCGCGACAGTTGTATTGTTTCCAACGCATGCGATTATTCAACAGCAGACGATGGTGTTCAGCCCATCCAGATGCTGGGACATAGTATGAATGCTGTTTCTGTACCTAAAAACGCGAGCATAACTTTCGAATTTGATTGCATGTGGGATGGTGACGCAGAAATGTTAACGGCGGTTATTCCAACACAACCTAATGATGAAGGAGATATCCGTTTTAGTGTACAAATTGATGATGAACCGGGACAAGTTTGTTCATTCAAAGAAAAGTTTCGAAGTGAATCGTGGAAGCAAAATGTCATGCGAGGGCAAGCCATTCGGACAACGAAACAGCATTTGACCAAAGGGAAGCACCGGTTGACGATTACAGCTTTAGACGATCATGTAATCGTTGATCAGTGGATAATAGACTTTAAACCCGGTCGGAAATTCTATGTTTTTCCGGTAGTTCCGGCCTATTCAACTCAAAATAAACAGTAAATCAATGAATTGCTTTTTGAAATATTTAGCGGCTGTAGTATTTGCCGCAGGAACCGTTTGGTCTGTCAATGCGCAGAAAACGGAGCTGGTCTATCTCTCGGGAACGGGACTGGATGACACAAAAACCTGGGATTTCTACTGTTCCGGTGGAATGAACAGCGGGAAATGGGGTAAAATTGAAGTGCCTTCCCAATGGGAATTGCAGGGATACGGACAATATACCTTTGGGAGGTTTTATTTAGATAAAACAGCCAAGCCGAGTGACGAAACTGGCTTGTACCGCTACCGGTTCAATGTTCCGGCAGACTGGAAAAACAAACAGATTTCGATCGTTTTTGAAGGTGTAATGACCGACACAGAAGTGAAAGTCAACGGCAAGCTGGCAGGCGAAATTCATCAAGGCGGTTTCTACCGGTTTGAGTATGCTATTTCCGATAACCTGAAATTCGGGGAAGAGAATGAACTGCAAGTGAAGGTCTGGAAAGAATCGGCTAACCGATTGGTGAATGCTGCCGAACGACGGGCCGACTGGTGGCTCTTTGGTGGGATTTACCGGCCTGTTTATCTGAAAGCCAGTCCGAAAACACATATTTCACGCATTGCTGTTGATGCCCAAGCAGACGGAACGCTTCATGCTGAAGTCCATCTGGAAAAATTGCCCAAAGGTGCGTCGCTTGTGGCTACAATCAGCCCGGTCGGAAGTAAGGCTGAATTTCCTGCCCGAACCATCGAGCTTAACCAAAACTCGGTGCAAACCATTTCAACCCAATGGAGTGGCGTAAAAACATGGGACTGCGAGAACCCGAATTTATACATGCTCAAGCTTGACTTGTTGAATGCAAAAAAGGAAGTTGTACACACCTTTGAGCAACGCATCGGCTTTCGAACCATCGAATTCCGACCCAAAGATGGCATCTACCTGAATGGGACAAAGTTGCTTGTGAAAGGTACAAACCGCCATTGCTTTGACCCGGCAGGGGGCCGAACAACTAACAAAGCGCTGAGCATCAAAGATGCCTTGTTGATCAAGGAAATGAACATGAATGCGGTTCGGTCTCACTATCCACCCGATACGCATTTTCTCGATGTTTGCGATTCGCTTGGAATCCTGTACCTCGATGAACTGGCCGGCTGGCAAAACGGCTACGACGAAAAAACAGGCCGAAAGTTGTTGGCTGAAATGATTGCAAAAGACGTCAATCACCCCTGTATTTTCATTTGGTCGAACGGCAATGAGGGCGGATGGACAAAGAATATTGATGAGGATTTTGCGACTCTTGACCCGCAGAATAGACATGTCGTTCATCCTTGGGCGGACTATAACCAGCTGGATACGCATCATTACCCGGCGTATCAAACCGGGATGCACCGGCTGGCCAGCGGGTACGAGGTTTTTATGCCAACGGAGTTTAATCATGGCTTGTACGACCGCGGGCAGGGAGCGGGCCTGGACGATTTTTGGGCGAAGTATACTGCAAATCCCCTGTTTGCCGGTGGCTTTCTTTGGGCTTATGTTGACGAGGCAGTGAAGAGGACTGATAAAGGGGGAATCTTGGATTCGGATGCTCCGAACGGACCGGACGGAATCGTTGGCCCGAACCGGGAGAAGGAGGGAAGTTTCTATACGGTTCGCGAAGTGTGGTCGCCGATTCAGGTGAAGAATTTTTTCATCACCCCTTCATTTAAGGGAGACTTCTTTGTTCGCAATGCTTATTTGTTTACCAATCTGAACGAATGCCGGATGGTTTACCGGGTGTTCGCAACGCCTTCTCCTTTAAAAGGCGGAGATAAGAGTTTGCTCGCAGAAGGAAAAGTGACCTTGCCATCGGCTGAGCCGGGTGAAACGGTGAAAGTGCATTTCGACCTTCCGGAGGCATTCTTCCAAGGTGATGTTCTCGAGATTGAAGCTTTCGACAAAACAGGAGCTTCGGTTTGCAACTGGACCTTCCCGATAAAATACGCCGCCGATTATTTTGCGACGCAACGACAAGTTGCAAAAATGACGGTTGGTGCGAACGTTTCAAGTGTCGACGGGCAGATTGTGTTGTCAGCCAACGGAGTTTCGGCAAGCTTTGAAGAGGCTAACGGAATGTTGAAAGAAGTTCGTCGTGGAGAACAGCTAATTCCTTTGAACGACGGTCCGCTGCCGGTTGGAATGAAAATGAAATTCAAGAACGGATATACTGAGATTGAAGGGAACGATGTAGTTTATGTTGCAAAATACACTGGGGCAGTCGATTCAATTGTCTGGCGAATGACTGCTGACGGCCTGCTGGGAATGGACGCCGTGATGCTGAACCGCGAAAACGGCGGCGGCTTTGACGGTGAGTTCTTCGACAAGCAGGTCTACAATCTCGGATTAACTTTTTCATTTCCCGAAAAAGAGGTGACCGGGATGCGCTGGATGGGGCGTGGGCCTTACCGAGTGTGGAAGAACCGGATTAAAGGAACAAACTATGGCATTTGGGAAAAGGCTTACAATAACACGATAACCGGCGATGAGTATGAGCAACTGGTTTACCCCGAATTTAAGGGTTACCATGCCAATTTGTATTGGGCAAGCCTCGAATCCGATAAAGTTCCATTTACAGTCTATTCCGAAACTGATGGCCTTTTCTTCAGGGTGTTTACACCACAGGAGCCCGCAAATCTTCGCGACGGGGCTAAAACCATGTGGGAATTTCCCGAGGGTGATTTGTCTTTCCTGTTCGACATTCCGGCCATGCGCTCCGGTAAGCCTATCGCCGAACTTGGGCCTAACAGTCAACCCAGTACCATCCGAATAAAGAAAGGAGATGAAGGTTTGCGGATGACCCTTTGGTTTGATTTTCGATAAAAGTGAGTGTGTATTCAAGTATAGTCGAATGAAGAATCTGAAAAGAAAGACGGTTATTGGGGCATGTATATTTCTTGCAGTTTTCTGTAATAATAGTTTGGCTCAAAATTTTATTCCGTTGTGGACTGAAGGGAAAATTCCCAATACAAAAAATTTACAGTCAAATGACAGTATTGCAAACGAGCGGTATTGGAAGGTTGCCGTTCCCGGAATGTTCGCTTTTTTCCCTAGTAAGCAAGAAAATACCGGTTCAGCGGTTCTAATCTGTCCGGGTGGAGGATACGATCATTTAGCTTACGTGGTAAGCGGCACACAATTAGCAAAATGGTATAATACTTTAGGCATTAATGCTTTTGTGTTGATTTATCGGTTGCCGGTTGCAGCTAATTTGGTGAAAAAGGAAATTGCCCCGTTACAAGATGCACAAAGAGCGATAAGATTGATTCGGGCAAATGCCGCAGCCTGGGGGGTAAATTCAGATGGGATTGGTGTTATGGGGATATCAGCAGGAGGCCATGTCGCCTCTTGTCTCGGTACCCATGGCGAAGATGTTTCTGCTGTAGGAGATTCAGTTGATCAGTATTCTTTTAATCCGAACTTCATGATTCTGATTTCACCCGTAATTTCAATGAAATCTTATGTGCATGCTGGGAGCCGGAGAAATCTTTTGGGAGATGAACCTTCGGCTAATATGGTTGCTGATTATTCAACTGAATTATGCGTGACTAACCAAACACCCCCAACATTTATTGTCCATGCAGAAAATGATAAATCAGTCAAATTGGAAAACAGCCTCATGTTTGCATCAGCATTAAGGGAAAAAAATGTATCGGTATCGCTGCATGTTTTTCCATCGGGAGGGCATTCATTCGGACTTTCTAACAATCCGGGGAGCTCAAATTTATGGAAGGAACTGTGTGAATTATGGATAGAAGAAAAGGGGTTTAAGTAATCAGGCGTTGGGGAATATTATACGCTACTACTAACGATTTATAGATGACAGCAAGGTTGGTTAGGCTATTCTGTTTAATAGCTTGTTCAGCATGCTTTTAAAGATATTTATCATCATTATATGATTATTCAATCAATGAAATTTAAGAATATGCGCTTGACAATTTTCTTGTTAATAGTCTTAACAACTTTACAGAGCTTTGGTCAAATTGACACTTTAAACAGTGATAGAGAACGATTCTTTCCTAAAGAAGAATTATCACCAACAGTAATTCCCGGGAAATCGTCTGTCTGGGTGTTTATCATGGCAGGTCAGTCCAACATGGCAGGGCGGGCCTTGGTTGAACCTCAGGACACCGTTCCTAATGTTAGAATTTTAACTCTCAATAAAGACGGCAAACTGGTTGTTGCCAAAGAGCCGCTTCATTTTTACACCAAGGGTTGGTCGGGGCTGGATTGCGGAATGAGTTTCGCCCGTGAATTACTGAAATCGGTGCCCGACACGTTATCGGTTTTATTGGTGCCCACTGCAGTTGGGGGTAGTCCGATTAGTAACTGGATAAATGATATGCCGCATCGCGGAGTGCACCTCTATTCAAATTTTAAAGAAAGGCTGGCGATTGCGGAGCAATACGGCGAAGTAAAAGCGATTTTGTGGCACCAGGGAGAATCGGATGCGAATCCGGATGGAATTCGAAATCGTTATGAAAATCTGGAAATGCTTTTTTCTTCCTTTCGGAAGGACGTCGGAAATGTTACGCTGCCAATTCTGGTCGGCCAAATTGGCTCCTACTCGAAGCATCCGAAAGAATGGAAGGCTATCAATGATATCAACCGGAAATACGCACGAAAAGATAAATCTGTTGTGATCATCGAAACAAGTGATTTAAAAGATAAAGGCGATAAATTACATTTCGATAGTCCGGGGCAGCGCGAAATGGGTCGTCGTTTTGCCGAAGTGTATGCCCGGTATTTGCAGGAAACGAATTCAAAATAAGTAAACGAAGTGAGTATGAAAATCAATTTCAGCATGGCAAGAACTCAAAACAAAATAACAGGTCGAAAAATGAAATCACGCTATTGGAGTTTCGTCGGCGTTTTCTTCTTTTTATGCTTTGCCGAAGTCGCAATCGGTCAGTTTGCAAAAGGCTTTAAAACCCTGAAATACGATTTTGGAAATGGAAAAACAGAGAAAGGATTTACGGCAGTTACTTCTTCGAACCAATACTCCGATGCGACCGGTTTTGGTTTGACTTGTCCAAACGGAGTGATTACATCGTCGCAAAAAGGGAAAAAGCCTGCACTGAGTTCCGATTGTGTAACATCAGCTGAAGCATTCTTTTTTGTAGTTGACGTGCCCGAAGGAAGATACAAAGTGACTCTGGAATTGGGTAACCCGAATGCCAGTGCCAGAACGACAGTAAAGGCGGAGTCGAGAAGGCTGATGTTGGAAGATATTGCAACGCGGCCCGGTCAAATTGAAACCCGAACACTAATTATTGATGTCAGGAGGCCGAAGATTTCGGAAGGGCGCTCTGTGTTATTAAAAGAAAGGGAGAAAGGTTCAAAGACTTGGGATAATAACCTGTGTCTGGAGTTCAATGGAGTCAACCCTTCGGTCTGTTCGGTCGAAATTGAATCGGCAAATGAGCTGCCTGTCATATTCCTGGCCGGAAACTCAACCGTAACCGACCAGCGAATGGAACCCTGGGCTTCATGGGGACAGACGCTTCCCCGTTTTTTAAAACCCAATATTGCCGTGGCAAATTTTGCCGAATCGGGGGAAACCTTGATTGGTTTTCGGAAAGAACGGCGCTTGGAGAAGCTGTTGTCAGTGATGAAGCCCGGAGATTTTCTTTTCATGGAATTTGCACACAACGACCAAAAAGAAGGCTCTTGTCACGTTGACCCGTACACAACTTACCAGGATGAGCTGCGCTTTTACATTGCCGAAGCGAAGAAGAAGGGTGGTATTCCTGTTCTGGTAACTTCAACCAACCGGCGGAAATTTGATGAGAATGGAAATTTGGTCAATACGCTGGACGAATATCCCAATGCAATGCGCCAGTTGGCCCGGGACGAACAAGTGTTGCTGATTGACTTAATTGCGATGTCGAAATCGTTGTATGAAGCGTTGGGAGTCGAAGGTTCCATAAAGGCTTTCGTGCATTACCCGATTAATACTTTTCCCGGGGTGAACCGGGAGTTGAAAGACGATACGCATTTCAATGCTTATGGTGCGTATGAACTGGCAAAATGTGTAGTTTCGAAAATGATTACCATGCACGAATTTAAAGACTTCGTTGTGGATGACTTTGGAAGCTTTAATCCGGCATCGCCCGATTCGGCAGATAAGTTCTTTTGGCCACTGAGCCCGCTTTTTGATGCTGAAAAACCGGAAGGAAATTAAACACGAATCAAGAATGCTTATGAAATCAGTTTTAATTGTCATCCTAAGTTTACTGGCTTTGGGCTCCAGCCCGAGACCGAAAGTCTCCATTTGGCTCATTGGTGACTCAACAATGGCATGGAAGAAACCTGAACGGGCACCCGAATCCGGTTGGGGAGAGGGATTGAAGCAATTTGTAAATGGTAACGCCACTATCCGTAATCATGCAGCAAGTGGCCGGAGTAGCTTGAATTTTATCAACGAAGGTCTCTGGACGGATGTCTGCGACAGTTTACAAGCCGGCGACTATGTCATCATACAATTTGGACATAACGATGAAAAGTCAGATACGTTGAGGCATACAGAGCCATTCGACTCGTATAAGGATAACCTGGGAAAGTTTATCCGTGAATCGAAAAAAAAAGGAGCCATTCCGGTTGTTTGTTCCTCAATTGTCCGTCGGCAATTTAATCCCGATGGAAGTTTAAAAGATACCCACGGAGACTATATCAAGGCAACAAAACAGGCAGCGGAAGAAACCGGAACGCTTTACATTGATATGGAGGCGCTGACCCGGGAACTGGTTACCAAAATGGGCCCTGAATCATCGAAGCAAATTTACAATTACACCACAAAGAAGCAGGATTCAACGCACTTGAACTTTAACGGAGCCAGGGCGATTGCTGAACTGTTTGTTGACGAAATAAAAGCCAAGCAACCCTGTCTGTTTCAATATTTTATAAGTGAATAGTCTATGGTTTTAATTTGTTGTTTATTAGTATTTGTGTCGTAGTTGGCAACATGGACGGTTTAAACGGTAGTTGAAATGAGTAACTCCAGAAATTATGTGATTGAAGATTGAATGTTGCTTGTTTCTAGTTTCTGCATCTTCGAATTCGGCAATTAACTTGATTTGTCCACTGAGCTTCTTTTATAATGAAAAGCCGAAGAAAAATAATATATCAGGGTTAGTTAATCGAAATAAAAAAGTTAACGCGTTGGTTTGGGAAGGAACTAATCATCTAAAGAAAACCAATTATTAACACGTTTAATTTTAAAGCCATGGAAACGTACAGGAATGTCATCTTTGAGCTTGAAGTCAAGCTGTCGAAGATGAAAGAGGTGTCGGACAATGTGACGGAACAGTTGGAGTATGCGATTGGCCATTGCAAACTTGCTTTGGATAAATTGCGAAGCTTGGTTATCGAGGAAGGCTTTCCAGACCCGCAGTCGGAAATACAGTTCTTTAAAACAATTAAACCTGCTGCTTATGGCCGGTTGCTTTACTATCGGTTAGTTTTTAATCTTGAGAGCAAGCGGAAGAAGGCAGATGTTTCGTTGACCAAACGGTACTTAAGGCGTAGTTTGAACAAAATCCACGAGTATATGGAAGAGCACCATATTAAAGTTCAATACTATCGTTGCGGTTTTACGCATTTGGATGAACAGTATTTTCTTCGGGGTAATTCCGAAATACCGATAGAGTTAAAGAGCAGTCACCAGTTAATGGATGAGGACTTTTTTACCTGGCACGATCATACTTTTTCGGTGATTATGGCCAACGATATGTTGGCTGACTATATCAGGGAGGAAATCAAAAATCTGGAGAATCCCGGTTTGGAGCAGACAATTGGATTCTCGCCGCCACGCCAGTGGTGCGGTAAGAAGATTGACCTGGCTGAGTTGGTCTATGCCCTGCATTACGCCAAGGTAGTTGATTGTGGAAATATATCCATTCGGGAGTTGGCCGACAAGGTAGGCGGGCTTTTCGGAATAGATTTAGGGAAGGATATCTACCGCATGCACACCGAACTTCAGCAACGAAAAACAGAGAGAACTAAATTTCTGGATTTTTTGCGTTCGATACTTCAGCAACGACTAGATGAAGACGACCAATAAACAGATAAGAAATGATTTTATATCTTTGTCAGAACATAAATGAAACAAAAATTCATCGGTGATGGAACACGGATGAACATACAATAAAAATAGCGTTGGCTATTATTCTTGCTCTCTAAATACGCCAAATTTTATGCATAACAAGAATAATAAGTATGACGCTCACGCTACGGCGTGGGCTGTGCTTATTTGTTATGCGGGTGATTGGCGTCACCTTGAGAGCAGGTAGGTTATGGTTCACGCTTTTTCTTTATTATCTTTCCAACCACCAATAACAATACCCAACATGACACTAGACACCCCAAAAATCTGCAAAAACGTTGACTTGATAAATGCCTTCAGCGGCTGCACGATGGGCAAACCCTAGAGTTATTGTCCGTTTCTCCCCTACTATCAGATTAAGGATGAAGATATTCGAAATAGTCAGATATAAGTAATTCCGCAAGATGAACTTGACCGGATGAGATCTTTCCTCCGGGATTGTGTAATATTTTATCGCGAAAGACGGCGAAAAGAAAGATGCAACTCCAAGGTTTCAAGCTAGTCTCCTTTTGCGGGATAGTCACACTCCCCTGTTTTCCTGTCCTACTCACTTTAGCTCAATAGGCCAATTCGGAAAACTATTGATTGTCGGTGTTTGAATATTCCTATGTCTTTGAATTTAACGATAAAAAACACCGTACCTGACAAGTCCTTGATAACAAATTAAATTGGAAGGCTGCAATTTTGGATGGAGTCAAAATAAACCATTCAAAATTAAAA
>JBKEAN010000018.1:0-4954 GCA_047972415.1 Mangrovibacterium sp.
GTTGTACAAGGCATTCACAAACACACCAATAAACGAGGGAATGAAAAATTTCAGCATCAGTTTACCAATGTGTTGTTCGGCCAATTCTTTGGTTTTATCCATGCAGTAGCTTGTGTTTTCCGGTTTAGGTTGACGTGAATTGAGCTTATGCCCAACATGCTCCGGTGTTCCGGGTGCGAAAATTCAATTCGAAATTCAAACTTAATTGTTTGCCGCCAAAAGTAAACATTCGGGGGCATATAACCGGGTTTTGTGTGTTCTTATTCTAAATTTGCAGGCATAGAACTGTATTAACGCAAACGAACATCATGGAAACAAAACTGGATAAAAAACTTAATGCCGAAATCATTCAGAATTTGCAGTCGGCAAACAGCGAGGTGGTTTCTCAAAGCCTTAGTCAAATCAGAGAGAACGGAAATTCGGCCTATATCCCGTCTTTGGTGGACTTGCTGCATTCAACCCAAAACCACGAAATTAAAAAGCAGGTCACTAATTTGCTGGCCGAGTTAAAACACAGTGATGCCGTTCCATTGATTATAGACGCTATCCGGAATAAAAAATACAGCAGCGAATTGCAATTTCTGGTGTCGGCTTGTTGGGAAAACGGGCTGGACTACCTGGAATACCTGCCCTTGTTTGTGGATTTGATGATTGAGCAGAATTTTAAGGTGGCTTTTGAAGCGCACACGGTAATTACCAACATGACCGGCCGGATTTCGAGGGAACAAAGCGAAACACAGACGCTGAAAATTAAGCAGGCCCTGCCAGGCATGGACAACGATAAACGTGGTTTGCTCGAAGAAATTGTTGAATTTTTACCCGAGCTCGAAGCGGGAATCGAGCCGCAGGAGTATTAGGAATTGTTGAAAGGTTAAATTATTGAAAGGTTGAATGCCATATGGCATAGGCTAGGCTTTGGGTTTAATTCATCTTTTTTCAAATTAGAGTCAACTCTTTTCAGTATCGAACCGAATAAACTCTAATTTTAAGCAGGCCAATTTTACCCGAAACCTATAATTTGTGTACCTGCTGAAAAAAATTACACTTCTCGTTGCACTGCTAATCCCGGTTGGGGCGGCGATTGCCCAGGATGCCGGTTATTCCCAGTTTTATGCGAACCCGCTTTACCTGAACCCCGGCTTTGCCGGAACCAACGGGCAGGGGAGGGTAGTGGTGAGCTACCGCAACCAGTGGCCGCAGCAAGGCACAACGTATGTGAACTATTCGGTTTCGTTTGATAGTTATTTGCAAAAGCTGGGCGGTGGCATCGGCGGGCAGGTACGCCAGGGCCGCGAGTTAAACGGCATGGTTTCAAAAACCGAATTCAGCCTGTATTATTCGTATCACATTAAATTGAATCCCCGCTTTTTTGTCGATATGGGGCTCGAAACCGGAGTGGCTTTTAAGAAATTGGATTACGGAAAGCTTGTTTTCCCCGATATGATTAATCAACTAACAGGGGAACTCTATGCAGGCAGTGGGGAGTTTCCGGAGAACGAAAACCTGTTTTACCCCGATTTTGGTGTTGGCGTGCTTGCCCAGTACGATTCGTTTTACGGCGGTGTAAGTGTGAGCCATCTAACCCAACCCGATGAGTCGCTGATTGTTGGCGACAGCCGTGGAAAGTTGCCGATGAAAGTGGCCGTCCATTTTGGGGCAAAAAGTTACCGGGGGCACCGGGGGCTGCTTTCGCGCCGGTGGACGCTTTCGCCCAACCTGGTTTACTTGCAGCAAGGCCATTTTAACCAGTTGAACCTGGGCTTGTACCTGCTTGAAAAATGGATGTCGGCCGGTATTTGGTACCGCCAAACATCGGGTATTCAACCCGAATCCATCATCCTGATGCTTGGAGTGATGCGGCCAACTTTCAAAATAGGTTACAGTTACGATGCCAGTCTGTCAAAAGTCAGCAACTATTCCAACAGTGCCCACGAAATTTCCCTTATTTTCTACACCGGCCAAAAAGCCAGCCGGCGCGATGCTTTGCTTATCCCGGCCTTGTAGTGTCCCGGTGTTGTTGCCACTGGCACTATCAAAACCGGAAATTAAACTTTGTGGTTGGAATCTTGTTTTTTTGACATTAACTTTGGTGTTTGTCCGCACCGGAGAAACAACGTTTTTCCGATAAAAATGATATTTGCTTATGAAAAAGTTAGCCAATCTGAACCCGCAACCACTTTGGAACTATTTTGAAGAAATCTGTCAGGTTCCTCGCCCGTCAAAAAAAGAAGAGCGTATACGCCAGTATTTGCTCGATTTTGCACTGAAGAACAGCTTGGAGGCCAAAACTGACACGATTGGCAATGTGCTGATTTGCAAACCGGCCAGTCCCGGAAAAGAATCGGCGCCAACTGTAACCCTGCAAGCACACATGGATATGGTTTGCGAAAAAAACTCGGACAAGAATTTCAACTTCGAAACCGATGCCATTGTACCAATCATCGACGGAGGCTGGGTGAAGGCCGACGGCACAACGCTGGGTGCTGACAATGGTATTGGAGTGGCAGCACAACTGGCTGTGTTAGGCGATAACAGTTTGGTGCATGGCCCGCTTGAATGCTTGATTACGGTAGATGAAGAAACCGGGCTTAGCGGGGCATTCGGGCTGCAACCCGGTTTTTTGAACGGCAAAATATTGCTCAACCTCGATTCGGAAGACGATGGCGAATTGTTTATTGGCTGTGCCGGCGGGATGGACACCGTGGGCGAGCTGGAAGTTGAAAAAGAAAAAACTCCGGGGAACTCATTCGCCCTTAAAATTATGGTGCGCGGACTTTGGGGTGGCCATTCAGGCGACGATATTCACAAGGGGCGCGGCAATGCCAACAAAATCCTGACCCGCTTTCTGTGGCAGGCTATCCGCCATTTTGGTGTTCGTGTGGCCGATTTTAACGGGGGAAACCTGCGCAATGCCATTGCCCGCGAAGCCTCGGCAACCATTATTGTGCCGTCGGTTCAGAAGGAACAATTGGTGGCCGAACTCAATATTTTTTCGTCGGAAGTTGAATTTGAATACGAGCGCACCGAGCCCAATCTGGTGGTCGATTGCAGTTCGACCACACTACCCGAGAAAGTGCTGACCCAGGCCAGTCAGGAAAACTTCCTGAACCTATTGATTGCCCTTCCGCACGGCGTACTCGAAATGAGTACCCGGATGAAAGATATGGTGGAAACCTCGACCAACATGGCGTCAGTGAAATTTATTGCTGATAACCGGGTACAAATCACGACCAGTCAACGGAGCGAGTTGGAAAGCCGTAAGCGGGCAGCTGCTCAAATGGTGCGTGCTGTGTTTGAGCTGGCCGGAGCCGAAGTTCGCCATTCCGACGGTTATCCGGGCTGGACACCCAATCCCAACAGCCACGTGGTGCGCATTGCGGCCGAGTCGTACAACCGCTTGTTTGGCCACGAGCCCCTCATCCGCTCTATTCATGCCGGGTTGGAATGCGGGCTCTTTTTGGAAAAATATCCTGCACTCGATATGGTTTCGTTTGGACCCACTATTCGCAATGCTCACTCGCCCGATGAACGCATCAATATTGAAGCTACCTCGAAATTCTGGGCGCATTTGGTTGATGTACTGAAGGATTTAGCGGGTTAGAAAAGACAGGCTTGCAGCCTGTTTCGGATCTTATTTCATCTTACATTGTAAATTTTATGTCATTTTGTCGGTATGACGGCAAGTGGCTTGTGTTTTGATTTCGACCCTTCAAAAGAAACATAACGTTTTACTGGCGACTACAAATTATCAGTTCACCAAGAGGTGTGTGTGGCCTTGCTGTATCATTTTTTGCGATAAAAAAGCGTGTGGTATAAAATTGGTTTAGGTACTGCCCTGTTTCACATGTTTTTGAATATATCGGGAGCAGATTTCCTTTTTTATAGCTAAATTATTGCTCGTTTTTTTCGCAAAAGTTCTGGTAATCCAGGATGCCGGATAATTCAACTTGAAGGAGGATAACGATGGAATACAAAGACTATTACAACATATTAGGTGTAACCAAAACTGCAACGCAGGAGGAGATTAAAAAAGCCTATCGCAAGCTTGCCGTGAAGTACCACCCGGATAAGAACTCGGGGGACAAAACGGCCGAAGAAAAATTTAAAGAAGTGGGCGAGGCTTACGAGGTATTGAAAGATCCCGAAAAAAGAGCGAAATACGATCAGCTGGGAGCCAACTGGAAGCAAGCGCAAGCCGAAAGCCAGCAAGGCAGCTCTGATTATGCAAACTACGGCCAGCCCGGGCAAGGCAATGGCTCGTATTACTACGAAGGCGATTTGGGCGACATGTTTGGTGGGCAGGGCAGCAATTTTTCAGACTTTTTTAAAAGCTACTTTGGTGGTTCGGGTGGCCGCCAGGGCGGGGGCAACCGCAGGCCGCGTACCGGCAGCAATTTGTATGCTGATATGGAGATTATGCTGGATGAAGCTTTTTCAGGTTCAACCCGTATTCTCGATGTTGATGGCGAAAAGCTAAGGGTGAAAACTAAACCTGGCGCGTATTCGGGGCTGGAGCTCCGAATTAAAGGGAAAGGGAACCCGGGTGAAAACGGCGGGGAGCGGGGCGATATTTATGTTCGTATAAGTGTATTGCCCGATCCGAATTATACCATTGATGGCAGCAACCTGATTTGCACAGCCGATGTGGACTTGTACACCGCCGTGCTGGGCGGAAAAATAGAGGTGAACACCCTGGCTGGGAAACTGGCAGTACCCATTTCGGCGGGTTCGCAAAATAGCAGCAAACTCCGGCTACGCGGCAAAGGGATGCCCGTGTACGGGAAACCCGGCGAAGCGGGCGATTTGTATGTGCTATTGAACGTTGTTGTGCCTAAAAACCTGACGGCAGAGGAACGGGAGTATTTTGTAAAGTTACGGGCATTGAGTCGTTAATTCATCAAACATTGAAAGAAATGATAACAAAATATTATACCTATAAAACGCTCGACCAAAA
>JBKEAN010000232.1:0-18317 GCA_047972415.1 Mangrovibacterium sp.
AAATAGTAAGGACAGTAGCATCCGGGGATCATATGCATCAGAACCTACCCCTTTGTATTTTATGTATATGTGATTAAAATCCAGCTTGTCAACAATATCTACGATAAAACGCGCCAGGTGATCTTCCGGTAGCCAATCGCCCAGGTCATATGGCATTAACATCCGCTGTTCACGGTCTGCTCCTATAAATTTCTTCATGCCTGAAAATACTAATTTTTCCAGCCCTCTGCAAAGCCCGACAGACTCCTAGTATTTTGTAATTTTTTTTGTATCAAACTCATAGTAAAACGCTCATTCTGCTCTATTTTCAATCAACAGAATCAAAAGCAAGGCGTTAAGGTGCCATGTAAAACTATAAGGAAATCTTTTACCTTTGTGCTTGCAATAGACATAGATTTTACTCAAAACTGACTGAATCCTACTTTTGAAGGCGCAAATTATTCATATTGACAACCAATTAGTTGATAGGCTTAGGGAAGGGGATAAAAGTGCTTTCAAAGCCCTTTTTGACAGGTATGGGACAAGATTATACCAATTTTCACTAAAGTATCTGACGGAGAAAGCAGATGCCGAAGACTTGCTCAACGAGGTATTTCTAAAAATCTGGGAGAATAGACAAAACCTTCGGTCCGACTCGTCTTTCCAGTCGTACCTCTTTACAATAGCTTATAACAACATACGCCAACGATTCTTAAAAAAAAGCCGGGAAGAAAAATATATTCAGGTATTTGCCGAGGAATATATTATTAATGGGATACAGGACGATGATCGGATGGAGTATGTGCTGCTTGTGCAAAAATTCAATGAAGTCATCGAATTGCTTCCCTCAAGGAGAAAAGAAATCTTCATACTTAGATACAAAGAGGAAAAAAAGAACGATGAGATTGCAAAACAACTCGGATTGAGCGAACAATTCATTAAAAAACAAGTATCAATTGCACGACGATTTGTTGCTGACAAGATGAAGAGTAATAATAACTTAGCAGGGATACTATTCTTTTATCTCTTTGCAGCGCCAATACCGAATTAAAAATTCGATAAAAAAGATCCATTTCAAGGGCTACTTTTTTCGGTCTTGTTGATATTACATAGAAACAGACTTGAAAAATGGCAATCAATAGGATACATATTGATAACGTTTTTGGACAACGGTTTAGTCTTTATGATCAAAAAACACTCGAAAAATATTTTGAGGATAGAGACTTAAACGAAGAAGCCAAGCAAATCCTTAGAGAGCAATGGGAACAATTTAGGGCGGTTAACGATGGTTTGCCAAACCTCGATCACGTATATCATAAACTTTACTATTCAATTAGCAGTACCACGCCCCCAGTAGGGAGGAAGAATACTAAGTCTTTTGGGCTGGTACAAATTGCAGCAATTTTAGTTGTTGGTCTTTTTATTGCATCCAGTGTATACCTAATAAGAGGAAATATAATAGCTTCCAAAAACCAACAAGTGGAATTCCTCTCCACTACCGGCTTCCGAAACTGGTTTAAATTAGCTGACGGAACTACTGGCTGGCTTGGACCAGACTCCGAAATTAAATACATGGAAGAAGAAAGTGGCAATCGTGTGGTTTTATTGGATGGTCTGGCCTATTTCGAGGTTGTCCATAACAACTCTCCTTTTATTGTGAAAACGCAAAAGAAATTGAACATAAAAGTAATAGGGACTAAGTTCAATATTTCAGCATATAGTAGCCACCCATCTTGTGAAATTGTATTGGAAAGCGGAAAGATATCGCTATCGAATAATCTGGGCATGAATGTGTTGATGAGTCCAAACGAACGGATTGTTTATCATCCCGATGATAACAGACTGGAAAAAATGACTGTTGATGCAACCGACTTTTCAGCATGGACTAAAGGCCGACTGGTTCTGAAAGACATACCAATCAATGAAGCTTGCCTGAAATTAAGTCATTTCTACAATGTCGAATTTGAGATAAGAGCGACCAATCTCGACCATGAAAAAGTGAGGCTGGTATTAGAGAATGAATCGCTTGAAGAAGCACTGCAGTTGATGTCGGTGATTGCTCCAATCAATTGCCAGCTAATAGATAGGAAAGCAATGGGCGACGACAGTTACTCTAAAAAGAAAATAATTATCACAAATAGGTAGCCTATGTAACAACTAACAAAAATGAAAAAGCGGGAAAGCACCTCCAATGCCATCCCGCCAATTCGTAAGGCCTATAGATATTTTAAACATTACTAATTCCAAATTTATGAAAAAAACACACAAGTATGGGGCATGGTATGAACCTACTTTAAAAAAGACGCTTTTAATTATGAGACTAGTTCTTATTCTATCGTTGGTATGTGTTATGCAATCTTTTGCGTTGAAAGCCTTTACCCAAAACTCAAAAATTTCGTTTTCAGTGAAAGAAATGAAACTGGAAGAGCTTATTACGCAAATTGAAAGTCAAACAAAATATCGGTTCGCATACAATCGGAAAGAAATTGATGTTAACAAAAGCTACTCTGTTAACTTGCATGAAATGAACATCGTCGACGCTCTTAAACAAATCTTTGGGGATAAGCAAATCCAGTATAAGATTTTTGATCGACAAATTGTCTTATCATCAGTTGTCACCTCAGCCTCGCAACAATCGCTCCGTGTTTCGGGCCGTGTTACAGATTCAGCTGGTTTGTTTTTGCCCGGTGTTAGTGTTACAGTAAAAGGCACAACAAGTGGAACCACAACCGATTTTGATGGAAACTATTCCTTTCTGGATATTCCATCGGATGTAACTCTTGTATTTTCGTTTGTTGGTATGAAAACTCAAGAAATTGTTGTTGCAGGAAATACAGTTATTAATGTCACCATGGTCGAAGATGCCATTGGAATTGAGGAGGTTGTAGCTATTGGTTACGGTACCGTAAAAAAGAGTGATTTAACTGGCTCAGTTAGTCATATAGAATCGAATACCATTACACAAACAAAAAGTGCTGATGTAGTTACTTCGCTAAAAGGGCGCGTTGCAGGTATTGACATTGTAAATACAGGCAATAAACCTGGAAGTACTCCCGAATTTGTAATTAGGGGCTACAATTCGCTTAGCGCATCCAACACCCCATTAATAGTGTTGGATGGAGTTCCGTTTAATGGTTCATTAACAGATATCAACAATTCGGATATTAATAGTATCGATATTCTTAAGGATGCTTCGTCTACTGCAATTTATGGTGCAAGAGGAGCCAATGGAGTTATTATTATTACGACCAAACGCGGAGATAAAAAGGAAGGCTTCGCTATTAAATATGAAGGATACTACGGTATATCGAGGAATTTTAAAAATTTCGATATGATGGATGGTGCTCAATACGCCGACTTTAAGAGAGCCGCTTATCCGGAGTTTAATGAAGATGAGTTGATTTTTTCCCAAACAGAATTGAATTCTATTGCTAATCAGAGCTATACTGACTGGCAGGATTTGATGTTTAGCGATACTGGCTATAAGACCGAAAGCAACATCAATGTCAATTTCAATACGGCGAAGAGTACAAACTCTATCAGTTTTGGGTATTACAAAGATCAAAGTATCATAAAAAATATGTCATTTGAACGGTTTAATGTCAAAGTCACTGGTGATATCGAATTTAGTTCGAAGCTATCTGCCGGCTACAACATCATGTCATCATTTTCGAATGCTGACCTTGGTAGTAACAATCTATTTTTATGGGGAACTTTGCTGGATCCACTTTCCAAACCATATGATGCAGAGGGAAATCTTCAGTTTTATCCTAGCGAATGGAACCAAACGGTATTACAGTCGAACCCACTATATGACCTTGACGATAAAAATCTGGAAAGAAATAATAAGCGAAACAACATAATTCTTAATTCCTATCTGAGATGGGAAATAATTAAAGGATTATCGTATCAGTTCGTTGTATCTCCTGAAATTCACAATGTTGACTATGGGCAATATTTCGGAAAATTGAATTCGTATCGTCAAAATGGTACCAATTCTGCGGATTGGAGAAAAACAAATTCCTTCACAGTTAATATTAATAACAAGCTAAATTACCTGAAGGAATGGAAGGAACATAAACTAGATATTTCCTTGTTGCAGGATTTTCAACAATATAAATCAACTTCAATTTATTTAAGCGGTGAAGACATTCCTTACTATGGAAAGTGGTATAACGTGAATGAAGCGCCGGAAAAATTTTCGAGAGATTCGTATTATACAACATGGAGTATCCTTTCCTATATGGGCAGGTTGAACTATTCTTACAAAGGCAAATATTTACTGACAGCAACTGGACGTTACGATGGTGCATCTGTTTTGGCCGAGAATCATAAATGGGATTTTTTCCCTTCAGTTGCTTTGGCTTGGCGAATTAGTGAAGAGTCATTTGTTAAAAACCTGAATGTGTTCGATAATTTAAAACTGAGACTTAGTTGGGGTAATTCTGGCAATTCAGCCATTGACGCATACTCTACACTTGGCGCATTGGGGGCAACCAAATATGTTTTTGGAACAAGCGAATCAGTAGCGCCAGGATATGTTGCAACATCATTACCCAATTCATCTCTCGGATGGGAGAAAACAGAAGAATATAACCTCGGTCTCGATTTTGGAGTGTTGAAAAGCCGTCTGTCTGGATCTGTAGATGCCTATGTTCGGAACACTTATGACTTGCTCATGTCCCGTCAATTACCAATTACTTCAGGATATGGTTCAACAATGCAGAACATCGGAAAAACTAGAAACACAGGGATAGAGTTAACGCTTAATACAATTCCAATTGACAAATCGAACTTTAAATGGCGTTTGGATTTTACCGGTTCATATAACAAAAACGAAATTGTAGAATTATATGGTGCAAAGGAAGATGACCCGGGCAACAAATGGTTTATAGGTAAGCCTATTTACGTTGATTGGATTTTTAATTTTGAAGGTATCTGGCAAACGGGAGAGGAAGAAGCAGCAAAGGTTTACGGAGCGGTACCAGGAAATGCAAAATATACAGATGTAAATGATGATGGGAAATATACTTCGGAAGATTATTTTATATACAACCGAATTCCCAAATACAATGTTGGATTGAATTCTACCTTCGAATATAAGAACTTTGATCTAACCCTAAATTTCTACGGAAGACTTGATTATGGTTTCAGAATTGGTGCCTTAACCGACCAGGGTGGACGTAGCTCTGCCAGATATGGGCAATTGGATATAAATTATTGGACTCCGGATAATCCATCGAATGAAGCCCCAAGGCCAACAAAAACAGAGGGTGACAACCGTGTAGGAAATAGTACTTATGCATTTCGCGATTTAAGCTTTATCAGGCTAAATAATATCATTCTGGGATATAACATTAAAAACAAAGGAAAACTCCCTTTTCGCAATGCCCGCGCCTATTTGACAGTTGATAATCCGTATGTGTATACCTTTCAAAAGGATTTTGAGGGGCTGGATCCTGAGAATTGCACGTCATTTGGGGATCACCGACCGTTAACAACCTTTTTAGTTGGCTTAAACATTAATTTTTAATTTCGAGAGATATGAAAATCAAAATACTCACTGTTCTATTCGTTTACCTATCTGTGTCGTGTAACAACTATTTAGACGAAACAGCCTACAATAAAATTACGCCGGGAAATTATTACTCAACGCCCGAAGGTATTTTATCGGGAGTAAACGGAGTTTATTCAAAACTTAGAAGTATCTATATTATTGAAGCTTTTATGTATTTAGCGGAGGGTGCAAGTTCTGATATTTACTATGCACCCAGTAATACAAACCGATTTTATAGTTGGAATATTACGGCTGATATGGGTGAATTGAATTCACTTTGGTCGGCGTGTTATGTCTCGATAAATCAGGCAAACGAGGTTATTGCACAACTTGAAAAAGGGGTAGATGGTTTGAATGAAAACCTTCGTATTCGATATCTTGGAGAGGTGCGTTTTCTACGTTCATTTTTTTACTATCACTTGGTGATGCAGTGGGGTGATGTTTATTTGACAACAAGTCCTACGAAAACCATTGAAACGGAAGCATACCGAACGCCATCATCCGAAATATGGGACTTTATATTAACTGAACTCGATTTTTGTATCAGTAATTTGCCTGACGAGTATACTTCTGATTATGGCCGAATTACGACCAACGCGGCTCGCCAATTTAAAGCTTTAGCCCTTCTAACGGCAAAACGCAACGATGAGTCTTCGGTTGCCGAGGCACTCAAATTGGGCGAAGATATTATCAATTCAGGAAAATATGAGCTAGAAGAGTCACATGCAGATTTGTTTAGCATGAGTAATATGCGTAACAAAGAGATTATTTTTCCAGTACTCTATACCGTTAATTCAGAGTATAATGGCGACGGGAATACAGCTCATTTGTATTTTACCTGTGCCTATTCTGAAGAACATCCCGGCGTGAAACGGGTAATTCAATACGGGCGGCCATGGGGAAGATTACGTCCAACGAAGTTTATGATGAATTTGTTTGATGAAGATATTGACGAACGTTTCGAAGATGACTTTCGGGATCAATGGGATATAACAGAAAACTCTGCTTCGTTCTCAATGTTTAATCCAAATACAAAACAAACCGAAACTATTACAATGAAGAAGGGCGATGTAGCCCTGAAAATCTTCAAAAAAATGCCAACACCAGATGATGTGAAAGCCATTTATCCAGTATGGGGCTATCTTCCCGATGAATATTACGGCAAATTAGATATCCAATCGGAAAGCAATCCCAATGGAGCGTGGCCTTCAAATACAAAATTTCAGAATTACAAGTTTTATATTCATACAACTAAACATTCTGATCCGTTGCGGGCAACTATTAACGAGACAAGGGGAACACGCGATGTGTATGTATTCCGATTGGCAGAAACCTACCTGATTGCAGCAGAAGCTGCAACTCTCTTAAATGACAAAGAAAAAGCTGCGGAATATATTAATGTTGTAAGGGCACGTGCTGCCAAAACCGGCAGAGAATCAGAAATGGAGATTTCGAGTGAGCAAGTATCAATGGACTTCATTCTGGATGAAAGAGCAAGGGAACTCCAAGGCGAGATGCAACGTTGGTATGACCTGAGACGAACTGGCAAACTTTTGGAAAGAGTTCGTAATGCCCATGCAGGCGATGCAACCTACCTATCGTATGTTAAAGATTATCACGCACTAAGGCCAATTCCTGAAAATCAGCTAACTCGTATGTCAAATCCTGAAGATTTTCCACAAAACCCTGGGTATTAATACAATTTTGTTAGCAATAACAGAAGTGGCTGTTTCAGATGTCTCTATAGTTTGGTTTGAAGTTATCTTAACCCGAAAAGAAAAGGATCATCCCGATTCAGTCACTTCACTTTTTAAATTACGTGGAGTATGAATAATGTGCTACTTTATTTTATTGGCCTTTTTTGCATTTCATTTGCTAGTGCTACTGCACAGGATTCTGTTCGCTTCAATGAAGCAAATGGGATGATGATGTTTGCCGACACGATTAATGCAGGACGGCCTTTTGCTAAAGATCCGTATGTGATCAGTTTTAAGGATGGTTATCTGATGTATTATACCGTTCCAACTTTTTCCGAAGCCAAAAGCAAATTGATTGGAGGAATTGGGATTGCAAAAAGTACAGATTTAATTCACTGGGAGCGCATTGGAAGTCTTGCTCCCGAGTGTGATGCTGCATACGAGGCAAATGGTTATTGTGCTGCGTCTGCATTAGTAATCGAAAATGTTGTTCATCTTTTTTATCAAACGTATGGAAACAGGGAGAAAGATGCTATTTGCCATGCATGGTCCACAGATGGCATCAAGTTTACACGCGATCCCTCGAATCCTGTATTTCACCCCGATGGAGATTGGAACTGCGGACGGGCTATCGATGCCGAAGTGATAAAGTTTAAAGGGAAATATTACCTGTATTTTGCGACACGTGATCCTGATTTTAAAACTCAAATGTTGGGTGTTGCAGTTGCTCCCGGAAATACCGACTTTAGGCGGAGTGATTGGGAACACATGTCAACTTCGGGACCCATATTGAAACCGGAATTAGACTGGGAAACAAATTGTATTGAAGCGCCTTCTGTAATTGTACGAGGCGATAGCTTATTTATGTTTTATGCCGGTGGATATAACAACGATCCACAGCAAATTGGAGTGGCAAAAAGCACTGATGGTCTTTATTGGGAGCGAACATCTGACACTCCGTTTCTTGCTAATGGGATCCCGGGTAGCTGGAATTCATCAGAGTCGGGTCACCCCGATATTTTTACGGATGTTTCTGGAAAAACAATTTTGTTTTATCAGGGGAACAATAATCATGGACAGACATGGCATATCTCTAACATCGAAGTATTTTGGGACAATCGTTTTCCCGATTTAAAACGCGAGCAATGATTATGAAATACAGTCGAATTTTAGTTCTTCTTTTTTTCATCTTGTGCTTGGTTGAAGGTTTAGTCGCCCAAACATGGAAAAATCCATTTGCTCTACCAGGCGAGATCGATGGAGGTATAGGCGATCCTTATATTTTGAAGTATAGAGGTATTTATTATTTGTATGGAAGTAATAGGCAGGAACAGGCGTTAAGGTGCTGGTATTCAAAAGACCTTGTTAATTGGTCAGATGCCATTGTTTGCTCAACCGACGAGAGAATAAAGTTAGCCTGGGCTCCGGAAGTTTTCTATTGGAACGGGGTGTTTTACATGTACACTTCACCAGACGGAAAGGGACATTTTGTATTGACCGCCGACAGCCCAACAGGGCCTTTTACTGCTGTTTCCGGTAATCTGAATAAGAAAATAGATGGTTCTGTTTTCATAGATGACGATGCTAGTTGGTATTTCTTTCATGCTAATAGTGCCGGAATTCTCGGTTGTAAGATGCTTACTCCGACTTCCTTGGGTGAAAGTGTCAACCTTAATGCACAAATGGACGGCCAGTGGACTGAAGCTCCCTGTGTAATCAAAAGAAATGGTATCTATTACCTGTTATATACTGGTAATCACTTGAAATCACATGGTTATCGGGTTGACTATGCTGCAAATACGACAAACCCTATAGATCGTTACACTCCACAAGCAAACCAGAATCCGATTCTTATAAATACGGAAGGAGCTTTCGTGGGACTAGGGCATGGTACTGCTTTTATCGGACCAGATCTTGATACATATTATTTTACATATCACAACATTGTCAACCTTCCAGGAGGAAGCCATTTCCGGAAATTTAACTTTGATCGTATCGCATGGAATGGCGACAAGTTACTGTTGTTAGGTTACACTAATTGGGATCAGCAATCTCCTGTTTTGGCGACGTCCGATTATTTTGATCGAACGGAGATTGAGGATGATTGGCTTTTCCCTAACGGTGGGAAATGGGGGATTTGTAATCAGGATTATCTGTTTCAGGATACCACTGATGATTCTGATGAAACGGGTTATAAAGCGATATTCAATGCAAAAACAGCGTTCGATTATACTGCGGAATTCACCATAAAAGGAGATGCACAATCTAACAATTTAGCTCGACTTGGTGCAGTGTTCAGTTATACAAACGAACAGAATTATGGGGTTGCTTTATTTCGCCCTTCAATCAATACATTGGAAATCGATTTTAAGATCGATGGAGTTTGGAGGGGAGCTCAGTTCGTTGATATGCCTGCCGGATTTGATTACACAGCTTGGAACAGTATCCGAATCGAGAAATACGGAACAACATATAAGTTTTTCGTTGGTGGGTTGTTGAAATCAACTCAGACCAGCAAATTGGAAGGTGGTCGCGTGGGGTATATAACAAGTAGAACTCAAGGCAATTTTTCATACATCGCGTTAAGCAATAAGGTAAACGGTTCTGGTATTTTCGACATCTATAAACCAATTCCAGGTATTTTATCCGCTGTGCATTATAATTCGGGTGGTGATGGGGTTGGTTACCACGATCTTACTCCGGGAAATGCAGGAGGGCAATATGTCAGACAGGACAGTGTTGACATCAGTTCCAATTTTCAAGGTGGTTTCCACATCAGCGGAGTTCAGTCAGGAGAATGGTACAAATACAATGTGAATGTCCGAGCTGATGGAGCTTATAATATTGGAATAAAGTATGCAACCTCAGGTATGAACGCTCGAATAAGGTTTATACAAGGAGAAACTGATTTAAGCGAGGTAGTCGAACTACCAGCAACTGGAGATATGAGCAGCTGGCAAGTTTTTACCGTAAAAGGATTGAATCTGATTTCCGGTTGCCAGACGCTGAAGGTTGAAGTAATATCAGGTGATTTCGATCTTTACGAAATGCAATTCAAGTCGGCGGATAATGAGTTGGTGACTATAAACGACAGTTTTGAAAATATTTTTGATCCAGCGTGGAACTACAGCGACGGAGATTGGAAAATTGAAGATGGTGAAGCGTCTATTAACGGTTGTGGAAAACGGGTGATGGGGAGTACGGGTTGGAGTGACTACACAATTGAAACGGATATAACCTTTAAGGATACGATGAACGCAGGAGTCATCTTCCGCGTAAATAATCCGGCAAATGGTGGTGCAAATAATAATCCCGCTTTAGGTACAAATTTTTTTCAGGGATATTTTGTTGGTCTGGATAGCTCGTTGATAACCCTTGGAAAGTATAATTATAACAGGATATCTTTACAATCAGCAGGTGGGGTTTATTCTCTGAATACGACCTATCATTTAAAAATTATGGTGTCCGGAGCTAATATAAAAGTCTATGTGGATGATATGATGATTCCAAAATTAGATTATACCGATAATGATCCATTTATTAGTGGAAAAATCGGATTCCGTTCTTGCAATGCCCATGTACATTACGATAATTTCAAGGTGTCAACTGCTGGTAACAAGTGAGCAGACATAAAGTGATGATTTATACGCAGGAAGAAGATAGCATCAAAGAACGGTTTAGTTCAGGATATACTTAAAGAAGATAGAACATGAAATTAACTATTGGATCTCGCATTCAGCTTTTGCTCTTTCTTGTTTTACTGTTGGTTGGAAGCTCAAGTGCCCAAACAAGTCTGCCTCCCGACCAAATAAAATTCGTAAGGCAGGGCGTCCGAAGATTCATTTTCGAGGACAGTCAGAAAATACCATTGGCAGGTTTGTACCCATCGGAAGTAATCGGGATGTCAGCCATGTATCCAGCTACATTTTATACCGATTTCCATGCTGGCATTCAGGCTAAAAATAGCCGGTTAGAAATCAGTTCCAGCGAAGAGTCGCAACTTTCAATATGGTTTGGTGGGTTCAATCCGTTTGCTACATACATAATCGACCTAGCATCAAGTGAGGGACAGGGAAGAATTGGATTTGAGTTTTCCGATGCAGCGAAGAAAGAACAGTTCTTTGTCACTCTTCAATATAACGGAAAGCAAATTCTGGACGTAACCCAAAGGTATCGCAAGGATCTCGATGAAATTCTGAACGAGTCGATACTTACAAACAGTAATGGTCTGCACAATATCGAAGGAAAAATCATCTTACAAATGCTTGGGAGTGGATTTACCTTGTACATTCAAAACGAAGGTTTGCCAATTCCCATTGCTCAATCCGATTTTACTCAGATTGTCGATTTGCGCAAAAAGCAATATATGCAGTCGCTCCAGGCAAACTTGTATATGACAATAAACGCAGGAACTCTGTCGATCCATAAAGTTGAGTCATTGTTGAGTCCTGGAATGGGCCTGGCTGACATTCGGGCGATTACCTATGAAGATGGAGAGCCTTTGCTTGACCAGGGTCGATTATGGTATACCATGACGATCCGTGGACGTGCGCTACCACATCATGTTCAGGGAGTGTTTAGTTTAAATCCATCCGTATTTGATCTTCGTTTCGAAGGCGTTATTCTGTTTGATCGTAAGGATGGTTTGCTTCGGAACGAGGTGGCTTCGCATATTTTTTACGATCGAAAAGATAAGTGTTGGCGAGGACTGACGACCGGTTTTAGTGCCTATGCCAACCCCGAAGAAAAAAAGCAGTTGCTGGCAATCGAAAGTAAAAGCGACCCCCGTTTTGGCTTCTCTGTAATGAATGCCAGGCCGTTTGGGATGGTTGGTGATTTTGAAGACCCGCATATTTTGTATGATTCAGAGGTGCAAAAATGGAGAATGCTCGCATGCGAAAATAGCGGAGGGTACAAAGCCATTATGCTAGAATCGGATGAATGGAACCAAAACTATAAACGAATTGCAGGACCTGTAACGAATAATTCAACCGGGACATCCATTCAGCGAATTGGCAACAAACGCTATTGTTTCTCAGGAAGCCAGGACCGCAAAATTTACATTTATTCGTATCCCAATCTACAGGAGTCAGGAACCTTGGGCATGGATTTACCACCATGGGATGAAACATCTGGAACAAGAATTTGGCCCAACGTAGTTCAATTGCCCGAGGGCTATCCGTTCCGCTTTGTTGCCTTGATGATGGATCGGTTCAATTACCCGGAACTAAAAGGTCCCAACTGGACTTATGGAGCATTATATCTTTACCACGGATACGAGTAGTTTCATTTTAAGCTCGTAAGTCCTTTAAGCCATCGGGAATAAGTTCTACGTTTTTCCCGATGGCACATTAAACTAATCTAGAAAACTATCAATACCCCGGATTTTGTTTACAAAGCCGATTTGCATTGATTTCTGTTTGCGGGATAGGGAAAAGCTTGTGATGATCGTCGGCAATTGAGATTCCACGTGCTTTTGCAGAACTGACAAACTTCCCTTGTCTGATTAAATCTTGCCTGCGAACTTTCTCTCCGTACAATTCCCAACCTCTTTCGTCAAGAATCCGGTCGCGCAAAGATTCTTTAGTGTAATCGGCAAGAACCAACGGCGTAGTTAGTTTTGCCCTGTCTCTCACCATTTGAATCAAATCCAATACGTCTTGGCTTGGTCCGTTCAGCTCGTTCAGCGCTTCGGCACGCGATAGCAGAATATCGGCATATCGGATAACCGCAAGATCATTTCCATTGCTGTTTCCAACGGCGTTCGGGTCTGGCGTATACTTGAATGAGCGGGTGTTGTTACTATTCAGCAATGAAACAGTTTTACCTGCGGTATTAATATACGCTGTAATAATCGGTTTTCTCCGCTCGTCAGCCGGATCAAACGAATTGTAGAATGAATCTAACACCCTGTCTTGCCTTGCCCAGTTCCTCATGTTTTCTTTAAAGACAATTGAGCCGTCAACAGTACTGGCAAATGAAGGAGGATATGCCCCGTTCATAAATTCGTTTCCGGGGCCCTGAGTGCTACAAGGGTAAACCCAAACCAACTCTTTCTGTTTTGTTTCGTTATCAACGTTGAATAACGTGGTATAATCGGCCCACAATTCATACTCATTCAAGTCCATCAGTTGTTTTGCTGCATCAGCACATTTTTGCCACTGTTTGGTATTCAGAAAAAATTTTGTGAGGTATCCCAATGCAGCTCCATTGGTTGCACGACCATACTGATAGCCGGGCTCGTCCCTTCCGGGAAGAATAGAGGACACGTCGGTAAACTCTTTTTCAAAGAATGCTTGCATCTCGGCATCGGTTGCGCGGGCCATCGCTAAATCGCCTGTTGTGGTTAACCGCAAAGGCACTGGCCCCCACATGGTGTAGAGAATATAAAAGGCAGATGCTCTGACAAACCGGGCCTCGGCTGTTAACCTTGCTTTTGTCGCATCGTCTACCGGCGACTGTTCCATATTCTCCAAAACGAGGTTACAGTTCCGAACGGAGTAGTAACAATTGTTCCATAGATCGGCCCAGTGAGTTGGATAAGACGCGTCCCAGGTAAAGGCCAGCATTACGGTGGCCTGAAGGTTTACTGCACCTCCAGTTTCCCAAAACTGGTCACAAGTCCATTCTTCCTGAAACCAAATGTTACCTCCAAAATTATCTGTAATTTGGGCATCGCGGTACGCCCCGAAGAGAACCCGTTCGATGCCGTTTGCCGAATTAAACAGTGCAGCGGGATCAAGTTGAGAATAAACATCCTCTTTTAGTTGCTCTTCACAGCTGGTAAAAAACATCGTTATTACCAACAAAGCTGTTAATCGAATATTTAGATATTTCATAATGACTAAAGAGTTAAAATTAAAAACCTAATTCTACACCAAAAGTATATGTCCGGTATACGGGATATGAATTGAAATCAATCTTCAAACTACTATCTCCGTTTGAGTTTGTTGTTGGGTCTTGTCCGGTGTAATTTGTTATTGTGTACAGGTTTTGCCCACTTACGTAAACACTTACCCTGTCAAATATTTTTTTGTTTCTCAGCGGTACCTGGTATGACAACTGTGCGGTTTGAAGCCTGATATAAGATGCATCTTCCACGGTAAGGTCGCTAACAGCTTTGTTTCCCTGTCCTGCCGGATTAACAAACGATGGATATTTGTTGGTCTGATTCGTTTCTGTCCAACGGTTAAGATATGGTTCTGCCATCCTGTTTCTTCGGTGGCTTACCGGGTAATACGTTTCAACCTTTGAGTTGTTTAACATGTCAACACCAGTTGCTGCATCAATAAAAATATTCAACTGAAAATCTTTATATTCCAATACATTAGTCATACCCATGATGAACGAGGGGAATGATTTTCCGAGAATAGTACGGTCGTTGGTGTTTACCACGTGGTCGTCATTCATATCTACAAACTTAACATCACCGGGTTTTACCGGGTCTAAAGTACCCGAAGCTGTAATCTCTTCCGTAGTCTGCCATATTCCATCGGTTTTATACCCGTAAAATGAATTTAACGTTTCTCCTTTGCGGATGATGGCTATTTGAGAAGTTGATTGACCGGCACCAGTATGAATGATTTCGCCAATATCACCGGTATTAGTTACCTTATTTCTCAATGTGCTGAAATTAAGGTTTGTGTTCCATTTCAACTTTCCGGTCAAGTTTCTAGAATCGATGGTAAATTCAAATCCACTATTTCTAATATCCCCGATATTCGACATAATGGAAGTATAACCGGTAGATGGTGGTATTGGTAAGGCGAACAGCATATCAAACGTACTCTTTCTGAAATAATCGGCTGAAACCAGGATTCGGTTTTCGACAAAACCCATATCGAACCCAACATTGATTTGCTGAGTGGTTTCCCATTTTAAGTTCGGGTTGGCAATTCGGGTTGGCGAAAGTGTAACATATTGCACGCCACCTAAAACAACGGTTGCTCCTTGGCCAAAAGTGGTAATAGACAAAAAATTACCTATATCCTGGTTGCCGGTTCTTCCGATACTTGTCCTAAATTTTAAGGAGCTAAAAATATTCAAGTTTTTAATAAAATCATTTTCGTGCATTTTCCAAGCAAATGCTCCCGAAGGAAAATATCCGTACTTGTTGTTGGTACCAAAGCGGGACGATCCATCAACACGCAAGGTTGCGGTAAAAAGAAACTCATCAAACAAGTTATAATTTGCACGTCCGATATAGGATAGCAGTTTGTTGTTATTTTTCGAACTGTCCATGGTATACAACGATGCATTAGCCAGCGACATGTTGTTGGTTTTTGATTCGTCGACCGGAAAGCCCTTTCCTGTTCCCGAGAAATTGAGATTGATGAACTTCTGGTAAGTAATGCCTCCCATTACGGTGAAACTGCTATTATTTTTCAGATCACGATGGTAAGTGGTTGTAAATTCGCCGAGGTAATTATTTCTGGTGCCTGTTAATACAGTTCCTATACCAGAGTTCGCCCTTCCATCCTTTGTTAAACGAGACACATAGGTATCCCTACGACTATTTCTTGTGTCAAAGCCAATGTTTAACTTCGCTGTCCAACCTTTCAGAATAGAATATTCGCCAAATATCGTCCCCAGTGTCCGGTAATTATCAGTGTCACTGGTTTTACCATAAACTAAGGCAAGTGGATTGTCAAGGTTCAGCCAGGAAACAACTTGATAATCTCCATCTTCATCAAAAACGCTAAGCGTAGGGTCGTACCCTCTTGCTGAATATAGTGCACTTCCCTCTTCATTTGTGCTAAAACCTATCGGAACGGTATTGTCATGCGTATAGGACGTAGAGAAGTTGATACCGAAAGTCATTTTATCGTTTTTGTGTTCAAGGTTGAACCTGGAATCGTAACGTTCGTAGCCGGAGGTTATTAAAACTCCTTCTTGATTGAAATAATTTAGTGATGCAAAATACTTCGTTTTATCATTGCCGCCGGTAAACGACAAGCTGTGACTTTGGATTATTGCATTACGCAACAATTCATTTTGCCAATCAGTACCTCCATTTTGTATCTCCGTAACGCGCTCCGAATCAGAAACGTTAGATCCGGGTGTGTCCAGTATTTCATTCAATATTCGCATGTAGTCATCCGCATTAAGGACTTCAATCATGTCCTTCGGGGTTTGAACACCGGCATATCCGCTGTAACTAACCCTCATCCCACCCGTTGAGCCCTTCTTGGTTGTAACAAGGATAACACCGTTGGCTCCCCGCGCACCATAAATTGCTGTTGCAGATGCGTCTTTTAATATCTCTATGGATTCGATATCAGATGGATTTATGTTTGCCATTGGACTTCGGGGTACTCTTACGCCCGGAATCGTGGAACCATTATCCGAAATAACTTGTCCATTTTCAATTGGCAACCCATCAATCACATAAAGAGGTCCAGCGCCAGCATTAACCGAGCCAGCTCCTCTAATTTGAACCGTTGTACCACCTCCTGGTTCGCTGCTTGCCTGTGTTATTTGTACACCAGCAGCTTTCCCTTGTAAAAGGCTGGCAACTGTTGAGGTCACTCCCTTGTTCAAATCGTCCTTTCGCAGTGATGAAACAGCCCCTGTCAAGTCACTCTTCTTAACAGTGCCGTATCCGATAGCAACAACCTCATCCAGGCCAATTGTTTCTTCGGCTAGAACAACGTTAATCAACGATTGTGTACCAACCAAAGCTTCCTGCATTCTCATGCCAACAAAGGTAAAAACCAAGGTCTGGTCACTTCTAACTTTAGTAAGCGAGTAATAACCGTCAGAATCTGTTATCGTACCCTCGGTACCCCCTTTTATATACACCGTCACTCCGGGGATTGGATCTCCTGCCTCGTTCTTTACAGTTCCCGATATTGTTTTCACCTGCTGGGTTTGAACATCACCAGAGTCGCCTTTCAGTACAATTTGTCGGCCCATAACTTCGTACGAGATCGAGGATTCTTTTAGAATTTGATCGAGGATTTCGAAAATAGTTTTGTTAACAAAGCTTGCTTCAATATGTTTCTCTACATCGATTTTACCGTTGTAAAAGAAACGGTACTCACTTTGGTTCTCGATTGATTTGAGCACATCTTCTATGGTTGCATCTTTACTAACTACCGTAAGTTTTGTCGACTGAGAATAGGACTGAGTTGCAAAACTCCCTAGAAATGTGATGCATAAAAGAAAAATTGTTAGTTTCATTTTCCTAAAAATTTGGTAAAACGACAGCCACAAGCCATCATCTAATCGCTTTTTTTTCATAGTTTTGAGGTTGGTTTATAATTATTTTAAACTTTCAGGGAGAGGGTGGAAACTGGATCTTTCCATCTTCTCTTTTCTTATTTTATACTTATTTCTTCTTTTCTAATCGCAATATTTTGGTTTCCTGATCGTAGGAGTACTTAATTGGATACGTTTGTTCAATCAGCGCCATAAATTCGGTGAGTGTCTCTATCTCAACACTACCGGTAAACCACAGATTTCTCAGCTCCTCATCTGCAATAACTATTTTTACGTTATACCAACGTTCAAGACGTTGAGCCATAATGTAAAAAGGCTCACGCGAGAAAATCAGTTTTCCTTCTTTCCAGGAAGTATAGCTATCAGTATCAACCCGGCTGACAGCTAATTCGCCCGACTGAGAAATTCCGGCTTGTTCCCCCGGTTTCAATAAAACGGTTTTACCACCAATTCCCGTTAGTTTCACAGAGCCTGATACCAAGGTGGTTTTAAAATCCTCACTTGAAAAGCATTGGACATTGAACGCGGTTCCCAACACTTCAATTTTGCCTTTTACAGTATTCACGCAGAACGGAATGTTGCTTTTCACAACTTCAAAGTAAGCCTCTCCGTTAAGCGTAACCTCTCGCTTATCGCGATACATTCCGGGATAGCTTATTTTAGTTCCTGAATTAAGCCAAACCGAAGATCCGTCGGGCAACTCAATCTTAGATTTTGCCCCCAAGGGGATATATATTTCTCTGAAATCTGTGTTTGAATTAAACGGGGAATAGTAAAGAACAAAAAAAGCACTGGTGATTAAAATGCCAATAATAAAGGCAGCTGCAACCGATCGAATTTCATTTCGTTCTAAAATGAAACGG
>JBKEAN010000019.1:0-1990 GCA_047972415.1 Mangrovibacterium sp.
TAAATTAAAGCTTGTCTGCTTTGTGTCGAACAATGCAGGCGATAAACCCAGTGAAGGCACCGGAATACAACAGAACGCACACCGAAGGCTTGTATCTCTTCCGGTGCCGTTTCTTTAGAGATTGGTTTGGTACTGCTGTTTTTGTATGTTCGTAAGGCTAAAAACTATGTTTCAATCCTGTCCTAAATGATACAGCTATATGAACTACGCTTGCCGGCCATGCGGCGGGGCTACCATTTAATAACGCGCCAGTTGGAAGCCGAATTTCCCGAATTGCCTGATGCGGGGCTTTTACACATTCTGGTAAAACACAGCTCGGCCGGAATTACCCTGAATGAAAATGCTGACCCCTCGGTATGGGCCGATTTTGAATCGTTCATGAATGTGCTGATTCCGGAAAAGCACTGGGATTATACCCATACTTACGAAGGTGCCGACGATATGCCTGCGCATTTAAAATCGTCGGTGATTGGCACCGAATTGACCGTACCCATTAGCCGCGGGCGTTTGAACCTGGGTACCTGGCAGGGGATTTATTTTTGCGAATTTCGCGATTACGGCGGCCCCCGGCGCTTAGTACTGACGGTGTTTTCGTGACGAGTGGTGATTAACCTTCAACTTCGGCCTAAACAAAAACCACTTCAAGTTAAACAATGACTACTTGAACTGAAACAATGTCAGGTTGAGTTCGTACAATGACTGCTCGATCTGAAACAATGTCATGTTTAGGTAATGCAATGACTACTTAAACTGAAACAATGTCATGTTTTGTTCGTGCAACAACTGCTCCGCCTGAAACAATGTCGGGTTTGGGTCGTGCAATGACTACTTCGGTTGAAGCAACGCGTGTTTAACGACCACGAATGATACGAATTAACGCAAAAAAACAGGTTTCACTTTCTTAATTCGCTGGGACTTGTTCCGGTTTTGCTTTTGAAGATGCGGCTGAAATAATGAATGGATTGAAAGCCCAGCTCGAAACTGATTTCCTTCACGCTTTTGTCGGTTGAAAGCAGCAACTCCCGGGCGCGCATAATTTTTAATTCCAGGTAATATTGGTGTGGTGCTACGCCGGTGTAGTTCTTAAACATTTTCCTGAAGTAAGAGTATCCAATATTATATTGGTCAGCCACTTGTTCCAAATCGACAGTACCTTCAAGGGCCGAGCGCATTTTAAAACGGACTTCTTCGATGATGGTTGCAATGCGTTTGCCGGTAAATTCCTTCTGCATTTCGAACGAAATGAGGTAGCCCAGCAGTTTTACAATCATTCCCGAAGCAATTTGCTGGTAGCCGGGTTTTTCTTTTTTTACCAAATCAAAAATTTTCAGGTACGTATCAATCACTTCCTCGTGCATACCAATTTGAACCAGAGGCACTTTGGCCGACAACAGGGGGTTATCGAGAAACTGTGCGGCCATGGGGCCGTTAAAGCCAATGTACTGCTCCATCCAGCCCACTTTTTGCAAAGGGCGGTAGCGGTGCCACACGTTCGGCGAAATCAGGAGTACACTGCCTGGTTTTAGCTGAAATTTTCCGTTTTGGGTTTCCAGTACCCCTTTGCCTTCGGTAATGTAATTTATTTGGTATTCATTCAGCAAACGGCCTTGTTCCCAGTTAAAGTGGTAGCCGGTAGGGTGAAGCGGCGAAGGGTAAACACTATTGGGCCGAACACGAGCAGAACCAGCTACATTGAGGTAAATGCCCCATTCTTTGTCGCGATCGCCTGGAGTCAGGTATTTGATAAAGTCAGCCATTCAAAATTAGTATCAAAAAGTACAACTAAATTGTCAATTTGTGTATTGATAAAGCTAGTTGTCCGTTGTATTTTTGGTTCCGAACTTACAATTAGAATCAAACCAAAAGTAAAATAAAATCATTTTAAACCTGATTAAACAAATAAACTATGCAAGCTATTTTAGGAATTATCTTTCATTCCCTTGGTGGTGCTTCGTCCGGAAGCTGGTACATGCCCTATAACCTGGTTAAA
>JBKEAN010000233.1:0-26739 GCA_047972415.1 Mangrovibacterium sp.
CGGCGAATCGGGCAAAGGCTTTTGGACTTTTTATGGTGGCCACGACCCCGAGGACTACCGCCACTTGGTTGGCGATCCGCCCACCGACTTGAGCCTGTACCCCAACTCGCCAGGCTACCGGCTTATTCTGAACAATGTACTTTTTCCCGCTGCCAAAAAGAAAAAGCAGAAGACCTAAAATGGTTGAACACCGTTGGAGGCTGTTGAAGAGAATTGAAGGGGTTGATGGTTTTTTGTTGTTTTTGGTGTCGTTCGTCTGCGTTCTCTGCGGTTAAAGAAATTAAACACGAAGGCGCGAAGACACGAAGAATAGAATCCCCTAAAAGAAATAAACGGTCAAAATTATAAATAAAGGAATGCCTTTGTGCCTTTTGTGGTTAAAGATTGAACGCGAAAGCGCAAGGTTTTTTTTCGCTGTTTCCGGTGGTTGAGGGTCCAACGCTTGCGGGTATAGTTCGTTTCGCTGATTAAGCCGTTGTACCCGTATCCGTCGCCGGTCTCAGGGAGCCATGCATAAATGTTATCCAACAACGAAACGTCGGCACCAACCAGTGATTTCAGCGTTAAACCTTTTACCGGGCTAATCTCGATATATCCCGTAGGCATTAAGCGGTACGATTCATTTTCCTGGACATTATTATTCAGTACCCATACAATGTTGGGAACGGTCAGTTCAATTGGGATAAGGTTAGCTCCACGGCCCAAGCTTTTAGGGCTTTGCACATCAATGTTGTACCCTGTGGGGTGTGTATCGCTGTAAACGGCAACGTTTGGGAGCATCCGGTTCGTTGCATACATGTTATCCGAAATACTGTTGGTCCCTTTAATTGGGCCGGAGTTTTTTTGGTATGAGCTATTCAGCGATATCCCGGCTTTCATCCAATTTAACAGTTTGTGATCTACTGTGCTGTTGAATGTGTACCGGCTAAAGTTGTTGTTGATAACAGTACCTTCCTGTTTACTGTAACCGCCCGAGATGTAGAATTGTGTTTTATCGGTACCGCCGGATACTGACAGCGAATGGCTTTGTTGGAACCCTGTACGGAATACGTAATCATTCCAGTTGGTGTTCGTCCCGTTTTCGTCCATTACGGCGTTTTTCGTAGATGAACCGGCATTGGCGTATTTCTCATTGGCAATGGTTACAAATTGCTCGGCGTTGAGCAAATCATACAGTTTTGATGCTTTTGAAAAGGCGCCCCAAACATCGTAGGTAACTTTTGTTTCCTGTATCTTCCCTTTTTTAGTGGTTACCAGTATAACCCCGTTAGATGCCCTGGAACCATAAATAGCGGTTGCTGCACCGTCTTTCAGTATTTCAATCGATTCAATATCGTTTGGGTTAATATCGGCCAGCGGGTTGTTGTTGGTGTAAGAACCTCCAATATTCCCGGTGGTAATGGGGACTCCGTTAACAACAAAAAGCGGTTGCGAACCCGACGAAATGGTGTTTACCCCACGGATACGGATGTTGGGCGGGGTACCTAAGTCGCCCGAAGCTTGTGTAATTTGAACGCCCGAAGCACGCCCTGCCAGCTGCTGAACGAAACTGGGCGAAGCTTTCTCCGAAAGTTCTGATCCTTTAACCTGCGAAATGGAACTTGTTACGTCCTTCTTCTTCTGGGTACCGTAACCAACCACAACCACCTCGTCAACTCCAACAATGTCTGAACTCATAGATACGTTAAGGGTTGAACCGGTGGCTTTAACCTCCTGGGTTTGCATACCAACAAAAGAAAAGACAAGCGTAGCCGCGTTCTCAGTAACCCTTATAACATACCGCCCATCAACATTGGTTATAGTCCCCAGTGTTGTACCCTTTACGGCAATCGATACTCCAGGTATCGGACTTCCGTCGTCAGCAGAAGTCACAGTACCTGTAACCTCACGGGTTTGTGCCAATGCGGCAGATAACCCAAATGCAATAATTGCAAGTAACAGCGTGATTTTTTTCATAGAATTATTAATTGTTAAAGTATAAAGCCACGAATCAATAAAAAACGAAATTGAAAACCACAAAGAAGCCCAGACCTCTGCCGGCTTTGTTTGTAAATACAATAAATTTAAGTTGGATGCCATCTTCCCCAAAATGGTGTTCCCCTTGTCGTGTTCAACCTGTGCTAATATATACAAAAAAGTTTAAATTTTATTAATATGTGTTAATTGTGCAGCAGTGTGCCGCAAAGATTGCCTGAGCGGTACATTACCCCCCAAAAAAAAATATCGGGGCAAGCAAGTATTTTCGGGGAGAATGCCGTAACCTGCACTGCGTGAGGCCCGGGCAAAAGCGATTGCCGAAATGCTGAACGACACGCTTTTGGTGTTGGGGACCGATGTGTATTACAGCGGTATTGCTTACTACCGGAATATCTGGCTACTGGCGCAGCAGAATGTAAAGGCTGCGAAAACGGTTTATGAAGATTTGTCGGCGCAATTTCCCGATCGCCCGGGATCTTCACCCGCGAAGTAAGTCCACTATTCTCTTTAAAAGATTGGTTATTGGTTGGCGGCCCTTTCTTTTTCGGAAGAGGGGCTTTCAGTTTTTAACCTCTTCCGAAGGACTTACAGGCTGTTGCTTACAGCCAAAAGCCCCTTTGCGACGACCAATTACCCCTTCGGAAGACCCTATTGGCTGTTCGGGACAGGTTTTAGTCTGTTCCGAACAAGTGAAAACCCCTTCAGTAAAGCCTTTAGCCTGTAACGAAGGGCCAATAACCCGTGCCGGAGAGCTTGTACGAAAAAGCCGCCCCGGAGTGGGAGCGGCTTTGTACGTATGGTGAACATTCAAACTTTACAAGGTTACCGTAAAGGTGCCGGTACTTTCTTCTCCAAAGTCTCCAGTAGCACTAAACAGTACAGTTGTGCCTTTGGTTAAGGTAACCGACCCATTGGCAGGATACGAAAGCCCGTCTCCGTAATCATCAAATACGGAGAAGGTGTAGGTTCCGTTTTCGAGGCAAAAGCTGGTTGACAACTTGGCTAACCCATCGGTGTAGGCACTACTGGATGCTACTGCTTCACCGGTTGAATCCAATAGTTCCCAAGAACATTCGCTGGCGTAACCATCAAACACAATATCGAGAAATACCTCATTTTTGCGACAAATCTGCTTTATATTTATTGCAGTCACAGAGGTGGAGTTATAAACCCTCTTCGCCTTCGAACTTTAAGGTGAGCTTTTTCCCTTCACCTATATTTACGTCGTTAAGGGTTAACTCGATGACCCCAATGTTTGAATTGGCGGGAACGGTCACCGTTGCCGGGACAGAATAAGCACCGGATTCGGCTGTTGTGTTTGTTGCATCAACTAGGATGGTATAGCTCCGGTCTGTTGAGGCCACATTGGTTGTGAATACTTTTATTGAGTGAACGGTTGATCCGTCAATGTCCACACCCAAATCAAGGCTTGCTTTCTCGAAGGTTATAAAGTTGAGATTTTTTGTAAACTCGGGATCATCGGAACAGCTATTTAACAAGAGGCCGATCGTTAACAGCAATGATAAGTAGGTTATTCTTTTCATAGTAATTACAGGTTAAAAAATTTAACGTCCATCATTTACCGAAGCGTCGATGTTCGGGTTCGAATCGATTTCGGCCTGAGGGATTTTCAGGTAGAATCGTTTATCGTTCGGTTCCAGGTTTACAACAATGCGGTGGTTTGAACCCCTTGAGATCCCCCGTTGCAAGCGTTTAGCATCAAACCATTGGACACCGAACTCGCCATAGAGCTCTTTTCTGCGTTCCAACAGGATTTCTTCGAGTAGGGCGGTGCCTGTAGCCGACGATTTTACGGCTTCGGGATCGCGGTTCGACTGGAGTTTGAACAGCAAATTGTGAGCCTCTGTTTCGGAGCTTTGATGATAGAGTGCTTCGGCTTCGATCAAAATCATTTCGGCAGTCCGCATAATTGGAATGTCGGCTGAAAATGAAAATACAAACTTTGAAGTAACATATTCCTGAAAGTTTCCTGCTGGCGCATCATAAAGGTTTTGGAACAGGTTACGGATGTCGGTAGAGGAGAACGTTGTCACAAAATTAACATCAACATAGGTTCCGTAATAAGCATCGGCGTAGTGGTCGGTAAATGCATGAGGGGCTACGTAGTAGTAGTTGCTTTGGTCAGATTGCTGATCCATCCCCCAAATCCATTCACTGGCTTCAATATTATCAAACCCATCGGTGTACTCATCGGCATAAAGCGCGTCGTCGGGATTGCCTCCGTAAGCTGCATTTGCAGCGGTTTCAACTTGGTCCCAGTCTTTATTCATTGCCATTAATATCCGGGCTTTAATTCCATAGGCAACACTTTTGTTGATATACGATTTTCCCAGACGTGATTCGGGCAGGTCGGCAATTGCATCGTTAATGTCGGATAAAATCAGGGTGTACATCTCTTCCAGAGTACTCATTCCTTTGGGCTCCAGTTCTATTTTGTCATAAATCGGAGGAGCTGGAGCGTTTGGGTTAACTGCGTACGACAGTTGAAATTCGAGTGCCAACTGGAAGTAGAAGTACGCACGTAAAGCTTTTCCGTGAGCAATATAAATGGCCTTATCACTGTCGGGCAAAGATCCGTTTGTTACTCCTTCAATCAAGGTATTGGCATGGTTCACCATGTCGTACAGAAACTGCCAGGTTACACGAACCCGGCGGTAGGTCGGTTCGCGGTTATCGTTGGCATAATCAAAGTTATACCACGAGTTTTGGATTAAGTCACTGCCTTTTAATACCCGGGCAAAGTATATTGAATAGATACCGCCTACGTCGGTACTTGCAACATCGGTATCGTATTCGTACTGTTCGCGCATGTTGCGGTAAATACCCGAAAGGTAGGCATCCACCCCGTCGGTTGACGAATAGATAGCATCAGAGGTCAGACTGTCGGTCGGTTTTGGTTCGTCCAGAAATGACTCACATGCAGAGAAGGTGACTGCGACCAAAACTCCCAATAAGAGTATTTTTATATTTTTCATAGTCCTCATTTTCTAAGTGATTATAATTCAATGTTAATACCGAAGGAAACGGTTTTCATCAGGTTGGAACGGTTGTTGGTTGTTCCGCTGATGCTTTGTTCCGGGTCAATCCCTTTATGAGATTGGTAAGTCCAGATATTATCGGCTTGCATATAAACCCGGCAATTTTGAATGTTTACCCGACTGATAACTGATTTGGGTAAGTTGTATCCAATTGTCAGAGCCTTCAACCGAACGTAGTCATTATCATAGAGGAAACGTGTCGAAGTGCTGTTGTAGTCATTGTTAGAGTTGAACAACTTGGGTACATCGGTTATATCGCCCGGGTTTTGCCACCTGTCAACAATATCGGCAGATAATTGGTAGCCGGCAGATTCAAGACTGCTCATTAAACCAGCATAAGACGAGTCGTAAATTTTACCGCCAAAGCTGTAATTAAACATGATGTTGATGTCAAATCCTTTAAACCTAAAGTAAGAAGACAAACCGCCAATCACATCTGGAAGAGCTGATCCCTGGTAATACTTTCCCGCTTCTGAATAAACCTCTGTTAACACTTTCTCTCCGTTAGCATCATCTTTATACCACATGGCATTACCGTTGGCTGGGTTAACACCCGCATATTCCTGAATGAAGAAGTCGTAAATTGATTTCCCCACCATCCATTTTTTTGTTCCACTGACAATTTCGTCCTGGGGAAGTTTTAACAACTTGTTTTCATTGGTCGAAATATTAAATGAAGATGACCAGTAGATATCTTTTTTATCAATATTGATTGTATTCACTATAAATTCGAAACCGGTATTACGGACAGTACCCACATTGGTATAAATGTAGGGGTCACCTAAAGAAGGAGCCAAGGGCTTATTGAACAACAGGTCGATCGACTTTTTATTGTAGTATTCAATAGTTCCGTTTACACGGTTATTGAAGAAACCGTAGTCCAAGGCCACGTTGAACAGAGAAGTTTTTTCCCAAGTAATGTCTGGATCAACCACGCCGCCCTGTAAAACGCCGGTATTAACACCATTATTCCATCCGGTGTTATAAACTTCCATATAGGGAAAATAGCCGATTCCCTGGTTATTCCCCAATTCACCGTAGGAGCTTCTCAGTTTGATAAGTGAAATTTGTTCAACCGATGAGAGGAACCCTTCGTCAGAAAGAATCCAGCTTCCACCTACGGAGAAGAAGTTGCCCCAGCGATTATCTTTTGAGAATTTAGTCGAGGCATCGCGGCGGAAACTGAAGTCAATGAAATATTTTGACCTAAAGCTGTAATCAGCACGTGCCATATAGCTAACTAAGCGTTCCGGGCTAATATAGCCGTCCACGCCTTCTGGCACCGTACTTCCCGAAAGTACTTTTACATTTGGCAGGAAACCGGTTGCCTGTGCATCCATGTAATTGTATTTATAGTCGAAAGTCTCAGTTATCAGATCAACGTTGAAAGAGTGATCGTTCAAGGTCTTAGTGTAGTTCAACAGGTTTGTCCAAGTGGTCGATTCTGTGATAGTACGTTCTTGCGAAACACGGCCTTTTACAGAGGCAGCAGAGCCAAACTCGTTGTGGTCATATTCATATGAATCGAAGAGATAGCGTTCGTAGCCAAAGGTTGTTTTAAAACTAAGTCCTTCGTAAAGGTCAAATTTCAATGCGGTGGACGATAGCAGGTTCGAACGGGTATAGAGGATGTCATTTATCATGTTGGATGAAACGGCGTTTTCCCCTCCGAGTACAGGGCGCACAGCATTAACAGCTTGTCCGCCTCCGGCATTACCATAGTCGTAGATTGGGTTGCCTCCTGAGTCCAGTTTGATGGTACCCTGTGCATCGCGGGCATAAAGAGGGTAAATGTTTGGTACCACATAAACCCATTGCAATGAACTGGTGTAAGAGGTTCCTGCTTGGTTGGGGTAGTTCTGAAGAGATTTAGAGAACGAATTATTAGTTGACAATTCCAACCATTCTTTCAATTTGGCATTCAGGTTTACACGGGCAGAATAGCGTTCAAAGTTTGACTCAATAACAGCCCCGTCTTGGTTTAGGTAGCTTCCACTTACGAAGTAGTTAATATCGGAAGATCCACCAGTCGCGTTCAGGCTGTACTCGTTGTAGAATGCATTGTCTTCCGTCAGTTCGTCGTACCAATCGGTATCCCAAAGGAGCTCTGCCCCCGAAGTAATTTGGCCATCAGTACCAACAGGGTTTGTTACATTGTATGGATTATAACGCAAAGTACTTATCAGATTGTTTGTTGCATAAGTGGCTGATTCTTCGGCAGTCCGACCATCAACGTATTGGCGTTTGTTTTTTATTGATTCCCACGAGTATTTCATATAATCTTCGGCGGAAACAAGATCATAAGTGTCGACAGCAGGGTTCGAGTAGCCCACTTTAGCGTTGAAGGTTATTTTCGATTCTTTGGCACCATATTTCCCGTTTTTTGTGGTAATAAGGATAACTCCATTGGATGCTCTTGAACCATACAGTGCAGAAGCTGACGCATCTTTCAATACGTTTATCGATTCAATTTGCTCTGCGCTGATGGAGTTCAGATTCCCCGAGAAAACAATTCCATCCACAACAATCAACGGTTCGCTGGAAATGTTCACACTTCCAATACCACGAATACGGATAGTTGGGTTTTCTCCTGGTTGTCCACCCGAGGTAAGAATATTAACCCCTGGAGCAGAACCTTGAATCGCGCGTAAAGGCGATATCGCCGTTTGGTTCTCTAATACATCCGAGCCAACACTGGTGACAGCGCCGGTCAATGAACGTTTGGTCTTCGTACCATAAGCCACAACAATTACTTCGTCAACCCCAACGGTTTCTAAGCGCATCTTTACATTAATCTGATTTGAAGATATTGCAAGTCTCTGAGTTTGCATACCAACAAACGAGAATACTAGAGTCTTAGCATCGGCCGACACTTTTAGTGAGTAATTACCATCAATATCAGTAATTGTTCCTAAAGTTGTCCCTTCAACAGAAACCGATACACCAGGTAGAGAACTCCCGTCATCGGCAGAAGTCACTTTACCCGTAACTTCGCGGGTTTGTGCCAGTGCGGCAGATAACCCAAATGCAATAATTGCAAGTAACAGTGTGATTTTTTTCATAGGATTATTAATTGTTAAAGTATAAAGCCACGAACCTATTGAAAACTAAATTGAAACCACTGCAAAGCCCGACCCTCTGCCTGCTTCGTGTGTAAATACAATAAAGTTAAGCCGGATGCCATCTTTCCTCAAAGATGGTATTCCCCCTCCTCCTGTTCAATTTGCGCCAATATATGAAAAAAGCTTAAATTTAACTAATAAGCGTTAAGAAAGCGACGGTGTATTACAAAAATAGGCTGAGTGGTACATTACCCCCAAAAAAAATATTGGGGCAGGTTGGTATTTCAGGACGGAATGCCGTAGCTTTATAGAGCTGATAAACAAGTTTGTTCTACGCAGGTCATTTGTAGTCCCGGCACTTTTGACCTATTTGCCCGCAAGGGAATACCCGTTTTTATTCTTTTTGACCTCTAATTTGAACGGACATGGCTTTAGAAAATTTAATTTCAGTAGAGTTTTCGGCCGAAGAACTGGCCGAATTGGACAGCCACCTGGCTGCTATTGACACGTTGCTAAAGGCAAAGTGCATTAGTTTAACCCCCGACGAACGGATGGAGTACAGTAAATTGGGGAATAGAAGTGAAAACTGGGCGCAAAAGATAGTTGGATATATCCAAAATCAACCGGAATTCAACCCCCAATTTATTGATGTCCCCGAGGTATTGGCCGACTTCAGTGCGCGGAAGAGCATTCAGCCACGCGAGGCCCGCATTAACGCCATCGCCGATCTGATGAGCGACACCTTGCTTTTGCTGGGTGCCGATGTGTACTATGCTTGCATTGCCTATTACCGGAACATTGGTTTGCTGGCCAAACAAAATGTAAACGGGGCCAAGGCAATTTATGATGATTTAGCCGAACAGTTTCCGGGTAAAAAACGGAAAACGGTTTCGGCCGGATAATCCCCCGCCCACCCGATTGTTTATCAGTAAACGAGGAGGCTGTTCCGCTGGTGGGGCAGCCTTTTCTGTTGCGCTGCTTGTCTGGGGCAGGCTGTTTGTACCTAATTGGAACCTCGAAGCTCCTGTGTAGGTGGCCTGATGCTGCCCCGAGGGGCAAGTTTGTACCTATAAAGGTGGTACGAGGCTGCTCTGAGGTGGTACTTAGCACCTATAGAGGAGCAACGAAGCACCTATGGAGGTGGTCGGAGGCCGCTCTGAGGAGCAAAACAAAACGGTCAGTCACAAAAAAAAGAGGCTGTATAAAAAGTAAAATCGACATGGGAAAAGGTTAAAATTTGAAAGTTCATCGGGCTAAATTAAGTTAGCCCTTCGCGCTGCTACTTTTTAGTTGTAAGTAAGAAAAACTTGAAAGGGACTTTTTAAACGGCTTCGTTTGACCAAGGGGAGAGGGGGTATCAGCAGCAATCTCAATAAAACAGTCCAAAAGTGAAAGGGTGTACCCGCAAACGGATACACCCTCTTTTTTTCGATACATAAACGACGTTCTTATTTGAAAGATAGCGTTTGTCTATTTCGCAATATTGGCAGGTCTCGAGTTTTTCTTGCTTATACTTTGGCGTGCAGCCCTTGTAGCCATGTATTGTGACAACGAATAAACACCATCAGCCACCGTTAAGCGTGCAATTGCACCAGTATAATAGTTATCTTCTTCCGAACCATATGCTGTTGTAAGGATACTTAAATCACTGGGTTGTACAATTGTCTGGTTAACATCTGTTCCTTGTCTTGTCAATGTAACTGTAATGGGTATGTATTCCATGCTGTCAACAATTGAGAGATAGTATGCCAACCCGTTGGTCCAAAGGTCGAAGCCTAAAACGTAATCACCATCCGGAAGGCCTGACGATTCAATAACTTCCGGATGATCTCCGGTTGCAGCATCTTCGATAGTAGTTGCCCATACATCGTTAATATCGAATCCTTCGGAGTCGGCCAGGAGCATGTCGAAATCGACTTCGTCAGCTGCATCTACTACAACTTCAACCGTGTCTTCAATAACGATGGTATAATCTCCGGCATCTAATTCACGCTCTTGGAGTTCTTCAACTGTTATTTCTTTACTCCAATTAAAAGTAATGGTGTAGTTATCGGCAACATAGTTTTCTACGGTCAGATCGAGTTCTGTTTTCGAGTAGTCAGAGTCAACCAAGTACTTGTCAGCCAAACTATACATTGCAATTTCTAACTGCATTTCCTCGGTTTCTTCTGCATCCCAATCTTGGGGAATTACAACTTCAACAGTTGTCGATAGCGTATAGGGAGCGATAATACCCTCAGTTACTTCAATATCTGCATCATCACTGGTTCCGCCTACTACTTTGGCGCTGTATGTGAGTGAGCGATCAATCATTTGATCGATAGTAATAACGCATTGGATTGTATCTCCTTCGGATACAGTTGCTCCTGACTGTACCGATGTTGCGAACGTTGCTTTAGGGTAACCGTTGGGAAGTACATAGTCGCTGGCATCCTGTTCGGTGGTTCTTAGCGTATCGCAGGAACTTATCGATACTAGGACGATAAAGATTCCTAATAATTTATATTTGAAATGTTTATTCATTTTTCATTCTTTTATTGTTACTCATGAATTGCTGTTATTGTTTGATGTAAGTACTCTTATAAAGCCTACAACTTCCATTATAACAAATCGAATATTCGATGTATAAATTGCCAGTTTCAGAATCAACAGTTCCAAATGCCGTACCGGTGACGATATTGGAATAATAATCTGCAAGATTCTGCTCCTCAACCGTGATAACACCGCATACATCGGTAAACGTAAATCCAGGGGTTCCCGGGTCCAATGCTCCAACACTCCAGTGCCCCACATGCTCTGTCCTGTATTCGCCAATTCCGGTTGCTGTTATTGTTTCAGTCCAAGATAGCATTGTAACTATTCCTTCAGAATTAGTGTATTCTGTTGTAACAGCATAAGTACCTGCCAGGAATGAAGGACAGGCGTAGTTCATGGTAATAGCGATTGTTTTCCCACTGTTTAGTACCATTTCTTCACCTGAAGCTGAGGTGACTTTTAGAACAATAACAGGTGATTCCTCTAAAGGGGTTATAATCCCTTCGGTCAACATTGTTATTGTAAAAAAGCCCAGATAATTGTCGTCAGCAGATAGTGTTACATTAGGATTGTCGATTCTAAAATGCGTTCCTTCGATGGCAGTAGAAGATGCATCAGCAGCAACTGTCATTGTAACATCATCATCCAGTTCACTCCACGTAGGCCCTGTAATTTTAACTTTCAGTTTGAAATCGTATTCATCACCGTCGGCAATTGCCGCAATTGTTGTTCTACTAGACTCGAATCCGGCTACATTCGCGCCTTTGTCATTTGAGTCGAACGATGTATCATCGCTTACCAAGCAAGAATTTAAAATTCCGGCACTAAGTAAGAATAATAGAATATATTTTAGTTTTCTCATAATTTATGTCTAAATGTTAGTTACCCCAGAAAATTTTTTCCGTAAAAGCATTTGGCTGTGCAGGTACATTATCTCCGTTTGACGAAATTTCGCTGGCCGGATAGAAAAGTCTTACAGGCCTGTCAGAGGTTGAAGCTTGCAGCGAAATCGGTAAATTTGATGGGTACCCTGTCCTGCTATAATCAAACCACGATTGCTCGGCTGTAATACTGTTGGTTGCCAGCCACTTTTGAGTAATGATAGCTTCTAGCTTATTAGAAGATGAATCCCACCCAACCAGGTTTTTTACCTGACTGTAATAGGCTTCAGCGTCGTCGGCACCCAAATAATCGAATGATGCATGAATACCGGCCTCATATAATTCCTTCGGGGTTTGGGTCAGGGTAACGAGCCCCCTCACTTCGGCCTCAGCCAGGTTTAAATAGCATTCGGCCAGGGTATAGATAACAGCATCCATGTTGCCGCTTTTCAAAATACCAGGCCCCAGGTTCGATACTTTATCGAAGGTATAGGCATCAACAACAGGTGTGTCGTAGTCCAAAAGCCCTTGCGGTACACCCAGGAACCCAGTTGACGGCTCTTCATAAATATAGCCTTCTCTGGTATCGTTGGTTTGTTTCATGTATTCCAGAACATAGTCAGAGGCGCAGGTGGCTTTATTGTTCATGGTTTCGGTACCCGAAGCGTCTTTGCCAAAGGCATCCCACATGGGGTTTTGTTTGTCTTCTTCACCCTCAATGTAACCGGGGTTAATGCCTACGTCGGTGGTAATGAAACCGGTACCTTCGGCCAGTATTGCATTAAACTGTTCGGTAATGTAGCTGCTGCGGCCGCTCATGCTCGACTGGCGTACCAGGATGCGTAGTTTCAGCGAGTTCGAGAATTTAATCCACTCGGTCATGTCGCCACCGAACATGGCGTCATCGTCGCCCGGAACAACTGCTGTATTTGGTGCGTTTTTAATGGTGTCAATAGCGGCCGATAGTTGAACGATAAGGTCTTCGTAAATGGTTTGAGCATCGTCGTAAGCCGGTGTTGCCTCGGTACTGCGTTGCAGGGCTTCGGTGTAGGGTACGTCGCCATAAAGGTCAACCAGCAGTTGAAAGTGGTAAACTTTCATAATCATACCAATAGCAATATAGTTATTGTATGGCTCTTCCAGTTTTGTAAGTATCTGGTATTGCTTGAGCGCGGTACTGTAAGTGTCTTCAAAAATATCGTCGTAAAACGAAGATGTTACCAGGTATTTAAACTCGTCGGGGTACCAGGCGTAACCGTCGGCTTGGCTCCAGTTGTACATCATCAGGTTGGCCAAGCTGTTTATCCGGTTTTGGTTTTTCAAAACTTTGGCAGAATAATTTTGCCCGGCCGGAAGAATCAGGTTTGGAGTAACAGTGGTCGGGTTGTTTGGATCATCGTTGACATCCAAAAAATCCTGACATGATGCCAGCGTAATAACAGCCAGAATCAGTGTTGTATATTTTATAAGAAATCTTTTCATGTTTCACTATCTTTTTAGAATTCGACATTCAAGCTAAAACCATACGACTTGGTCGGGGGCGATTGTAAGTAACCACCGATACCAATGGCATTAGGATCATCAATTGTGGCCCCTTCTGTTCTGGTATTCCTAAATTCAGGGTCAGAGAAGTGGTTTTCTTTTGGCAACCAAGTCAGCAGGTTACGGCCAATAAACCCAACGGTTAGTTTAGAGATGGGGGTTTTCTGCAAGATTTTACTTGGCAAGGTATAGTTCAGCGCGAGCTCTCTCATTTTTAGTGCTGTTGCATCTTTTACGTAGTTCGATTTAACCAGGTTGTATACATCGGTCCAGTAACTTTGGCGTCCGCCCGAAACTTGTACATTGGTATTTTCCTGGTAAACACCGTCGCTAACTTCAATCACCGAGTTTGGAATTACAAAATCCTGACGGTTTGCCGAAACACTGGCCAATGAGCGGCCGGTAAATTCCATCGCATCAGATCCTGCTTCGTAGTACACGTGTCCGGTACGGTAGTCCCAGGTTGTTGAAAGGCTAATTCCCTTGTACTGAATTTGAGAAGTGAGGCCTAAAATATAGTCAGGTGTTGTTTTGCCCAGGCTGTGCAAGCCCGTTTTAATAAGCGGGTGGCCACTTACCGGGTCAACAATTAGGCGCCCTTGTGGATCGCGTTGGTAATCGTTTGCTTTAATTTGAGGGAACGCTTCACCTTTAACAGCATAAACACCATATTCCCCTGTTGTTTGCAGAGCAATTTCGTCCAAGCCTTCGTAGATTTCATTCACAACGGTTTCGCTTGAGGTATAATTTAGGATCAAATCCCAGTTGAAGTCGTTTGCTTTTAAAACGGTTCCACCTAAGGTTAATTCAATCCCATTTCCTTCCAGCTCCCCAATGTTTGTAAGGAAAGCATCTGCGGCCGATGCAATAGATGGCGTGGTAAATGTAATCAAATCAGATGTAATCGTGTGAAAGTAAGATGCATCGAAGCGGATGCGGTGATTAAGGAAGGCTGCATTTAAGCCAATCTCGGTTGTGTTGATTTTTTCTTTCGAAATATTTGAATCAACCGCAGTTCCCGACAGGTAGAATCCGTTTACACCACCAAAAGGGAATCCGGTTGCCTGGCTGTAACTTTCGTTAATCCGGTACGGATCCAAGTCGTTATAAACCGTAGAATTACTGATAGTGAATTTCACGTCCGAAAGGATTGGGTTGTCTTTCAGCGACTCAACAGCATCGGTAAGGACGAAAGATGCACCGACTGACGGGTAAAAATAGCTGTTATTGCCTTTTGCCAGCGTTGAAGTCCAGTCGTTACGTCCGGAGAAGTTCAGGAACAAGTAATTCTTATAACCAAAGGTGAGGTCGCCAAAGAACCCGTACTGTCTTTTTTTATAACCATCGGCATCGCCCACCAGCGAACCGGTACCGTTCGAAATGTCGTAGAACCCGGGGATACTCAGGTTGTTTGCACGTATTAGACTTTCGCGGTATTCTTGCGAGTAAATAGTCGCCCCAAGGATGGCTTTCAGTGTAAAATCTTCCTTATATTTAAAATTACCCGAAAGGAGTGCATCGCCCGTATAGTTTGAAGACGAAAACTCGCTGTCTTCAACAAACGACGAAACAGCACCGGCAGCTGGCTGTAAATCTTCGTTATAAGTTTGGGCAGCTCTCCAGTTTTTGCCATTCCCCCAGCTGTTGTTGGCACTGGCACGGGTGGTAAAGTTCAGGAAATCGGTGATGTCCCACGACAGGTTAATACTTCCGTTGAAGCGGTTTGTAAAATCGACGTTGCGGTTGGTGCCAATAGCCCAGTATGGGTTTTGGTAGTAGCCGTTGTAATAATTGTCGGCATAACCGTAGCTCAATGGGTTGCTCCAATCTTTATAAGTTTCCAGTGGGATGTTGGCCGAGGTGTTCAGGATAAACCAGTAAAGTGGCCGGTCCTGGTCGCCAATGGTACTGCCAACAACATCGGTTTTATCAGTCATAAAGCTGGAGTTGAGGCTCAATTCAACATCTCCAACCTTTTTGCTGGCATTTACGCGGAAAGTACTTCTCCGGTACGAGTCATCCATTACAATCCCGCTGGTGCGTTGATCGCCAATGGAAAGGTAGAACGAGCTATTATCGTCACTGCCGGTAATGTAGGCCGTATTCGAGTAAGTGTGCCCGGTTTCGAAGAAATGCAATAAGTTGTCTTTTACCGGAGCGTAAGGAACCATTTGTGTTGCCAGTCCATAACCATCGGGCATGGTTGGCCCAATTTGGCGAAGTGTTCCGTCAAAACGGGGTCCCCAGTTGGTATTTTCAATGGCATCATAAGCGCCTTCCCAGCCTGTTCCGTATTCCGATTGGAAGTCGGGCATGTAAGCAACTTTTTCGAATGTAGCCGAAGAGTTAAGCCCAACAATAAATTTGCTTCCTTTTCTTCCCGATTTTGTTGTCACAATAAGGGCACCGTTTCCGGCATTTGAACCATAAAGTGCAGCAGCTGTGGCCCCTTTCAGTACGTTGATACTTTCGATATCGTTTGGGTTCAGGTCGTCGAAAGCTCCTTGTGAAGCAATCGCTCCATCAATAACGATCAAAGCAGAGTTGTTTCCGCTGATTGATCTTAACCCGCGAAGCAGAATCTGAGTGCTCGGGTTTACTCCGTTATCCTGCACGTTGATTTGAAGACCTGCAACTTTCCCGGCTAAAGCAGTTGCTGCTCTGGTAGGTGCTGCTGCAACAAGTTCTTCCTCACCAACATTTTGGGTTTGATAGGCAATTTCCCGTTTGCCGCGTTTGATTCCCATCGCCGAAACGACCACTTCGTTAATACCTACAACGTCCGATTTCATTTTAGCATTTACCGTTGTCCCGGTAATGGCAGTTTCCAGCGTTTCCATTCCCACAAATGAGAATACAAGCGTTTTGGCGTCGGATGGTACTTTTAAAAAATACTTCCCATCAATGTCGGTAATTGTTCCAAGGGTAGTTCCCTTGACGGATACAGAAACACCAGGTACCGAACTTCCGTCGTCAGCAGAAGTTACCTTACCTGTAATTTCCTTGGTTTGAGCCAAAATTGACTGCAAACCAATTGCAAAAATTGCAAGCAATAGTGCGATTTTTTTCATAGAATTAATATTAATAATTAAACAGCATCAATCCTTCCTTTAGCGAAAGCGCATTAAATTTTGTAAGCTAATCCCTCTTTTCGGGCATCCGGCAGTAATCATTCCCCCAAACTCCTCCTGCCTTTGTAATTTGTATGTATTTGCCATTTTATTGTCTAATTGTTTGTTTTTGTTATAAAATGCGAACAATTGTTAAAAAAAATGGCTAGTGGCTACAAAAATAGAAATTAATAAATATGATGGATGGCTAGAACCTTTTTTTTTATCTGTGCAAGTATGATAATTGTCATGAAAAGTTAGGTGTAGGAAGGAATTGCGGGTAAATACTCAGGCCTAGTTCTCGGATGAAGAGATAATTACAATAAAAGCTAATGATTTTTGCAGAAATAGTTTTAATGTAAATTATTTATTAAAGAAAAGGTCAAAATGTTTGAAAAAAGAATTGAATCATAGTAAAACGTCAGAATGCGGAGCTATTTCAGTTTGCTCTGGCACATATAATCATTCAATTTAGTTTTCTTTCCCAGCCAAAACAATCACAATTTCGCCTTTGATGGTTTTGGCCTTAAAGTGTTCCAGCGCTTCGGCCAGGGTGCCGTGGTAGTTTTCTTCGTACAGTTTCGACAATTCGCGCGATACCGAAACCTGGCGGTCAGGCCCTAAAAATTCGATGAATTGTTCCAGTGTCTTTAGTAAGCGGTATGGCGATTCATAAAAAACCATGGTTCGCTCTTCGTCTTGCAAGGACAAGATTTTTGTTTGCCGTCCTTTTTTTTGTGGTAAAAAACCTTCAAAACAAAAGCGGTCGCAGGGCAGGCCCGAGTTTACCAGGGCCGGGATGAGCGCTGTGGCTCCGGGCAAGGTTTCCACTTCAATCCCCAACCCCAGGCACTGGCGGACGAGTAAAAAGCCGGGATCGCTGATTCCAGGGGTGCCGGCGTCCGAAATCAAAGCAATGTTTTCTCCGGCTTCGATGCGTTTGGCAATGTGAGCAGCCGTTTGGTGCTCGTTGAATTTATGGTGCGAGCTGAGCTTGTTTTGAATTTCGAAATGGTGCAGCAGCTTCGACGACGTGCGGGTATCTTCGGCCAAAATCAAATCCACTTCTTTCAGGACTTTAATTGCCCGAAAGGTCATATCGTCGAGGTTGCCGATTGGCGTTGGTACCAAATAGAGTTTTGCCATAGTTGCTTGCAGGATGTATATTGAAACTAATTAAACCGAGAAGCGGCGCCGTACAAGGTGAATGAATTTCAGGCTGATGTCGTCCATCTCCCACTCAAACTGGCTATCCAGAAAATCAAGTGCTTCGTCAATGGTATGCATCTTATCTATTTTGGTGATGGTATCGCGAAACAAGTCGGCATCGTTGTTAAACAGTTCGCGAATGTATTGAAAGCGATCGTTCAAGCCAATCGAATTTTCGAGCTTTTGAATGGGCGCGCTTGCCAAGCGCTGATCCAATTTATTGTTTGACGAAATGGTGTCGTTCAACGATTTGGCTTGAAACTGGTCGGTCACTGTTTTCTTTTCCTGAAGTTCTGCTTTTGCCGTGCCGTTTTTCGGAAGTACGTCGTTATCCAGTATTTCTTCAGCAGCTGAAGTCGCTGATACCAGCAATTCCAATACCGTGGCATTTTCTCCGCCAGCTTCTTTAATTTCAATCGGTTCCGGTATCGTTGGCTTTTCTTCCTCCAATTCAAATTTTTTAACCGGTTTTACCGTTTCTTCGGCTTCCAATTTTTCAGCAAGCGTTTCGTTTTCCGGTTCTTCTGTTTGGGCTGGCGGTTGGGCTGCAAGTTCAACTTTTACCGGTTCTTCAACTAATTCGGTTTTTTCTTCTTCGCGAATGTCAATTGGTTTCGCTTCGAGCGCTTCATTTTTATCGAATGTCTCCTGGCGGTTTTCGTCAATCGCTGCTTTTTCTGTCGCTTCTTGTTCTTCATTGCCAGTTGGTTGGCTTATTTCGGTAAGCGGCTGGGGCAACACATCAACTTCCTTTAAATCATTTTTAATTGTTTCGGGTTGATGGTTTTCAGCTTCAATTTTAACCGGCGTAATTAGTGGTACATCGAATAAAGTTGGCCCTTTGGCAGCGGCGATTAGTGCTTCAACCTTGGCGGCTGTTTTCTCTGTTTGCGGCGAGTTTATTTCGCGCAGAAACTCATATTCCTGAAAAATGAGCTTGGCTTTGGCCAGGGCAATGTCAATTTCAAGTTTCGACAAATGAGTGTTTTGGCTCATCTCCTGGTTGATTTCGAGTAGCTCATTCAGGTTTTTATCAATAATTTGGAGTAATTTCTTTCTGTCCATTTTTTCAACAACGGTTAATCGCCAAACTATATTGGTTACTTTTGTAAAAGTACGAAAAACTCCAACGTGTAGAGCCTATGTTTTTAGAAAGAGATTTAAGTCACCGAAAACCAGGCGGTAGTATCGAAGTAATTACAGGGTCGATGTTTTCGGGGAAAACCGAAGAGTTAATCCGGCGTTTGCGACGGGCAAAATATGCGCACCAAAAGGTTGAAATATTTAAACCGAAAATTGATGTGCGCTATTCGTTGAGCGAAGTGGTTTCGCACGACGAAACCTCGATTCCGAGCTCGCCAATCGACAACTCGGCAGCAATTTTATTACTGTCAGGCGGTTACGAAGTTGTCGGCATCGACGAGGCTCAGTTTTTCGATAAAGGGCTGGTCGACGTATGCACTACGCTCGCAGCCCAAGGGGTTCGCGTTATTGTTGCCGGACTGGATATGGACTTTAAAGGAAAACCTTTTGGCCCCATGCCCGAGTTGATGGCCGTTGCCGATTATGTAACCAAGGTGCACGCCATTTGTATGCGCTGCGGCAACGTTGCCCAGTTTTCGCACCGTTTGTCGGACAATGAAAAGCAGGTGATGCTGGGCGAAAAAAACGAGTACGAACCACTGTGCCGCGAGTGCTATAACAAACGATAAAAAAACCGAAAGAACATGTCGAAATTTGGATTGAACACAATTGCCCAAATCGTGAACGGAACCGTGTTCCCGGAAAACCGGGCTGCCGATGCAACGCCCATTCAATCAATTTCTATCGACAGTCGCACCATTGCCGATGTTGGTTCTTGCCTGTTCTTCGCGCTGAAAGGTGTCCGCCACAACGGGCACTATTATCTGTCCGATTTGTATGCGCGTGGCGTTCGGTATTTTGTGGTGTGCGAGCCGGTGGAGCTTTCGCGCTTTCCGCAGGCTGTTTTTATTCGGGTCGAAGATAGTTTGGCTGCGTTGCAACAACTGTCAGCAGCAGTTCGGGCGGGCTTCAATTATCCGGTTTTGGCCATTACCGGTAGCAACGGCAAAACCATTGTAAAGGAGTGGCTGTACGATTTGTTGCACGAGTCCGTTAAAATTGTTCGAAGCCCCAAAAGCTATAACTCGCAGGTGGGCGTGCCGCTATCGGTTTGGAATATGACCGGCAAGTTCGAATTGGCCATCTTTGAAGCTGGTATTTCTGAACCCGGCGAAATGGAAAGGCTGGCCGCCGTTATTCAACCTACAATTGGGGTTTTAACCAATTTGGGTGAAGCGCATCAGGAAAATTTTGAATCGAAAAATCAAAAACTCAACGAAAAACTTCGGCTTTTTGCTTCGTGCCACACCATAATATATCGGAAGGCTCAAGCTGAAGCTGAAGATCGGATTCGTGCCACTTTCGGCAACAGCGGAAAGCAATTGCTGGGTTGGTCGTCGGAAGATGAGAAGGCTGATTTGTATATTCAGTTTAAATTGAAAGGTACTGAAACCGAACTTCAATTTACCTGGAAGGGTGAACCCCATCAACTCGTGGTTCCGTTCACCGATTCTGCTTCGCTCGAAAACATTGGCCATTGCCTCGCTTTTATTCTGATATCGGGTTACGCCAGCCACCCGGTTTGGCAGGCATTTGCCCGTTTGCAGGCCGTTGCCATGCGTTTAGAGTTGAAGCAAGGCATCAATAATTGCCTGCTCATCAACGACTACTATAATTCCGACATTAACTCGCTGACCATTGCATTGCAGTTTCTCAAAAGCCAGTCGCTGAGCCAAAAACAAGCACGCTGCCTCATTCTTTCGGACATTGAACAGTCTGGTTTTTCGGTACCGGAGTTGGCCCGCGAGGTTAACCGGCTGGTTGGTTTGTACGGAGTTGACCGATTGCTGATTATCGGTGCCGAGTTTTTCCGGCAGCAGGAGTTGTTTGCTCCCGAAACGCAATTTTTCCCGTCAACCGAAGCTTTTTTGGCAGCCTTCAAACCAACTGATTTTCAAAACGAACACATTTTACTGAAAGGCGCGCGTGATTTTCGTTTTGAGCGGATTGCTGCCGTGCTTCAGAAAAAATACCATCAAACCCAGCTCGAAATCAATCTGAACAATTTAGTTGAAAACCTGAACCGCTACCGTGCCCGACTAAATCCCGAAACGAAAATAATGGTTATGGTGAAAGCGTTTTCGTACGGCAGCGGAACGGTTGAAATTGCCCGGGCGCTCGAGTTTCAGAAAGTGGACTACCTTGCAGTAGCTGTTGCCGACGAGGGTTTGGAGCTCAGGCAAGCAGGTATCAGCACGCCAATTATTGTAATGAACCCCGAAGAGCATAGTTTTGAAATGATGCTCGAATATCGGCTTGAGCCCAATATCTACTCAATCGAAGTTTTTGAGCAGTTCGATCAGGCTGCCCGGCGTATGGCGGTGAGCGATTTTCCCATTCACCTGAAGCTTGAGACAGGAATGCACCGCCTGGGATTTTTGTCGCCGTCCGAATTGGAACACATCGCACTACGTGTTCCGAAAGAAGGGAGGCTGCGCATCCAAACGGTTTTTTCGCACTTGGCTGGCAGCGACAGCCCCGAACACGACGACTTTACCCGTCAGCAATGTCACCGGTTTATGGCATTGAGTACGCCGGTCATTGCCAACCAACCAAACAAAGTCATGCGGCATCTATTAAATTCCGCTGGCATTGAGCGCTTTGCCGATTACCAGTTGGAGATGGTCCGGCTGGGGATTGGTTTGTATGGTGTATCGCAATCCGATGCTGTGCAGGCCGAAACGGTTGCACGCTGGACAACGGTTGTTTCGCAGGTGAAAACAGTGGTTGAAGGCGAAACCGTGGGCTATGGGCGCAAAGGCAAAGTACCTAAAACAAAGCAAGTGGCGATTATTCCGGTTGGCTATGCCGATGGCTACGACCGCCGCTTGAGTAACGGTGCCGGTAACGTGTGGGTTGGCGGAAAGCAGTGCTCGATTATTGGCAACGTTTGCATGGACATGAGTATGATTGATGTGACAGGGGCAGAGGTTCGGGCCGGCGACCCGGTTGAGTTGATGGGTGAGCATATTCGCCTGACTGACTTGGCTGTGTGGATGGGAACCATTCCGTACGAAGTACTCACCGGCATTTCGCAGCGCGTTCGCCGGGTGTATGTTCAGGAATAGTGTGGGCGCAATTTAATCGGTTTGTTTGCAGCCGCAATGCGAAAGAATAGTAGGTTTCGGTTTTGGGAAGGACTGGTTTTGTGACATCTGAACCTGCCAGGAGTAAAAGTGCGTTAAACAACCGGTTTTTTCGAATAAAAGGGGAGTGAAATAACTTGCAGGAGAGCCGGGCTTACACTTATAGGTTGATTTTTTAAACTTATTGATATATTTAGCTGTTCATAAGCATTTTATTTAGGAACAAACTATGTCTTACTTTTTTGTAGCAGGAATTGTTATTGCCTTGTTTTTGATTTTGTTATTGGCGGCTAAGCCCAATAAACAAACTCCGGACTATATTTTTGGAGTATTGTTGTTCTTTTCTGCACAAACTATCTTCAATACCTTCTGGGTTTATACCGGGCGGTATCTGCAATATCCTAACACATTGGTTGTTGGATTGAATGCGCCGATTGCGGTAGCTCCCTTATTTTATTTATACACGAAATATCAAACACACAATATCCGGTTTCGGCCTATCGACTATTTACACCTGCTGCCTTATATCGCGCTTTTTATATTATATGCCGACTTCTACGGATTGTCGTTTAATGAGAAAATTGAACGGATGCAGGCCTACGGGTCGGTAGCGTTAGATACCATAAGGAGTTTTGTTGCATATACGACAGGGTTCTTTTACTTCATGCTATCCTTGTGGATGCTGTTGCGGTTCAAAAAAAATATGAAAAGCCAATTTTCTAATACCGAAAGAATTCAATTCAATTGGTTGCTGCTTCTAATCGTAGGTATGCTGGTAATCTGGCTCATTGTTTTAATCACTAAAAACGACAATATTATCTCTGTTGCTGCAACAGTTTTTGTTTTCGTACTGGGTTATTTTGGCATTACACAGGTGAATGCTTTTAACGGAACCAATGCATTCGCTTTTTCAGCGCCGACGGTGTTCGAAACCGAAAATATGGAAATACAATTGGACGGAGTGGTTGATGCAAAGTATAAAAGTTCGATGTTGAGCGAAGAAGATGCCAATCAGATTCATACACAGCTTAAACGGGTACTGGAGAAAGAAAGGCCCTATTTAAACCCGGAACTCACCTTGGGGCAGTTAGCCCGGCTTCTGGAGGTACATCCCAATAGATTGTCGGAAGTTATAAATACAAAAGAAGCAAAAACTTTTTACGACCTGATTAATGAACTACGCATAAAAGAATTTCTACAGCAGGTTGTGAAACCCGAAAGCCGGCAGTTTACGTTTATGTCGTTAGCCTACGATTGTGGCTTTAATTCGAAGGCTTCGTTTAACCGGAACTTTAAAAGATATACGGGTAGTACACCCCGGGCGTATTTAAACAATCATTGCACGTCAGAACTAAAGTAGTACATTTCAAAAGAAGTGTCAATAATCACAATTTGTTTATTTCCAACAATTTATAAAAGCAGATAAAAAGGCCTCAATTTATAATTTGAGACACTAATGTGCATCTCAATGCAGATTTTTGTAGTTCAACGTATCAAAAAAAATGATGTACAAAAATTTGCTTGTAAATCGGGTTTGCTTATTGGCCCTTTCCATGTGCCTGATCGCTGCCTGCGAAAACGAAAGGTATATTGATGCTCCCGGCAATTTAGTTCCCAAAACAGTAGAGCAGGATCCAACATTACCTTCCATATCGGTTAACGGAGCGCTGCTGCATTCCGAAGCTTTTGGCCCGGCGGACGGTACATTAATAATTTGCGTTCACGGCGGCCCTGGAGCCGACTATCGTTATATGCTCAACTGCAAAACGTTGGCGGAAAAAGGTTGCCGGGTTGTTTTTTACGATCAACGAGGTTCCGGGCTTTCGCAACGGTTCCCCAAAAAATGGTACACATCTGCAAGTGGCGATGCGATTAATACAATTTTTTATGATGAATTGAAAGGCGTTATTCAACACTATAAAACGTCAGCATCTCAAAAAGTAATTCTTTTGGGGCAATCATGGGGAGCCATGTTAGTCACGGGCTATACCGGAAAATACCCCACTGAAATTGACGGCTTGATTGTGGCCGAACCCGGAGGTTTAAAGTGGGATGATGTGATGGATTATGTAGAAGAATCCAGATCGTTTGGTTTGTGGTCGGAGGCGCTGAATGATGCCACCTATATTGACCAGTTTATTACGGGTAAAGAAGATGAGCACGAAATTTTGGATTATAAACTATCCATTATGGGTGCAACTAATGATATAACCGGAGATGTTGGTTCCGATTTGGGCGAAAATGCCCCGGCGCTGGCCTTGTCAAGACCTGGTGCTGTAATCAATGCCGCTTCACTGGATTTAGGAGAACGGTTGGAGCCTGATTTTTCTCTCGGGATAAACAACTTTTCTACGAAGGTACTCTTCATTTACAGTTCCAATAATAAAGCCTATCCCGACAGCTGGGCAGAGAGAATATCGTCCGTTTATCCTGATAAAGAGATTTTTAAAGCACAAGGTGTGGGGCACTCCGGAATGATCGATCAGGTAAATTTCTGGACAACGAACATGGAACCCAAAATTATCTCTTACATCCAATCCTTATAAAAAATGCAAATGAAAACAACTTTATCAATTGTAATCATTGCGATTGCAGCCTTATCCTTTTTCCACCGTAAGGCTCAAGCCCAGTCTGTGAACTGGGAAAATATTTCGAAAGAGAACAGGCACCTGCTACACGCAAACATGGGCGCTGAATATGGCATGGTGTATGGTCTAGGGTATCACTATACACTGGCAACCGGTACATTGCCAATGCTGGTTGGGGTAGATCTTTCGTCGGCATTTGGCGAAACTTTTCTTGATGATAATAAAGCTCTTATAGGCACGCACATTGGCGTATTCAACGTAAACCATATTCAAGTAGCCACAAAAATTCAAGGTGTTTTCAGAAGTTATCAGAACCAGTCTGTCGCGTTGCTCAATTTTGGGTGCGACCTGGCTGCAACACTCGGCTATTATCGTAAAAAGTGGTTTGCAGCGGCCGAAGTAGGTTTCGATAAGGCCATTGTTACCCACTTTAGGCATAGCGATTGGTACCGGAATAATATCTACAGCAATGTTCAGAATGGATGGTATCAGCCGGCAACCGGAGGTAATTTTTATTATGGGCTGAACTTTGGTGTTTCAGTCAAAACAATAGACATCACGCTAAGGGTGGGCAAAATCATTGAGGAGGATTTTGACACAGAACCGATACTTCCATTTTATGGAAGTGTTGGGGCGAATGTTAATTTTTAAAGGATTGATCTGGCCGAATCGACATGTTGTCAATGTAAAATACTGAAAGACAAGTTGTAATAATTTATTCTGTAAAAGTTGATAATTGTAAATTCTTAAAAAAGCAAATTATGAAAACAATCTCTTTGAAAACAATCTCTTTGAAAACAATTCAAATCGCTATGGCCGTTGTATTCTTGGGTACTGTGCTTTTCTCGTGCGGAAAAGATGACGATGACACGCCAACGCCCGATTCAAGAGTTGTAAAGTATGAACTTACAGGCACCTACTCCGGTACCTTATTAGTGAGCTACACAAACGCTGATGGGGAGACTCAGTTGGTGGACAAGGTTACGCTGCCATGGAGTAAGGAGGTTACAGTAAAAGCGGGGCCTGTAACGGTTGGTGTTGGTGCAAGCTCTGAGACTACCGGATTTGGTGCGGCAGGGCAAACGCTCACCGGAACTTTAAGCGTTGGAGGAGTGGTGAAAAAAACAACAACAGTCAACTCTCTAAGCACTGGTTATATTGCTCTCAGTAATATTGCATATGTTCTGTACTAGCAGCTTTAATATGAAAACAAAACGAGCCATTGTATTAGTACTAATGATAACATTAGCGATCGCATCTAGTTGTTCAAGCAGCAACGACGATTCAGGCAACAGCAGCAGAACCATCAAATATGAAATAAGCGGTACCGTTACCGGCGATATTCTTATAAGTTATGCCAACACACCACAGGCAGGCTATACCACTGTACAGGTAAGTAATTTACCCTGGTCGGCAGAGGTTACTTATAATGATGATATTACGATGGTTGCGTTAACAGGCACAGTTACTGGTGCTACTTCGGGGCAAACCATTGCCGTAAAGCTATTCAGTGGCGATGAGTTATCGAAAAGCTATACCGGCACCGCCGATTCCAAAGGAATGATTACAATACCTACACAAACAATAATTTTCTAAAATAAGTTGTTTAAAGTTGATTTCGTAAAATCACTCTTCATATATTTAATTCCAATATTTTAAATGGCTCCATCCAGAGTAGGATGGAGCCATATTCGGAAGTGTCGGTAGTTGTACAGTAGGTAGTGTCCCAAAACACGTTGCCAACAGAGGCTTCACTTTTAAAAAGCTGTTTCGCAGGCAACTCCTGCCACTGGTAACCTGTTTTTAACCGATACACAATAGGTGCAACTACCTGGTATCGTTCAACTTTTGTATTTTCCATCCCAGTGCCAGACTTCAGCTATGGACAAATCTTATTTTTATTCTACTTTTATCAATCGTTTTTTGAAAGAATAGTATTTATTCTTCGAACATTAGTAGTATGGTATTATACTTTTTTTCAAGTAGTTAACTTTTTGACAATTTTAAGTTGAAGAAATGGTGTACCCGCATATGATGGCAAGCCAGAGAAACACAATTTGTGCTGCAATGAAACGAACATGTTACTCCGAACACAAACACGAAGCGAAAACAATTTCCAGCAACATGTGAGTTTCATCAGACAGTTAAAGAACAAATTATATCTGATGAAAAAGATTTTTGTATTTGCCTGTACGGCATTGGTACTTTTTGCCTGTAACCGCAACCCATTTAAAGTCGATTTGTCGGGCTCCAACATCAGTTTTAGCTACGAGCATTTTGGCGACGATTTATTTGCCATCCGGAACGATGTACCTGGCGGTTTGCCGGCTCTCGAAACGCGTTATCCCGAAATTTTGCCCCTGTTTGCAGGAAGTGTTATTACCATTGGCCTGCCCGGTGACTCGGCTTTTACCGAGCTGCTGCAAAGTTTTGTACAAGATACACTGATGAACTCGGTGAAGGAACAAGTGGACGAAAAGATTGATCAGGACAAACTGAAAACCGACTTGGAGCAGGCTTTTCGTTATTACCACTATTATTTTCCTA
>JBKEAN010000234.1:0-9755 GCA_047972415.1 Mangrovibacterium sp.
ATGGCATCTCAGGACCCGAGAACTATCCAATCCTGCCAGCCGGAAACCTGAGTTTCCTGGACGGTATTCCGCCAATCGGCTCCAAACTGGCGATGGGTATCAGCAATGATACTTGGAACCTGGGCCCCGCGAGCGAACTGAATGTGATGGATAAGCCAGTGGAGCGTACCTTGTACTTCTACTTCGGCTTACGATAGATAGAAACTGAGTGAAGAATTTAAACGCGAAGACGCAAAGCCACGAAGAAAACTAAGCAACATTCGTATCCTCGTGTCTTCGTGTTTAAGCCGAATTTCGAGCCAAGATAAACTTTATTATACCCGAAAACAGAAACGTGCAAGACTCCCTATTCATTTATCAGTTTGTTCAACTTGTTTGCATAAGTCAGACAATCAGACAGTTAACTTCTGTCTTTAAGTTTAGAGTCAACTTGCGGCGTGAAGCTTCCTCCTTGGGGCTTTTGTTGCCTGTTGCCTTTACACTTTTGTCTTTCGCCGCCTCGGCACAGCCCTGGGAACACTGGTCGGAACAGCCTCGCCCCTTGCGCTACACGCCTGATCGGGGCGACTTCGTGATTGTCAATGGCGACAAACGCTTCAACCGCGCGTTGTACGGTTCCAACAGCGGTTTTCGGGTGGAGGCCGGCGATTTGCCCGAGTTTGGCCTGTACATGCCCCGCCTCGGCGGCACCCTGCGCCTGGGTTTAATAAAAGGTGAAAGCTCGAAATGGCTGATTGACGCCAAGCACATGGAAGCACGCTACAATGCCGGCAGCATGCGCTACGAAATTGCCGACCCGCTCTTGACTCCGGGTAAACTGAAGCTGAAATTACTCGCCCTGCCCGATGCTGACGGGATGATCCTTCAAGTTGAAGGCGAAAACATTCCGCCAGATACCCGCCTGTTTTGGGCTTTCGGCGGCGCCACTGATAAGCGCTTCTCGCGGGAGGGCGACCTGGGTGCCGACCCCGAATCGGTTTTCTACCTCACCGCCGACAAATGTACGGGCAACGAATACAAGCTCCAAAACAACAGCTTCGACTTGTATTACGGCGCCGAAGCGGCCGGAAGCGGTAACGAAATTTATCAGAACAAGAATGGCTCAAATGCTGAGGAGCTGGAAGCAAGCCGTCTGCACAGCAAAAAAAAATTATCTGGCATTATCACGGCCGGCACTTCGCTAAAATTGGCCGATGCCGGCCAACAGGCAAGTCCGCTGGCTTTTTTTCAATCGGAGGTAAACGAAGCCCCGGCTGTATGCGGACAACTAACGCTGAAAACCAAGCAATACCTGCTATTGCTGAATCCGGACACCGGCGGAAAGCCAAGCTACACAGAACTTCCCCTAATTTTTGAACAAGCCGAAGCTGCGCGGCAAAAACTGGTCAAGCATTTTCGCCTCAATACGCCCGACGAATACATGAATGCAGCAGGAGGGGCTTTGGCCACTGCAGCCGATGGTATTTGGGACGGCCAGTCGTACATGCACGGAGCAGTGGCCTGGCGCATGCCGCTCAACGGATGGCGCGGTGCTTATGCTGCCGATTGGCTGGGCTGGCCGGAGCGAGCAAAATCGCACTTTCGCGGCTACTTTGCGGCACAATATACTGAGCCGGCTTCGGGGCCAAGCGTTCCCGACAGCGCCGCACACCTCGCCCGGCAAACAGAAGAAGTGGGTACGGCCCTGTTCACAGATGGCTACATTAGCCGCAACCCCGGAAAGCTGAACAAGCCACACCATTACGATATGAACCTGGTCTTCATCAGCCAGCTGCTGTGGCATTTCCGCTGGACGGGCGACACGGCTTTTATTCGCGAAAGCTGGCCGGTGTTGGAGCGCCATCTGGCTTGGGAAAAACGTAATTTTGATGCGAACGATGATGGCCTGTACGACGCCTATTGCTGCATTTGGGCCAGCGATGCCCTGCAATACAGCGGCGGTAGTGTTACACACTCATCGGCCTACAATTACCGGGCAAACAGCATGGCTGCAAAACTGGCTCTCATTGCCGGGAAAAATCCGACACCTTATTTCGTTGAAGCTGAAAAAATAAAAAAGGCTGTCAACGCGCAGCTTTGGATGCCAGAAAAAGGCTGGTATGCCGAATACAAGGATCTGCTCGGCCTGCAACAGCTGCACCCATCAGCAGCGGTGTGGACCGTTTATCATGCCATTGACGAAGAACTGGCCGATCCCTTTCAGGCTTGGCAAAGCACCGAATACATCAGCCGTGAAATTCCCCGCATACCCATCAAAATTGAAGGGCAGCCGGAAAGCGATTTTTACACCATGGCCACCAGCAACTGGATGCCCTACACCTGGTCTATCAACAACGTGGCCCTGGCCGAAGTGCTGCACACCGCTCTTGCCTACTGGCAAAGCGGTCGCTCCGCCGAAGCATACCAGCTTACCAAAGGCAGTCTGCTCGATTACATGTTTCTGGGGAGCAGTCCGGGCAACTTCGGGCAGCTGTCGTGCTACGATACTTTTCGCGGCGAGCTGTACCGCGATTTTGCCGACCCCATTGGCATGGCTTCGCGGGTGTTTGTGGAAGGCTTGTTTGGCGTTAAGCCCAATTTATTGCACAACGAAATAAGCCTGCAACCCGGCTGGCCTGCCAGTTGGAACTTTGCCCAACTGGAAACACCGTACCTGAAAATCGACTTCAAGCGCAGCGGCCAAAACGATAGCTACCAAATTGAAAACCGATTTGGCAGGCTCCTTCAACTGAAACTAAAACTACCGGCACGAAGCGCGGGTATTCGCTCGTTAAGGGTGAATGGCCAAGCTGCTGCCTGGGCGTGCGACTCGTCGGCGATTGGCTCGCCGGTCATCCTGATAACGACGCCGGCAACAACAACCAATCAGGTCGAACTTGTTTGGGAGGAAGCTTCCTTGGAGCAAATCACGGGCAGTTCGGCTTATGCGAAAGGCGAGAGCTTGAAGCTTCATAGCAAAAACGCAAGCATTTTAAGGGTGAATGACCCGCAGTCTGTGCTGGGCAAGCTTCAAACCAAAGCCAAACAACTGGAAGCAATGATACAAGGCGAAACCGGTGGCCGCAGCTTTTTTGTACAGCTGCAACAGGGTCGCTTGGTTTGGTGGCAGCCCATCGCCTTCGACCTGCGGGAGCCGGTGGATCTTGAGTATGCCAAAAATCAGCGCGGGAACAGCCTGGAGTTTGCCATCCGCAACAATACGGCAACCGATATGGCCGGCACGGTGCTGGTGAATGGCTTTAAACAAAAACTGCTTGTTCCTGCCAAGTCCACTTCAAATTCAATAAAAATTGAGACCCGGTACCTGGTACCCGGTAGCAACCCGGTCAGCTTTCAAAGCAAAGCCGGGAGCTACACCGAAAACATCATCAACTGGGAGCTGAAGGTCGCGGGCAAGCTCGAAACCATACCGCTTGATGCGGTCTTCAACGACCGGGTGACCCATATCTTCTCGGAACAATACCGGTCTCCACGGTCGCAATCACCCACGTTGGCTATTCCTGTTCAGGGCATTGGCGATTGGTGTTCCTTCCGCGAAACCGAGCTTATTGACGATAGCGGGCTGCGCCAAGCCGCCGAAAAAGGGCCGATTATTTCGCCTCAGGAAATTCCGTTTCGCACACCGTCAAACCCAAGCAACAATATTGTGTTCACTTCGCAATGGGATGTTTATCCCGACCAAATCAGCATTCCGCTTAGCGGGAAAGCCTCGCACGCCTACCTGCTTATGGCAGGTACAGCACACCACATGCGGGTGAACCTGCTGAACGCACGGGTTGAAGTAAGCTATACGGACGGAAGCTCCGAGCAGCTGGAACTGCGCAGTCCCGACAACTGGTGGCCCATTGAGCAAGATTATTACGAGGACGCTTACGCCTTTCATTTGCCCAAAGCACAGCCGCCGCGCTTGTACCTGCATACCGGCGAGTGGCACACGAAAAGCTACCCCGTGCTGAAGAAAAACGGAACGAACAAGCTGGAAGGCGGTGCTGCCAGCTTGCTCGACCTACCCTTAAACCCGGACAAGGAACTGAAACGCCTTCGCCTCCACACCTTATCGAACGATTTAGTTATCGGACTGATGGCTCTAACGTTGAGAAGGAAGTAGGGAGACAGGAGAAATTAGATAATAGAAAAAAGACAAAAGAAATAAGACAACAGATAAATGACAAAAAGACAGGAGAGATTCGACAATCGAGAAAAGCCGCACAGCCGAAGTCTTGGTCTATATCCTTGAATCTATGGTTTAGCACGGTCTTCTTGAGTCTTGAGAGAATGCGCAAATGATAAAACAAAATAACAAAAGCAAATTTCCACCCAACCGATAACCTCACAAGCCACCCTCCCATGCCCACCCGACGCCAATTCATACAACAAAGCCTGGCTGCTGGAAGCCTGCTGCTGCTCCCCGGACAAAGCCTGTTTGCACAAGACCGCAAGCCTTGGACCGATGCGGATGTTTCGGACTTCGCGAAACGCCTGAAGCCCCTCGGGCGCATTTTGGAGCTAAAAGGCTACTACGTTTGGGGTTGCAGTCCGATTGTTGATTCCGACGGGAACTTTCACGTTTTTTTCTCGCGCTGGGACGCCGCCAAAGGTATGGGCGGTTGGCTCCGGGGCAGCGAAATTGCCCATGCCGTTGCCCATAAGGCTCAAGGCCCCTACAAGCACATTGAAACTGTTTTGGCTCCACGGGGCGAAGGTTTCTGGGACGGCACCACCTGCCACAATCCACACATACAGTTTGCGCAGGGAAAATATGGCCTGTTTTACATGGGCAACTCGAATGGGCGCACCAACACCAAGCGCATCGGTCTGGCCACGGCCGACTCGCTGTACGGACCCTGGCAACGCATGGAACAGCCAATTCTGGAAGCAGGCGACAGCGGCGCCTGGGACGACCACTGCACGTCCAATCCATCGTTCATCATTGGCTCCGATGGCAAGTGCCGCTTATACTACAAAGCGTGGAACACCGACGAATACGAGCACCCGGCCGACCCGGCTATTCGCGGCAACCGGAAGTATGGCTTAGCCATAGCAGAGTGTCCTGAAGGGCCTTATACCAAATACGACGCTAATCCGCTAATCGACTACTCCAGGTTGGGTGCCAACCGCCAACTGGAAGATGGCAACGTGTTTTGGGAGAAGGGTAAATATTACATGCTTGCACGCGACATGGGTCGTTTCGACCACGAAGTGGGCATCATCTTGGAATCGGACGACGGTATCCACTGGTCGGAGCCAAAAATAAGCTACTTCGGAACCGCTCGTTATTTTAAACAGCCGCCGGCTCCCCCGGGGCTTAAAAAATACGGTCGTTTTGAGCGGCCACAAATCCTGATGCAGAACGGAAAAGCCACTCATTTATTCGTAACTTCACAGGGCGGAAAATACCAAACCGCTTCGCCCTTTGTGTTCGAACTCAGTTCCTGACAACCAGAAAAGCCAGTCAAAATTTTGGACGATACATGTTAAACCCAAAAACACCAGCTTAGAATTAGCGTAAGCATCCGCCCGATGTTGAAAACTGTTCAAACAATAAAAAGAAATAGTCGATAAAACAAAAGATATAAAATGAAACGCTTAGTTATTTTTTCGCTTCTCATTCTCGGTCTGGTGGGCTGCCGCACAAAACGGGAAGAACAAAGCAAAGCGGTTAAACCAACACTCTTTATTATTGGCGACTCGACCGTAAAAAACGGACGTGGTGATGGAGCCAACGGACTTTGGGGCTGGGGCGATCCCATTCAGCAGTATTTTGATACGACTAAAATAAACATAGAAAACCATGCGCTCGGCGGAACCAGTAGCCGCAGTTTCCGCAGCAAAGGTTTATGGGACGAAGTGCTTCGCCACATGCGAGCGGGCGACTATGTGCTGATGCAGTTTGGGCACAACGACAGCGGTCCCATCAACGACACCATCCGCGCACGCGGCACCTTTAAGGGAATTGGTGAAGAAACCGAAGAAATTGACAACCTGATCACCGGCGAGCACGAAATAGTACACTCCTATGGCTGGTACATGCGCCAATACGTAATAGAAACCAAGGAAAAAGGAGGGATTCCTATCGTCATTGCGCCCATTCCGCGCAACGACTGGAAAGACGGCAAGATCGTTCGCAACGACCAAAGCTACGGCAAATGGGCCAAAGAAATTGCCGAACTGGAAGAAACTGGCTTCATCAACCTCAACTTTAAACTTGCCGATGTGCTCGACTCTCTCGGGCAGGAAGCTGTGACCAACACTTATTTTTTCGATTGGGACCACACCCATACCTCGGCCAAAGGTGCGGCACTAGCCGCTTCTAAGGTCGTTGCAGGCTTGAAAGAACTGGACAATTGCTGGCTAAAAGATTACCTCTCGCCCAGTCCGTTGATTAATTTTCCCATCAAAAAGAAAGTATTTATCATTGGCGACTCTACAGTGGCCAACGGAAAAGGTGAAACAATTGGCTGGGGGCGCGAACTGCCTGCCTTTTTTGATTCGACCCGAATCGAGTTTTACAACAAAGCCCGTGGCGGCCGCAGCAGCCGTACTTACCGTTACGAAGGGCTGTGGAACGAGGTGCTGGCACAACTCGGCCACGGTGACTTCCTGCTCATTCAGTTTGGACACAACGACGGTGGGAAAGTAGATGGTGAGAAATTTCGCGGCTCCTTGCCCGGCACCGGCAACGAGAGCCAGGACGTGACCCGTGGACAGGATACCACAGAGGTCGTCCAAACCTACGGCTGGTACATGCGCCATTACATTTCCGAAGCCAAAGCCAAAGGAGCTATCCCAGTTGTCATCAGCATGATTCCGCGCAACGAGTGGAAAAACGGCAAGGTGGAGCGGGCTGCCGATTCATACAGCAAATGGGCAGAGGAGGCCGCGCAAGCCGAAGGCGCTTTTTTTATCAACCTGAATGAAGCGGTTGCTGAAGACTACGAGGCCATGGGACCTGCAGCGGTAAAGGAATTTTTCAAAAAAGACCACACCCACACCACCGAAGCCGGCGCACGTCTGAATGCCTTTATCCTTGCCCGGGAAATTAAACAGCTGAAAGACTGTACCCTGTTTGGCTATGTTGACATGTCGAAATTGAATGAGCCGGACAACGAAGAAACAAAACTAATGATACCCCTGCCAAAAACATCGAAATAATAGATTTTTTACAAACTAACTATCTTTAAATGAGAAACTAATGCGTTTTGTATTAACTGCAGTTCAAACTAAACTCATTACGACAAATGAAACGACAACTATTACTTGCATTCATGTTCCCGGTCTTGCTTGCCCAGGGGCAGCGGCAAATGGAATACCTCAATCGCGGGCTGGTAGCGGTGCAAGCTGGCCGAGACAGTGTTTTTGTGAGCTGGCGCCTGCTCAACAGCGATGCCAGTAACATCGCCTTCAACCTGTACCGCCAGGCAGAAAAGGGTGAAGTCCAAAAACTGAACGACCAAGCTCTAACCAGGTCCACTTCGATGATGGACTTGGCAAAGCTGCCTAATGGCAATTACATTTACACGGTGAAACCCGTCGTTAACGGACAAGAACTGCCCGCCGACGGTAGCTACAGGCTCACCTCTAGGGACAGCGTTGAACCCTACCTGACCATTCCGCTGCAAACGCCCGAAGGCTACTCGCCCGGCGATGGCTCCGCGGGCGATTTGGATGGAGACGGCGACTACGAACTGGTCGTTCACATGACCGGCCGAGCGCACGACAACAGCCACAACGGCCCTACCGATGAGCCCATCTTTCAGGCTTACAAATTGGATGGGCGCTTACTATGGACTATTAACTTGGGAAAAAACATTCGCGAAGGCGCACATTACACCCAGTTTATGGTGTACGATTTTGACGGCGACGGTCGCGCCGAAATAGCTATGAAAACCGCCGATGGTGCTACCGACGGTACAGGCCAATCAATTGGCAACCCCAACGCCGACTACCGTAACGAACAAGGACACATACTGAGTGGCCCGGAGTACCTCAGCATTTTTGACGGGCTAAGCGGAAAAGTACTGGCAACGATGCCGTTTGAACCACGCCGTCACCCCTTGACCCAAAACCCAAGACCCGAACAAATGAAAGAAGTATGGGGCGATGGACACGCTAACCGAAGCGAACGCTATCTGGCCTGCGTGGCTTACCTGGATGGCATTCACCCTTCGCTCATTATGTGCCGCGGCTACTACACCCGCGCAACGCTAGCGGCCTACGACTTTCAAAACGGACAACTAACACAGCGGTGGATTTTTGACAGCGACGACGCCACACCCGGCAATGCAGCCTACCACGGGCAGGGTAACCACAACCTAAGCGTGGGCGATGTGGACGGCGACGGCTGCGATGAAATTATTTACGGCGCCGCCGTTATCGACAACAATGGCAAGGGACTGTATTCAACGGGATTGGGCCACGCGGATGCCATGCACTTTTCCGACTTGGATCCCACCCGTCCCGGGCTGGAAGTATTCAACATCCAAGAACGCTTTGACGATGCCGGAATGAACTTTCGCGATGCCCGTACCGGCGAAGTTTTGTGGAAAGTAGCCTCCGCAAAAGCCGACGAGGACGGCGGCGATAAGGGAGAAGGCCCTGGCCGCGGAGTGGCGTTCAACGTTGACCCGCGCTACGCGGGAGCTGAATGCTGGGTTTTTGGCGCCGGGCTTAAAGGAATGTGGAATGCCCTAGGTGAAAAGATATCGGACGAGACACCGGCTAGCTGCAACTTTGCTCTTTGGTGGGACGGTGACCTCTTGCGCGAACTACTCGATAAGAACCGGGTAATGAAATGGGACTGGGAAAACCAGGAGCTTAAGCCTTTGCTGGTAGCTGATGGATGCTCAAGCAACAACGGCACCAAATCCACGCCTGTACTGAGTGCCGACCTCTTGGGCGACTGGCGCGAAGAGGTGGTTTTTCGTACCGATGATAACCGTTCGCTTCGCGTGTACACCAGCACCATCCCAACAAAACATCGTTTAATTACGCTGATGCAAGACCCCGTTTACCGACTGGGGATTGCCTGGCAAAATGTAGCCTACAACCAGCCTCCTCATACCGGCTTCTACATCGGCGAAGAAATGCAGCAGCCGGTGAAGCCCAAGCTGAAGCTCAATAAATTTCAGAAAAAATAAAACGACTCAATACATGATACAACAAGCAAATAAAATACTAGTCACGCTGTTGTTGGCGCTCACGGTCTGCGTGCAGGCTCATGCCGGAAAGCTGATCAAAAAATTTGATTTAGGCACTGGCCCCCTAAAAGCTGGCTACACCCAATTGTCCGGAACATCGATTTATACGCCTGAAACCGGCTTCGGCTTTATTCCGTCCGGGAAACTGAAAACCGGGGTACAAGCAGGAAACGACAGCCTCACCGGCGATTGGATCCGATCGGACAAAGCTTTTTCTTTTAAAATTGATCTGCCCGAAGGTCGTTACAAAATCACCATTACCTTGGGAAACCCGGTAACGGCCAGCGCCACAACGGTGAAAGCCGAATCGCGCCGGCTGATGCTGGAAAACGTACAAACCAAGCCGGGTGAAGTGGTGACGAGAACTATTGTTGTTGACCTGCGTACCCCGAAAATTAACGACTCGCTGGAAGTTCGCCGCAAGCCGCGCGAAATGGCTTACCTGAACTGGGACAACAGCTTGAGCCTGGAGTTTAACGGCCCGGCACCCTGCGTTTCATCAATTGAAATTGAAGAGGCAAATGACTTGCCCATCGTGTTTATTGCCGGCGACTCAAC